>NZ_CP120983.1:5570399-5879865 GCF_030719215.1 Streptomyces sp. Alt3 | reverse complement strand
CTTCTCCAGGATGCCCTCGGGCAGGCGCACGGTGCCGCGGGCCCGGGCGATCAGGTCGACGCGGGCGCCGATCTCCTCGGCGAACCCGGCGAGCCGCCCCTGGTCGGCCTCGGACCGCATGTCCACCAGGGCGACGATGACGTACCGGTCCCTGGGGTAGCGCGCGTGGAGGGCGCGGATGGTGTTGAGGACGGTGTTGCCGGTGGAGAACTCGTCGTCGACCAGCACCAGCGGCGACCCCTCCGAGGACGCCTTCAGCAGGTCGGGGTCCTCGGGCAGCAGCAGATGGGAGGTGGCGTGGGAGTGCGCCTCCTCGAAGCCGCCCGCCTGTGCGACGCCGGGGACGGGGCGCCGGGTCGAATGGAGGTACGGCGCCACCCCGAGCCCGTCCGCGACGGCGTGGCCGAGGCCGGTCGCCGTCTCCGCGTAACCGAGGACTACCGCGCGGCGGGCCTCCGCCTCGCCGAGCAGGTCCCGTACCCGTTCGCCGAGCTCGAAGCCCACGCCGTGGACCACGGACGGCCGCTGCGGCACGTGCTTGCCCAGGACGTTCGACACGAGCAGATGGGCCCGCTTCGGGTTGCGGCGCAGGGCGAGGCCCAGCAGGTCCCGGAGCTCCCCGTCACCGACGAGCTCGACGCCGAGCCGCTCCGCGACCCAGTTACCCGACCACTCCACGTCCACTGCCTCTTCTTCCGGTATGTGCTCGGATTCTTCCGGTACGCGCGCGCCCATGCCCGCGCTCAGTCCGTCACGCCGGCGGCGAGGAGCTCCACGAATCCGACGTCCTCGCGCGCCACGCCGAAGACCTCGGCCCGCTGCAGGGTGCGCTCGGCCCAGGCGCGGTGCGGCTTCACTTCGTTCATCTTGTTCGTGTACGCGGAACGCAGCACTCCACCGCCGCCCCGCTCGGGCCGCAGGATGTCCTGGGCGTCGCTGTACTCCTCATGGCTGACGACCGACAGCGCGTGCACGGGCAGGACGTGGGAGGGGTGGATGCAGGTCTTCCCCATCAGCCCGTTGGCGCGGTCGAGCTCGATCTCGCGCAGCAGCCCGTCGAGGTCGTGCTCGATGAGCGTCGTGCGCAGTTCCTCGGCCCGGCCCATGAAGGGGCTGCGGCGCAGCTGGGGCTTGAACATCCGCTCCTGGAGGCGGAAGTACTCCCACACCGGCCCGGTGATGGTGAACCCGGTGCCGTCGGCCCGGCCCAGCACGTTGACGACGTCGCCGATGACGGCACCGACGATCTGTACGTCGTAGGCGGTCATGTCGGGGGCCCGGCGCAGGCCGTAGGCGGAGCAGAAGTCGGTGACTCCGAGCCGCAGCGCCAGGATCCGCTCACGGTACTTGTCGACGGTGCGGGCGATTCCCCGGAGGGTCTCGCTCCGGGTCTCCAGGTGCAGGAGTTCCGGCGACTCGAGGACGGGCATCGCGAACAGCCGGTGCCCGCTTTCCGCTTCGGCCGCGGTGAGGGCCTCCAGGAAGAGTTCGCCACGCTCCTCCGTGAATTTCGGAAGTACGAATCCGGACAACAGTCGTACGGAGGTTCCGAGCCTCCTCACGAGGTCGGAGATCTGCTCCGGCTCACGGACCCGGATGAAGAGGAGCGGCGCCTCGGCGTCGCGCGCGTCGAGATCGGCGAACTGCCGGACCAGGTTGGCCTCGGCGCCGACGACTTCGGCGTCGTCGATGGAATCCTCCAGGCAGAGCACCATGGACACCACGCCGCGGCCGGTCTGCTTGATCACGTCGTCGGCCAGTCTGGGCCGGGTGGCGGGGCTGTAGAGCGTGGCCCCCAGGGCCGCGCTCAGCATGCGGGAGGAGGAGCCGGCGTCGAACGCGCACGGCTCCCTGAAGAACAGGCTCTCCCGGACAGCGGGCGAGATGTGCCCGAAATGACGCATGTGATTCCCCCGTACTGCCATAGAGACCGGACAAACGTATGGCCGGTAATAGTACGTTCGGGCAGGTGTCGTCGGTTCCCCGACCGTATGAACTTCGGGTGTCCCCGGTGTATCTCACACCTCTCGCGGCGCGCCTGTGCGACCCCCGTGACCGGTGCCTGGCCTACTGGTTCGTACCCCCGCGTTGTCCGCGCGCCCCACCAGCAGGCAGGATGACCGCCATGACGCACGCGATGCTGAAGGGTTCGAACGTCCCTCTCGACGCCACGGCCGTACGCGCCGTGGTGAGCTGGACCCCGGGCGCCGGCATCCCGGACGTGGACGCCTCGGCCCTGCTGATCGGCTCTTCCGGACAGGTGCGTTCCGACGAGGACTTCGTCTTCTACAACCAGCCGCGGCATCCGTCGGGCCTCGTGCGGCGCCTGCCCAAGCGCAGCTCGCCCGAGGGGCTCACGGACACGATCGAGGCGGACCTGTCCTCGCTCGACCCCTCCGTGGACCAGGTGGTCATCGCGGCGTCCTGCGACGAGGCGGCGTTCGAGCGGGTGGCGGACCTGCGGATATCGCTGTACGACGCGGAGTCCGCGGACGGTGATCCGCTCGCGGTCTTCGACGTTCGCGCGGAGACCGGCGAGGAGACCGCGGTCATCTGCGGCGAGCTGTACCGGCGCGGTGACGGCTGGAAGTTCCGGGCCGTGGGGCAGGGGTACCCGACGGGTCTCGTCGGACTGGCCGACGCCTTCGGGATCTCGGTGGACGAGGCCGAGGCGGCGTCCGAGCCCGGCTCCTCCGGGACGGCCCCGGCCGTGCCGGAGGCCACCGCGCCGTCGCCGGACTCCCAGGCCACCGTCCAGCACCAGCAGCCCGCGTACGGCTACCCACAGCCCGCCGTGGCGCCCCAGCCGGCCTACGGCTACCCGCAGCCGCCCACGACGGCTCCCGAGCCCGCGTACGGCTATCCACAGCCTGCCGCCCGGCCGGCGTACGGCTATCCGCAGCCCGCTGCGGCGGCGGCCCACGCCCCCGACCCGAACTTCGTGCTCCCCCCGCAGGGTCCGCAGTTCCTCCGGACCTGATCCGGGGGTACGGCGGCCCCTCACCGCGCCCATTCAGGCCCGCGTCTTGTAGCCGCGCCCCCACTGCATACCGAAGCCGTACATGCGGTCGAGCTCCGACTGGAAGCCGTAGACGAACTTCACCTCGCGGCGCACCACGAGTTCGCCCTTGGTGTTGTCCACGGTGAACACGGCGCAGGAGCGTGCCTGCGGGGCCCTCTCGTCCAGCTCGATCTCGATGCGCGGGCCGTTGCCCGGGTAGAGGGTCACCTTGGCGTGCGTACGGTCGAAGGCGGGGGTCTGGTCGTAGATGTACACGAAGAACAGCAGGCGCTTGATCTCGTCGCGCTTGTCGAGGTTCACGTAGACGGTCTCGCCCGAGGGCGCCCCGAAGCGGTCGTCCCCGCTGAGCCTGATGTAGGGGGCCGCGTTCAGGTCGCCTATGAGGTTGCCCAGGGGCTGCACCACGCCCCTCGTCCCGTCGGCCAGTTCGTACATGCAGCCGAGGTCCAGGTCGACGTTGACCATGCCCTGGGTGTGCGCCTGCACCACCTCGGGCTTGAAGAGTTTCAGCGGCCGCAGCAGTCGGCCGCTCTGCTGCGACCGCCCGCCGATGTCCGACGTACGCATCCGCCACGACAGGTTGACGCGCAGATTGCCCGACAGCGCACCCTGCTTGTTCAGCGAGACCGTGGCATTGCGCTTGGAGAGCACGATCGAGTTCGTCGCGGAGTTACCCGACTCGAACTGCGCCGCCCGGCGCGGAAAAAGGCCGTCCCAGAAGGCCATCCCAACCCCCATACGTATCCGTAGTAACGACCGACCCCGCGCATACGGCCCACACGCCCCGCACGCCACTGCGGGGCGGCCACCGGGTCGGGTCCGGGTGTTCCCGGAGAACCGCCGCCATGGGCCGCCCCGCAGAGAGAGCGTTCCTCATTCCCTACCGGGTCACACCCCGGAGGAGACTTCCGCCTTGGAATCGGAGCCGCCGCCGGCCGCCTCGATCGCCTTGTTGCGCCGCACCGAGGACCAGAAGGACCAGCCGATCAGGATGACGCCGACGGAGCCGGTGATGAGCTCGTTGATCTCGTACTGGATGGTGACGAGCAGGATGACCGACAGGGCGCCGATCGCGTAGTGCGCGCCGTGCTCCAGGTAGACGTAGTCGTCCAGGGTGCCCTGGCGGACCAGGTACACGGTGAGCGAACGGACGTACATGGCACCGATACCGAGACCGAGGGCCATCAGGACGATCTCGTTGGTGATGGCGAAGGCGCCGATGACGCCGTCGAACGAGAAGGACGCGTCGAGGACCTCGAGGTAGAGGAACATGAAGAACGCGGCCTTGCCCGCGAGGAGTACCCCGGAGACCGGCTTGCCGGCCTTCTTGGCCTCTTCCTCGGCCTCCTGCTCGCGCTCCTCCTCCTCTTCGAGCTTGCTCTCGAAGAATCCGGAGAGGCCGCCGACCACGAGGTAGGTGATCAGACCGGCGATGCCCGAGAGCATGACGGTCGACGCCTTGTCTGCGTGCCCGCCGCCGTGCTGGTGCGCGTGGGTGGCGAACGTCATGGCCGAGACCAGCAGGACGATGAGCGCGACGCAGACCGACAGCATGTCGACCTTGCCGAGCTTCGCGAGCGGGCGCTCGATCCAGCGCAGCCACTGGATGTCACGGTCCTCGAAAATGAAGTCGAGGAAGATCATGAGCAGGAACATGCCACCGAACGCGGCGATCGACGGATGGGCGTCCGTCACCAGTTCCTTGTAGCGGTCAGGGTCGTTGAAGGAGAGGTCGATGGCCTCGATCGGCCCCAGCTGAGCGCTGATGGCCACGATCACCACGGGGAAGACCAGCCGCATACCGAAGACCGCGATGAGCACACCGACGGTGAGGAAGATCTTCTGCCAGAAGGCATTCATCTTCTTCAGGATTCCGGCGTTGATCACCGCGTTGTCGAAGGACAGCGAGATCTCGAGGACCGACAGGATCGCGACGATGCCGAATGCCTGCCACCCCCCGTAGAACACCGCTGCGACCAGGCCGATCGCGGTCACCGCGAACGACCAGCCGAAGGTTTTCAGAAGCACTGGCTACCCCATCATGTATGTAACGGGTCTCCCCCGGTTGAGTACGGGGCTCCCCCGCGCCGTGCGCGGCTTTACGAAACGTTGACCCCGAAGTCTAGAGCGATGCCGCGGAGCCCTGACGCGTACCCCTGTCCGACTGCACGGAATTTCCACTCCCCGCCATATCGGTAGAGCTCGCCGAAGATCATCGCCGTCTCCGTCGACGCGTCCTCGGTGAGGTCGTACCGCGCCAGCTCCTGGCCGTCCGCCTGGTTGACCACGCGGATGAAGGCATTGCTGACCTGACCGAATGTCTGCCCACGATTGTCGGCTTCATGGATGGAGACCGGGAAAAGAATCTTGTCGCAGTGCGCCGGCACCTGCGTGAGGTTCACGATGACGGACTCGTCGTCACCGTCGCCCTCCCCCGTGAGGTTGTCACCGGTGTGCTCGACGGAGCCGTCGGGGCTGGTGAGGTTGTTGTAGAACACGAACCACTCGTCGCCGAGGACCCGGCCCGACTGGCACAGCAGTGCGCTGGCGTCGAGGTCGAAGTCGGCTCCCGTCGTGGATCGTGCGTCCCAGCCGAGCCCGACCAGCACCTGCGTGAGATTGGGTGCGGCCTTGGAGAGGGAGACATTGCCTCCCTTGGCGAGCGTGACGCCCATGGTGTGTCCTCCCCGAGTCGATGACGGTCTTACCGGCCCGGCACGGGCGCCTGACGGACGCCGGGCGCTCTGCCGAGCGCGTCCGGCGCCGCACGAATGGTGCGGCGCCGGACGCGATGGAGCTGAAGGTGTCCGGAGGTTCCTCCGGACCGGCTCAGACGTTGACGCCGAAGTCCTGCGCGATGCCGCGCAGCCCCGAGGCGTACCCCTGGCCGATGGCACGGAACTTCCACTCCGCGCCGTTGCGGTAGAGCTCACCGAAGACCATGGCGGTCTCCGTCGAGGCGTCCTCGCTCAGGTCGTAGCGGGCGAGCTCGCTGTTGTCCGCCTGGTTCACCACGCGGATGTACGCGTTGCGGACCTGGCCGAAGCTCTGCTGACGGCTCTCGGCCTCGTAGATCGAGACCGGGAAGACGATCTTGTCGACATCGGCGGGTACGCCCGCGAGGTTGACCTTGATGACCTCGTCGTCGCCCTCGCCCTCACCGGTGAGGTTGTCACCGGTGTGCTCGACGGAGCCGTCGGGGCTCTTGAGGTTGTTGAAGAAGACGAAATTCCCGTCGCTGCCGACCTTGCCCTCGGCGTTCGTCAGCAGAGCGCTGGCGTCGAGGTCGAAATCACCGCCGGTGGTCGTCCGGGCATCCCAGCCCAGACCGACGATGACCGCGGTCAGGTTCGGCGCGGCCTTGGTCAGCGAGACGTTGCCGCCCTTGCTGAGGCTGACTCCCACGAGTCCTCCAAAAGTTTAGAGAGGGCCGGCAGACACCAGCGCCCCCGTCGTGCGTTGGCATCGGATCAACGATTGGATCCTAGTGACCGGTTCCCGGCCAAAACAGGCTTTTGGCCGGTCGCCGCCAGGAGATCCCCGGATCCGGGAGGTCGCAAACCCCGGATCCAGCACATCACGGACCCCCGGCCGCGGACCGGGCGGGGGTCCGGGGTCCCCGGGTGCAACCGGAGGCGTCCGGTCCCCCCGGCCCCCACGGATCAGATCGAGTCGAGTGCCTTGATGTAGTCGTTCAGGTCACGCGCGTCCGGCAGGCCGTTGACGACGGTCCAGCGGACCACGCCCTCCTTGTCGATGATGAACGTGCCGCGCACCGCGCAGCCCTTGTCCTCGTCGAAGACGCCGTACGCCCGCGAGGTCTCCCCGTGCGGCCAGAAGTCCGACAGCAGGGGGTACTCGAGTCCCTCCTGCTCGGCGAAGACGCGCAGGGTGTGGATCGAGTCGTTGGAGACCGCGAGAAGCTGGGTGTCGTCGTTCTCGAACGCGGGCAGCTCGTCACGGAGCGCGCACAGCTCCCCCGTGCAGACGCCGGTGAAGGCGAACGGGTAGAAGAGCAGCACCACGTTCTTCTCGCCCCGGAAGTCGGAGAGCTTCACGGTCCGCCCGTGGTTGTCCTTCAGCTCGAAATCCGGAGCCTTCGTGCCGGCCTCGATCGCCATGTGACAAGCATCCCTTCGGTGACGTCGGTCTTCCCGGCTCTGGGCCGTCCGGGTGAAACCCACCCTACGCAGCCCCGGGGCGACCCGGGCAGAACCGTGGCGGCGCGTACGAAGGCCCCCGCCGGCGTGCTGCCGACGGGGGCCTTCGGTCGTGATGGAAGAGCTCAGCGCTTGGCCTTGGCCCCCTTGGGGGTGACCAGACGGCTGCCCGTCCAGTCCTTGCCCGCGTTGATGCTCTTGGTCTGGGCAAGACCAGCTGTCTGGGCAGCCTCGTTGATGTCGCTCGGCTCGACGTATCCGTCCCGGCCGGTCTTGGGCGTCAGCAGCCAGACCGTGCCACCGTCCTCGATCAGACCAATGGCATCCACCAGCGCGTCCGTAAGGTCGCCGTCCTCGTCGCGGAACCAGAGCAGGACGACGTCAGCGACGTCGTCGTAGTCCTCGTCGACGAGTTCCTGGCCGATTGTGGCCTCAATGCCCTCACGGAGCTCCTGCTCGACGTCGTCGTCGTAGCCGATCTCCTGGACCACCTGTCCGGGTTCGAACCCAAGCCTGACGGCCGTGTTGGTCCGTTCCTCCGCGTGGTCCGCGGTCGCGCTCACGGGTTGCCTCCTGATCATGTTTCGGAAAATGCTTCAGCCACGCGCGTGCGCGGGGCATTGGCCGTAGTCCACACGGGCTCGGCGAATCGCGCAAGTACCCGGCGTCCGAGACCGCCTAAACGGTGACGTTCCCTGCCACGTCACCGCAACCTCAGGCATGTCTCCTGCGGGGCCGGAAATGCTGTCCGGACCCTTTACGTCCTTCCTCAGCTTATGCCGTTTCGCTCCGCCATTCGGATTCGAACGGGCTTTGGGAACGCTTGGCCGGGTTGGGCGTATGGTTGCGGTTTGGGCAGGGTCGCCCTCGCGCTGCTGGTACTGGTGCCCCGGACACGGTGTCCGGGAACCTCGTGTTACCCCACAGTAGAGGTGACGTTCAGGTCCTCGCGGTACACGATGGAGACGGCTTACGCCTCCGACGCGGGGGTACATTCCCCGCAACCAGGCCCCGAAGAGCATCACCGAGCAGCGAAGGAACAGCGTGGCTTCCGCATCCGATCGCAACCCGATCATCATTGGCGGCCTTCCCAGCCAGGTCCCGGACTTCGATCCCGAAGAGACCCAGGAATGGCTGGACTCCCTCGACGCCGCCGTCGACGAGCGCGGCCGGGAGCGGGCCCGCTATCTGATGCTCCGGCTCATCGAGCGCGCGCGCGAGAAGCGCGTGGCCGTGCCCGAGATGCGCAGCACCGACTACATCAACACGATCGCCACGAAGGACGAGCCGTTCTTCCCCGGCGACGAGGAGATCGAGCGCAAGGTCCTCAACGCGACCCGCTGGAACGCCGCGGTGATGGTCTCCCGCGCCCAGCGGCCCGGGATCGGTGTCGGCGGTCACATCGCCACCTTCGCCTCCTCCGCCTCGCTGTACGACGTCGGCTTCAACCACTTCTTCCGCGGCAAGGACGACGGCCGGGGCGGCGACCAGATCTTCTTCCAGGGACACGCGTCCCCGGGCATCTACGCCCGCGCCTTCCTGCTCGACCGGCTGAGCGAGGCGCAGCTCGACGGGTTCCGCCAGGAGAAGTCGAAGGCCGGGCACGCGCTGTCCAGCTACCCGCATCCGCGGTCGATGCCGGACTTCTGGGAGTTCCCCACCGTCTCGATGGGCCTCGGCCCGCTGGGCGCGATCTACCAGGCGCGGATGAACCGCTACATGGAGGCGCGCGGCATCGCCGACACCTCCGACTCGCACGTCTGGGCCTATCTCGGCGACGGCGAGATGGACGAGCCGGAGTCGCTCGGCCAGCTGTCGATCGCCGCCCGTGAGGGCCTGGACAACCTCACGTTCGTGGTGAACTGCAACCTGCAGCGACTCGACGGCCCGGTGCGCGGCAACGGCAAGATCATCCAGGAGCTGGAGTCGCAGTTCCGCGGCGCCGGCTGGAACGTCATCAAGCTGGTCTGGGACCGCACCTGGGACCCGCTGCTCGCGCAGGACCGCACGGGCATCCTGGTCAACAAGCTGAACACCACCCCGGACGGCCAGTTCCAGACGTACGCCACGGAGACCGGGGCGTACATCCGCGAGCACTTCTTCGGGGACGACCCGCGGCTGCGGGACATGGTCAAGGACATGTCCGACCACCAGATCCTGCACCTGGGGCGCGGCGGCCACGACCACCGGAAGGTCTACGCGGCGTACGCGGCGGCCAAGGCCCACAAGGGCCAGCCGACCGTGATCCTGGCGCAGACGGTCAAGGGCTGGACGCTCGGGCCGAACTTCGAGGGCCGCAACGCGACCCACCAGATGAAGAAGCTCACGGCGGACGACCTCAAGCGCTTCCGTGACCGTCTGCACATCCCGATCGCGGACAAGCAGCTGGAGGACGGCAACCCGCCGTACTACCACCCGGGCCGCGACTCGGAGGAGATCCAGTACATGCACGACCGCCGCCAGGGTCTGGGCGGTTACGTCCCGACGCGTGTGGTGCGGTCGAAGCCGCTGCCCCTCCCGGACGACAAGGTGTACGCGACCGCGAAGAAGGGTTCGGGTCAGCAGTCGATCGCCACGACCATGGCGTTCGTCCGTGTCCTGAAGGAGCTCATGCGGGACAAGGAGATCGGCAAGCGTTTCGTGCTGATCGCGCCCGACGAGTACCGCACCTTCGGCATGGACGCGTTCTTCCCGAGCGCGAAGATCTACAACCCGCTGGGGCAGCAGTACGAGTCGGTGGACCGTGAGCTCCTCCTCGCGTACAAGGAGTCGCCGACCGGGCAGATGCTGCACGACGGGATCTCGGAGGCCGGCTGCACGGCCTCGCTGATCGCCGCGGGTTCGGCGTACGCCACGCACGGCGAGCCCCTGATCCCGGTGTACGTCTTCTACTCGATGTTCGGTTTCCAGCGCACCGGTGACCAGTTCTGGCAGATGGCCGACCAGCTCTCGCGCGGTTTCGTGCTGGGTGCGACCGCCGGCCGTACGACTCTGACCGGTGAGGGTCTGCAGCACGCGGACGGCCACTCGCAGCTGCTCGCCTCGACGAACCCGGCCTGTGTCTCCTACGACCCGGCCTTCGGGTACGAGATCGCGCACATCGTGAAGGACGGTCTGCGCCGGATGTACGGCGGGACCCCCGACGAGAACGAGGACGTCTTCTACTACCTCACCGTCTACAACGAGCCGATCCAGCACCCGGCCGAGCCCGCCGACGTGGACGTCGAGGGCATCCTCAAGGGCGTCCACCGCTATCGCGCCGGCGAGAAGGGCCAGATCCCGGCCCAGATCCTGGCGTCCGGCGTGGCGGTCCCGTGGGCGGTCGAGGCCCAGCGGATCCTCGCCGACGAGTGGAACGTGAAGGCGGACGTCTGGTCGGCGACCTCCTGGAACGAACTGCGCCGCGAGGCGGTCGAGGTGGAGCGTCACAACCTGCTCCACCCGGAGGAGGAGCAGCGCGTCCCCTACGTGACGGAGAAGCTCTCCGGTTCCGAGGGGCCGTTCGTGGCGGTCTCGGACTGGATGCGCTCCGTGCCCGACCAGATCGCCCGCTGGGTGCCCGGCGCGTACCAGTCACTGGGTGCGGACGGCTTCGGCTTCGCCGACACCCGGGGTGCGGCCCGCCGCTACTTCCACATCGACGCGCAGTCGATCGTGCTGGCGGTGCTCACCGAGCTCGCGAAGGAAGGCAAGATCGACCGTTCGGCGCTGAAGACGGCGCTGGACCGTTACGAGCTGCTGGACGTGGCCGCGGCGGGCCCCGGCCCGGCCGGTGGCGACGCGTAACGCTCCTGGCGGAACCGGAGGGCGGTGGGGTCCGAGGACCCTGCCGCCCTCCGGCGTGTCCGGGCCCGGGGCCGCTCAGCTCTCCCAGATCTTGAAGGCCCTCACCGTGTACGGGGACCGGGGCACCCAGGTGCCGCCGCCCGGGTAGGTCTCGAACTCGCCGGTCTCGGCGCACTCGGCCGACTGATAGGTGGTGA
This sequence comes from Streptomyces sp. Alt3, assembly GCF_030719215.1. NCBI lineage: Bacteria > Bacillati > Actinomycetota > Actinomycetes > Kitasatosporales > Streptomycetaceae > Streptomyces > Streptomyces glycanivorans. Next base: position 5,868,700 of record NZ_CP120983.1, on the reverse strand, counting down.
CGGGCCGCCCGGTGCGGTTCACCAGTGCCTGTGCGGACGAGTCGGCCGGCAGGGGTACGCAGCTCTCGATGTCGACGGTGGACAGTTCATGGGCCTGGGAGGCCCCCTTGAAGTCCGGCTTCGCCCAGAGGCAGAGCTGCCCCGAGCCGCAGGGCGCGAGCCCTGCCGGTGCGGCCTGCGGGGCGCTGCGGGCGTGCTGCTGTCCGGTGGCCCCGTGGTGGGCGGCCGGAGCGGCGCCCGAGGACAGGGCGGTGGCCGGGACGAGTGCGGTGGCCGCCAGGGTGGCGGCGAGGAAGGTGGTGCGCATGGTGGATCAACCCCCGTGGTCGAGCGAGCCGGGTGGCTCACATGTCCGCACTCTGACCTGCGGAAGTGAGGGCCGGGAAGGGGGCGGGCGGCGGACCACCCTGATAGGCGACAGCCCCGCCGGAACCGTCCGGCGGGGCTGTCGGAAGTGCTGTGTTGACGCCTGGCGCCCGGCCGCTGCAGGCGGCCGGCCAGGTGTCGCCGAGCGATCAGATGTGGCCTGCGCCCATCCCCGCCTCGGCGTTCGCGCCGCGCTTGGTGAGCATGGCGACCAGGGCGGCGACCACCGCGACGATGCCCGCGACCATGAAAGCGGAGCTCATGCCCGACACGAACGTGTCATGGGCGACGTCCGCGATCTTCACCGCGATCTCCGGCGGGGTGCCGGGTTCGATCGGCGGCATCCCGACCTTGATGGCGGCCGACGCCTGGTCCAGCTGCGCCGGGTCGACCGGCGGAAGCTCCGCGGCCTTCCAGTTGTCGTCGAGCTGAGCGTCGACCTGGGCGGCCATGACGGCGCCCAGGACAGCGGTGCCGAGGCTGCCTCCGACCTGCATCGCGGCCTGCTGGAGGCCGCCCGCGACACCGGAGAGCTCCATCGGGGCGTTGCCCACGATGACCTCGGTGGCGCCGACCATGACCGGCGCGAGGCCGAATCCGAGCAGGGCGAACCAGAGTGACATCGTCAGCGTGCCGGTGCCGATGGTCAGCTGGGACATGCCGAACATGGCGACGGCGACGGACACCATGCCGCCGACCAGGGGCACGCGCGGGCCGAACCTGGTGATGGCGGCGCCGGCCAGCGGCGAACCGACGATCATCATTCCGGTCAGCGGCAGCAGGTGGAGTCCGCTGTCGACCGGGCTCATGCCATGGACGTTCTGCAGGTAGAACGTGACGAAGAACAGGCCGCCCATGAAGGCGAACGCCATCAGCACCATCAGAACCACACCGGCCGAGAGCGGCACGGAGCGGAACATGGCCAGGGGGATCAGCGGCTCCCGGACGTTCTTCTGGGAGAGCGCGAACACGACGAACAGGATGACGGCCGCGCCCAGGAAGCCGATCGTCCGCCAGTCGCCCCAGCCCCACTCCGAGCCCTTGATCAGGGCCCAGATCAGGCAGAACATCGCCTGCGACAGCAGGACGATGCCGCCGATGTCGAAGGACCTCGGCGCGTTCTCGGCGCGGTGGTCCCTGAGGATCACGAGGCCGAAGAGGAGCGCGAGCACACCGACGGGCACGTTGATGAAGAAGACGGACTGCCAGCTGACGTGCTCGACGAGCACGCCGCCGAGGATGGGGCCGCCAGCGGTCGACGCGCCGATCACCATGCCCCAGATGCCGATCGCCATGTTCAGCTTCTCGGCGGGGAAGGTGGCGCGCAGCAGACCGAGTGCCGCGGGCATCAGCAGGGCGCCGAAGAGGCCCTGGAGCACACGGAAGACGATCACCAGGGTCACACTGTCGGACAGGCCGATGGCCGCCGAGGAGGCGGCGAATCCCGCGATGCCTATGAGGAAGGTCTGGCGGTGACCGAAGCGGTCGCCGAGCTTGCCCGCGGTGATCAGGGAGACCGCGAGGGCGAGCATGTAGCCGTTGGTGATCCACTGGACGTCGGCGAGCGAGGCGCCGAGGTCCTTCTGGATCGCGGGGTTGGCGATCGCGACGATCGTGCCGTCGAGGGCCACCATCATCACGCCGATGGCGACGGCGAAGAGCGTCAGCCAGGGGTGGCCGCGCAGCCCCTTCGCCGGTGCGGGAACAAGGGTGTCTTCGGGCTCCCGCGGCGCCTTCTCGACAGTGGTCTGACTAGTCATGCGCAGGACGTTATGGCAGCCACTGACAGTTGACAAACCAATTCACGAGACAGTAACTGTCACGTAGCTCACAGGTACCCTGAACAGGTAGAAGCAGTGAAATGAGGTCCGGTAAGTGACACGCGGGCAGAAATCCGGAGCTCCCCTGCCGGGGGGTCCGTGCGGATTGCGCGAACGCAAGAAGCGGCGCACCCGCGAGGCTCTGCTGCACACCGCCCTCGGACTCTTCCTCACGCAGGGGTACGAGCGGACCACGGTCGACGAGATCGTGGACGCCGTCGAGGTGTCCCAGCGCACCTTCTTCCGCTACTTCGCCAACAAGGAGGCCGCCGCCTTCGCCGTCCAGGAGGAGGTGGACGCCCGCTTCCTCGCGGAACTGCGTCAACGCCCGGCCTCGGAGGACCCTTTCGAGGCGATGCGGCGGGCCGCTCTGAACGCCTGGAGCACCCGCCCGGAATCCGGCGAAGCGGACATCACGGCCGAACTCCACGTGCGGGCCTACCGGATGATCGAATCGACCCCGGCGCTGCACGCCGCCCACACGCTGCGCAACGTCGGCCTGGAGCAGCAGACCGCCGCGCTGATCGCGGAGCGTGAGGGGATCGACCCGGAGACGGATCCACGTGCGCGGGTGGCCGTCGCCGCGTTCTCCGGCGTGATGCGGATGACCGGACAGCTGTGGGGCGGGCGGAAGGACGCGGGGGTGGACGCGCTCAGGGAGTTGACCGAACTCCACCTGGACGAGCTCGGGCCTGCGCTCTCCGGGAGCTGGCGCGCCGCATAGGCACGCTCTTACGGGAACCGCACAGGTGTGCCGCACCCCTCACCTGCTCCGCATGGCCGACGTCACAATGCACCGGCCCACGAGGCCTTTTCGGGCGGACGACGGGCTCCTGACGTGCCGGTACGTCGATCGGACGCACACGGAGCGTGGGAGACGGACGGTCAATTCCCCGCGGACGAGTGATCCGTGTCACCCCTGTCACGACGGGAAGTGAGCGTCTCCTAGGGTGGGGCGCAGTGACTTCCTTCGATTCCTCCCCCACGCTCACCGCATGGCGCGCTCTGCTCGCCATCGCGGTCGTGTTCGTGATGCTGGCGACCACCGGATGGACCGCCGTGCGTCACCAGCACTCCGCCGAACCGCGCGAGATCGCGCTCGCTTCCTGGGCGAAGGACCGGATAGCCGGTCAGTCACTCCCGGACGTGGGCGCTCCGGCGTACCGGCTGGCCCACTTCTTCGCGGCGCTCACGGCGGGCCAGCAGGTCGCCCTCGCCGACAAGTACCCGCTGGTGGTGGGGAACATGAACGGTGCGCCGGTGACCCTGCGCTACCGGGCGAACCGGCATGCCCTGGAGCAGGCGGAATCGGCCGAGGAGCAGCGGACCCAGGACGTACGCCTCTCTCCGGACGGGCACCAACAGGCCGTGCGACGGCTGGACCGCTTCCGTTCCCTGCTCGCCGGTGACCGGCAGATCCTCACGTTCGACCCGTCGGGGCGCGGCCGGGCCGCCGAGGTCTTCGGCGACCTCGACCGGGCCGAGCGGATCTCGGTCGTCGTGCCCGGGGTGGACACCAATCTGCTGACGCTGGAGCGGTCCGGTGTGAAGGAGAACGCGGCGCCCGTCGGCATGGCCCGGTCGCTGTACGACGCCGAGCGGTCGGCGAGCCCGGCCTCCCGTACGGCGGTCATCGCGTGGGCCGACTACACCGCGCCCGCCGGGCTCGGCATGGACGCCGCGCTGGGCGGACTCGCCGCGGAGGGCGCGTTGCGGCTGAACGCCCTGGTGAAGGCGCTGCCCGGCACGTCGGACGTCTCGCTGTTCTGCCACAGCTACGGTTCGGTGCTGTGCGGCGTCGCCGCGCACGGGCTGCCGTCCAGGGTGTCCGACATCGCGGTCGCGGGCAGTCCGGGGATGCGGGCGGACAATGCCGGCGCCCTGCACACCCGGGCCAGGGTGTGGGCCATGCGGGACGGTGACGACTGGATCGAGGACGTTCCGAACCTGGCGGTCGGCGGCCTCGGGCACGGTGCCGATCCGGTCGATCCGGCCTTCGGCGCGCGGATCGTGTCGGCGAGGGGCGCGATCGGGCACAGCGGCTATTTCGAGCCGGGCACGGAGAGTCTGAACAATTTCGCCGCAATCGGCGTGGGCGCCTACGACTCGGTCAGCTGTGCGAGCTCCGACGCGGCGTGCCACCGGGAGATTTCCGGCGAGTCGGGGGCCTGACGCGCGTAGAGACGCGTCTGACGCGCGTAGAGAACGGCGAACGGCCTGCCCGCTTGGTCGCGATTCTGCCTGTACCGAAGGGGGACGTGCGGGCCTGTGCCACATACGATGAGGCACATGGGTGATGTGCTGGCCGGAATTCAAGCCACCTGGGAGTTCGACACCGACTCCGTGCTCATCCGCTTCGAACGGGGTATTCGCACGCCGAGGCTCTTCCTGAGTCTGCGTGAGCGCCGCATTCCGTACGCGGCGCTGTCGTCGGTGACGCTGACTCCTGGCAAGCGGGGCACGGTGGTGCTGCGTGCGGTGCCGAGACCCGGTGCCGATCCGCTGCTGGAGGCCGCGGCCGGGCAGCTCAAGGAGAGCAACGACCCCTACCGGCTGGTGCTGCCCGGCGACCGCGAGACGCTCGCCGAGTACTACGCCGACGAACTGCGGGCCGTGCTGGGCACCGAGGCCGCGCTTCCCGCCGAACGCTTCCTGGTGACGGCCCCCGAGGCGCCGATGCAGTTCAAGGCGTACGACGGCCGGGCCGGCTTCGACGGGGCCCTGGTCTCCTTCCGGTGGTTCTGGACGGGGGCGTCCAGCGCCAAGTGGAAGGCGGGCGACCAGTCGTTCCCCGTGGCGGACCTGGGCGGGGTCGAGTGGCGTTCGCCCGAGGGCCTGGAGGGATACCTCAGGCTGGTGCCGCGTGGCGCGACGTCCGGTGGGGAGGCGGACGGCCCGGGTCAGGAAACCGTTCCCGGCGCCGGGCAGCCGTCCGTGGCGCGGGCCCAGCCCGACCAGGATCCCGCCTCGGTCATGTTCGGCCTGGGATACGGACCGGTGCACGAGTCGCTGCCCTTCGCCGCGGCGGTCCTGGAGTCGGTGCGCCGGACGCAGTCCGTGCCGGTCGCCACCGCTCCCGTCCCGGTGGGTGGCGCGCGGCGCGACCCCGCGGACATCGCCGAGCGGATACGCCACCTGGGGGATCTGCACCAGGCGGGTCTGGTCACGGACGCGGAGTACAGCGCGAAGAAGGCGGAACTCCTCGCCGAGCTGTAGGCCGTGCCGAGAGGCCGGCTGCGGGGCCCGGGCCCCGCGGTGTGCCGGCCCCCTACTCCGGTAGGGGACCGGATGTCCGGGGTCCACCCCCCGGTATGACGCCGCCCTGCGCACTCCGCGCCTACCCTGACCCGATCATGTCCACTTCTCCCGCCGGGCCCCCGCCCGCCGACGGTCTGCTGAGCGCCGCCCGCCGCAATCTTCGCGAGCTCGCCCACGGACTGTCCCACGCGTCCCATCCACCGGTTCCGCTGTTCGCCGGGTCCCCGAAGCGGTGGCTGCGGCTGCTTCCGTACGTGGCCGTGGTCGCCCTCGCGGCCGTCTTCCTCCCCGTCACGATCCAGGTCCTGGCCAACGACTACGGCGTGCCCGGCGGACTGGCCGGGGCCCTGGGCGTCGCACAGGCCGCGCCCCTGCTGATGCTGGCGCACCGTCCGCTCCAGGCCTGGTGGATCGTCTTCACCGCCGATGTCCTGGGAGCCCTGGTGCTCCTGGGACAGGAGCCGGAGCCGGGCACCATCTGGCCGTGGACCCCTCCGGCCGTGGTGGGCTACCTCTTCGTGCTGCTCGCCCTCGGGCTGCGGGAGAGCCGGCGGACCGTGATCGGTGTCTGGCTGGCCACGGGGGCGGCCGGGCTCCTGCTGTATTCGGTCTCGCCCGCGCGCAGCGGCGGCAACGGGGCCCTGCTGTTCGTCCTCGGCGGGCTGGTGCTGGTGATCGCGGCGGCCGTGCGGGAGCGGAGCGAGGCCCAGCGGCGGCTCGTCGAGCAGGAGACGATCAGCGAGGCCGAACGGGCTCAGCGGACCCTGCTGGAGGAGCGCACCCGTATCGCGCGTGAGCTGCACGACGTGGTCGCGCACCACATGTCGGTGATCACGGTGCAGGCCGACTCGGCGCCGTACCGGATCAGCGGGCTCTCCGAGGAGGCGCGGGCGGAGTTCGCGTCGATCGCGGCCGGCGCCCGGGAGTCTCTGACCGAGATGCGACGGCTGCTGTCGGTGCTCCGCAGTGACGGCACCCGGGGTGAACTGGCCCCGCAGCCCGGTCTCGACCGGGTGCAGCAGCTGGTGGAGGCGACGGTGCGGGCGGGGCTCCCTGCCGAGCTGTCGCTGGCGGCGGACGTGGCCGAGGCGGTGGAGCGCGGCGGGGTGCCGCAGGCCGTGGACCTGTCGGCGTACCGCATCGTGCAGGAGGCACTGGCCAACGTGGTCCGGCACGCGCCGGGTGCACGGACGCGGGTGTCGGTCACGGCGCGCGACGGCCATCTCACGGTGCTGGTCGTCAACGACAGTCCGGAGAAGCCGGGTTCGCCGCTGGAGGCGTCGGGGACGGGACACGGGCTGGTCGGCATGCGGGAACGCGTACGGTTGACCGGCGGCACGCTCGACACCGGCCCCCTGCCCGACGGGGGCTTCCGGGTCGCCGCGCGGCTCCCGCTGCCGCCGCCCCAGCCGCCCCGGCATCCGTGACCCCGGAGGAACCGTGACCATCCGCGTGATCATCGTCGACGACCAGGCCATGGTGCGGGCCGGTTTCGCGGCGCTGCTGTCGGCGCAGAGCGACATCGACGTGGTGGGTGAGGCCCCGGACGGACGCAAGGGCGTCGAGGTCAGCAGGTCGGTGCATCCGGATGTCGTCCTGATGGACGTCAGGATGCCGGAGATGGACGGACTGGCCGCCGCCCGGGAGCTGTTGGCCCCGCCGGCGGGTGTGGTCCACCGGCCGAAGGTCCTGATGCTCACCACGTTCGACGTCGACGACTACGTCTACGAGGCGCTGCGCGCGGGGGCGTCCGGGTTCCTGCTGAAGGACGCCCCGCCGGCGGATCTGATCTCGGCGGTGCGGATCGTGGCGGCGGGGGACGCGCTGCTCGCGCCGTCCGTGACCCGGCGGCTCATCGCGGACTTCGCGCGCCGGAAACCGGCGGCGCCGTCCGGCGGGCCCGCGCTGCGGCTGAACGGCCTGACACCGCGCGAGCGGGAGGTACTGGAGCTGATCGCCCGGGGCCTGTCGAACCAGGAGATCGCGGCTCGGCTGGTGCTGGCCGAGCAGACGGTGAAGACCCACATCGGCCGGGTGCTGGCCAAGCTCGCGCTCCGGGACCGGGCGCAGGCGGTGATCTTCGCGTACGAGTCGGGGCTGGTGACTCCCGGGGAGCAGTAGCCAGGGGGCTGCCCCCGCACGGAGGTGGGGATCTCCCCCCGTACGCCCCCTACCCCGGTATCACCGCGCAGTTGGCTCCCCGGGGTGACGTCCTGTCACCCGTCGTCCTCCTACTTTCCTCTCCGGCACGCCGACCGGTGTGCTCACACCGGACGGGGAGGGCACGATGCGTCGGTTCGCGAGGACGCTGGCCGCGGTCGCACTGGCGGCCACAGTGGTGGCGGGGACGGCAGGATGGGCGTCGGGAACCACCCAGCGGGCGGTGACGGGGCCGCCGCCCGGCAGCGCCTCGTGGCGTGCCGACCGGGTACTGGGGCGTGAGCTGCCCGACCCGGGCAGCGCTACGTCAGGCCAAGTGAGCCTGTTCTTCGCCGGGTTGAGCGATCGGGAGCAGCAACTCCTGCTGGAACGGCACCCGTCGGTCGTCGGCAATCTGGACGGGGCCCCGCTGGAGCTGCGCTACCGCGCCAACGCCCGTGCACTGAGTGCCTCCCACGATTCCCGGCTCACCCGTCTCGCCTCGCCCGGCCGGCAGATCCTCGCGTTCGACCCGCGGGGACGAGGTCAGGTCGCCGAGGTGTTCGGGGACCTGCGCTCCGCCCGGCACGTGGCGGTCGTCGTACCCGGGTCGGACATCGACGCGGGGACCTTCGACCGGATGAACGACGTCTACGGCACCCCGGCGGGCATGGCGAAGTCGCTGTACGCCGAGACGGGCCCGGGCAGCGCGGTGATCGCCTGGGCGGGCTACACCACCCCCGTCGGGCTCGGCCTGGACGCGGCGACCGGCAGCCTGGCCGAGGCCGGTGCCCGCCGGCTGACCCGGTTCGCCGAGGGACTGTCGGCCGACGGCCTGCCCTCGCCGGTCGTGTTCTGCCACAGCTACGGCTCGGTGGTGTGCGGGCTCGCGGCCCCGGGGCTCCTCGCCACGGATCTGGTGGTGCTCGGCTCCCCCGGGATGCGCGCCGACGACGTGGCCGGTCTGCACACCGGGGCGCGTGTCTGGGCCGCCAAGGACGACACCGACTGGATCGACGACGTGCCGCACGTCCGGGTGGCGGGTCTCGGGCACGGCGCCGACCCCGCCGACGCGGCGTTCGGGGCCCGCCGGGTGCCCGCCGAGGACGCGAAGGGCCACACCGGGTACTTCGCTCCCGGCACTGACTCGCTCCGTGCCTTCGCGGCCATCGCCGAGGGGGACTCCCGGTGAGCGTGCGGCAGCTGGTCTCCCGGATCGACGCGGCCACCCCGGCCCACCGCGACCGTGCGGTCGACGGTCTGCGCGCGCTCGCGCTGCTGGCCGTGCCCGCCGGTCACTGGCTCCTCGGCGGATTCACCCGGGACGGCGACGGGGCCCTGCACAACGCCAGCCCCCTGTCCGCGTTCGGCGGGTTCGCCCCGGTGAGCTGGGTGCTCCAGATGCTGGGCGTCTTCTTCCTGGTCGGCGGCTACGCCTCCGTCCTCTCCTACCACCGCAGGCCGTCCACCGGCGGGGCGTGGCTGCGCGCCCGGATGGTCCGGCTGGGCAGACCGGTGCTCGGTGTGACCGCCGTGTGGGCGCTGATGATCCCCGTGCTGTACGCCGCCGGCGTGCCCGAGGACACCCTGCGCACCGGCGCGAAGCTGGTGATCCAGCCGCTCTGGTTCGTCGGGGTGTACACGTTGGTCACGGCGCTCACGCCCTGCTGCGCGCGTCTGGCCAGGAGGTTCGGCGGCTGGGCGGCGGCCCCGCTGATCGGTTCGGTCGCCGCGGTCGACTTCCTGCGCTACGGGCCGTACGCGGACGCCGTGCCGTCCTGGGTCGGGGTGCTGAACATCCTGCCCGGCTGGCTCTTCGCCTATCAGCTCGGTGTCTGCTGGGGACAGGGCCGTCTCTCCCGGCACTGCGCCCGGCTCCTGCTCGTCGGTGGCACCGCCCTCTTCGCCCTGCTGCTGCTCGGTCTGCACTACCCGGCGTCGATGGTCGGCGTGCCGGGCGAGGCGCGGACCAACTCCCATCCGCCGTCGCTGCTGGTGCTGGCGCTGGCCTCGGCGCAGAGCGGTGCGGCGGTCCTGCTGCACGGCCGGATCGGCCGGGCGCTGCGCCGCCCCGCCCTGTGGGCCCCCGTGGTCGTGATCAACCTGTCGGCGATGACGATCCTGTGCTGGCACCAGACGGCGATGCTGGCCGCAGCGGTCCCGGCGTCCTTCGCCGGACTGGTGCCGGGGCTGACCACGAGCCCGGACTCGCTCGGCTGGATCGTGGCCCGTACGGCGTGGCTGCCTGTGTTCGCCGCTCTGCTGGTGCTGATCTCGCGGTACGCCCGCCGGTTCGAGGAGCCGTGGGAGACGGGCGACCGTGCGGGGAACGTCCGCAGGGCGGCGGCCGGGCTGCTCGCGGCCGGCTTCGCTGTGTTCGCCCTGCGGCTGGCCTGAGCGCCCCTCCGCCCGGCCCGGACCACCGCGAGAAGTGCTTACCGCTGCCCGTCGACAAGGCCGGATTCCCAGGCCCAGGCGGCGATCTCCACGCGGTTACGGGCGGACAGTTTGGTCTGCACGTTGCCGAGGTGCGTCTTCACCGTGCCCACGGAGATGGTGAGTTCGGCCGCGATCTCGGCGTTGGTCAGCCCTCTGGCCACCAGGCGCACCAAGTCGCTCTCCCGGGCGGAGAGGGCGGTGTGCGGCTTCCTGGACGGGGCCGCCGTGCTGTTGAGCTGCCGCAGCAGGCGGACCGTGATGGCGGGGCTCACCAGCGCCTCCCCCGAAGCGGCCGCCCTGATCGCCTCGACCAGCAGGGCGGGGCCGGAGTCCTTGAGCAGGAAGCCGGAGGCGCCTTCGGTCAGGGCCCGCTGGACGTACTCGTCGTCGTCGAACGTCGTGACCACGACGACCTTCGGCGGGTTCACGGTGCCCGGCCGGGTCAGTCTGCGCAGGGCCTCCAGCCCGTCCATGCGGGGCATGCGGATGTCCATCAGCACCACGTCGGGCCGGTGGCGCTCGGCGAGTTCGACGGCGTACACCCCGTCGGCGGCCTCCGCGACGACGTCGATGTCGTCCTCGGCCGCGAGGATCATCGCGAAGCCCGCACGGACCATGGCCTGGTCGTCGGCGATCAGCACGCGGATCGTCATGCGGAAGCCACCGTCGCCGTGGTCGCGGTCGCGGTGCCGGTCGCGGGGAGAGTCGCCTCGACGCCCCAGCCGCCGGCCGTCACCGGACCGGCCTGGACGCTTCCGCCGATCAGGCCCACCCGTTCGGCCAGTCCCTTCAGCCCGAAGCCGCTCGGGGAGACGTGGCGCGGCTGTCCGTCGTCGCTGACCCGCACGGTGACCCCGTCCGCCGAGCGCTCCACGCGCACCAGCACGTCGGTGCATCCGTGGGCGTGCTTGCGTACGTTGGTGAGGGCCTCCATCACCACCCGGTGCGCGGTGGTGGTCACCTCCACCGGCAGGTCGTCGAAGGTCCCTTCCAGTTCGAGCCGGGCCCGCGCGCCGCCGACGGCCGCGAACTCCTCGACCAGGGAGCGCACTTCGCCGAGGCCCGCCAGTGGGGTCAGTGCCACCTCTCCGTCGGCGCCACGCAGCATCCCCACCATGTGCCGCATGGAGGTCAGTGCCTCCGAGCCCGCCTGTTCGATCCGCTCCAGCGCCGGCGGCACCAGTTCGGGCCGCCGGTCCGCGATCGCCCGCGCCCCCTGGGCCTGTACGACGATTCCGGTGACGTGGTGGGCGACGAAGTCGTGCAGGTCCCTGGCGAACTCCGTCCGCTGCTCCAGTTTCAGAGCCGCCGCCTGCCGCCGCCGGTCCACGAGGAGCAGACGCATCCCGAGGCCGACACCCAGTGCCGTGACCGCCACCAGGGCGAGGAACAGCGCCATGATCGTGGTGGTCTGCCTCACCGCGATCGACACAGGCCGCAGGACGATCGCCAGGAGCAGCAGGGGGACGGCCGCCGCGGCCCACGACGGCTTCCCCCGTCGCGCGACGAGCAACAGGAGCCACACCAGAGCCGCCGGCTCGGCGAAGCCGAGCGCCTGCGAGCCGACTGTCAGCATGAGGTGCATCGCGGCCGAGAAGCACAGCGACGCGACCGCGAACACGCCGGCGACCGCCGGGAGCGCCCGGTCACCGAGCCGGGGCGAGACGACCGCGACGATCCCGCACAGCAGGGCGCCGGCCAGCTTGGCGGAACCGAGCTCGTCCGGCCGTCCGGGGGTCCAGTAGATGCCGCCCATCCAGTCCATGACGACGAGAGCGGCCAGGGACCCGGCCAGCAGCAGCTGGACGGTGACGGGCAGGAACAGCAGACGCCGCTTCCCCCGTGTGTTCGTGGGTGCCGCCGCCTTCACCGTCTTCAGCATCTCCCTCTTGGTCCTCCCGCCGACCGGCCGAAAGTCGGATTCGGCCTCGCATGATCTGTCTTTCGCCCGATCCGCCGCGGGGCGCGGCGGAGAAGAGTGGTCTCCACCGGACAGCGCTCGCGACTGTACAAGGCGGCCCCTCCCCCACGCACGAGGCGGCCCCCACGCACACGGTCGCCCCTCCCCACACGCACAGGAGCCACTCATGGACCACGCAGGAACGCACCACGGAAGCGGAACGGGGTTCGGTCCCCCCGTCGGCGAACCGGCGATCGAGGCCCAGGGGCTCGGCAAGAAGTACCGGCGCGGCTGGGCCCTGCGGGACGTTTCCTTCCGGCTGCCGGCCGGGCGGGTCTGCGGACTCGTCGGCCCGAACGGCGCCGGCAAGAGCACCCTGATGGGCCTGGCCAACAACATGATCCGTCCGACGACGGGCGCCCTGCGGGTGTTCGGCGCGGCACCGGGGTCGACCCAGGCGGTCCTGCGCACCGCGTTCCTGACCCAGGAGAAGCCGCTGTTCCGGCGCTTCACCGTGGCGGAGACCCTCCGGCTCGGCCACGAGTTCAACCCCCACTGGGACCAGGAGGTCGCCGAGGGCATCGTCCACGCGGGCCAGGTGCCCATGGGAGCGAGGATCGGGACCCTGTCCGGCGGTCAGCGCACCCGCGTCGCCTTCGCCCTGGCCTTCGGGAAGCGCCCGGATCTGCTCGTCCTCGACGAGCCGATGTCCGACCTGGACCCGCTGGTGCGCCGTGAGCTCATGACCACGCTGACGCGGGAGGCCGCCCAGCACGGCACGACGGTGCTGGTGTCCTCGCACATGCTCGCCGAACTCCAGCACATCTGCGACTACCTGCTTGTCATCGCGAACGGTGGCCTGCGTCTCGCGGGTGAGGTGAACGAACTGCGCGCCGCCCACGCCCTGCTCGACGTCGCGGGGAGCGGCCCGTCCCCGGCCGTCGCCCCGCACCATGTCATCGAGGCGCAGGGCGGCGAGGGCCGGCCGGGCGTCCTGGTGCGTCTCGGCGGGCCGGTCGAGTACGGCGGGCGGGTTGAGCCTCCCACCCTGGAGGAACTGCTGCTGGGGTATCTGCGCTCCCCCGACGCACCGCCGCTGATCGCCCCCAGCGCCCGGGTCGGCGACATCCACGACATCATCACCCGCGACCGGCAGAAGGCTGTGACCGCATGACCACGCTGACTCGTGACCCGGCCCGCCCGACGTCTGCCGCGCGCCCCGGGAACAGGTGGGTTCCCCGGCTCGGCGGTCCGGTCTGGCTCGTCTGGCGCCAGCACCGCGCGGCGTTCTGGACCCTCATCGGACTCACCCTGCTCGGCGTGATCGCCATGGTGTACCTGCGCGGGCAGCTGGTGGACTACCTGAGCACCCTCGACCCGACCACGCGGAAGTCCGGCAGCATGCCGTCCGAGTTCGAGGACCGGGCAGACCCTCTGTTCAGCATCGGAAGCTACCTGGGCTACATCCCGATCCTGCTGGGTGTCTTCCTCGGCGCCCCGCTCGTCGCGGGCGACCTGGAGACCGGGACCGCGAAGCTGGTGACCTCACAGTCCGTCAGCCGGCTGCGCTGGCTGACCGTGAAGCTCGCCCTGCCCGCCGTGCTGGTCACGCTGTGCACGGGTGTGCTCACCGCCGTGTTCACCTGGTGGTGGAGCCCTGTGAAGTCGCTCTCCGAAAGCCTCACGTGGACGGCCTTCTTCAGCGTCACGGGGCCGGTGCCGGTGGCCCACGCCCTGCTCGCCTTCACCGTGGGCGTGGCGGTCGGTATGGTCCTGCGCCGCACTCTGGTGTCGATGGTGGTCACCCTCGGCATCGTGGGTGCCATCGGGTTCGTCTGGAGCGAATGCTGGCGGAGCCTGGGGAACGTCCTGACGATCAACACCCACGACGGCGTCGGGCCCGCCATGTCGCCGCCGGATCTGCCGGCCCAGGCGGAGCAGCAGGGACAGGGCACCTACTTCCTCACCGAGTCCGGGGACCGCCTGGACTGGACCACCTGCCTCGAACACTCGGAGAACGCCCGTGCGCACAGCGCGTGCATGGACTCCCAGCACGTCGTCGGCTGGTCCCTGGACTACCTCCCCGCCTCACAGATGCACACGATGCAGTGGCTCGGGGCGGGCATCATGCTCGCCGTCAGCGCCGTCGTCGTCGCCCTCGTCATTGTCCGGGGCCGCAAGCGGCTGCTGTGACCGGCGAGTTCGCGAACCGGCCGAGGAGTACCCGGACCAGCGGGTACTCCTCGGCCGTCGAGCGCGGGCGGGTGCCCGGGCAGCCGTCGGGCTCGGGCGGGTGCCCCGGCCGGCTACTCGCGCGCGGTGGCCGTGCTGCTCATGTCCGGGTAGCGGTCGCCCGCCACCTGGCCCGCGATGGGCTCCAGCGAACGGAGTTCCTGCTCGGTCAGGGTCAGCCGGGTCGCCCCGGTGTTCTCCAGCAGACGGCTGCGCTTGCGCGTGCCGGGGATCGGCACCACGGTCAGGCCGTGCACCTGGGCCCGCTGCTGCACCCAGGCCAGGGCGATCTGCGCGGCCGTCGCGCCGTGCGCGGCAGCGATCTTGTGGACCGGCTCCAGCAGGGCCGCGTTGGCCTTCGCGTTCTCACCGGTGAAACGGGGCTGGTGCTTACGGAAGTCACCGTCGCTCAGCTCCTTGCCCGCGTCCGCGAACGCCCCGGTCAGGAACCCGCGCCCGAGCGGCGAGTACGGGACGAGCGTCACCCCGAGCTCGACTGCGGCAGGAACGGCACTGAGCTCGACGTCGCGGCTGAAGAGGGACCACTCGGACTGGAGGGCCGCGATCGGGTGCACGGCGTGCGCCTCGCGTAGTTCGGCCCCGGTCACCTCGCTCAGCCCGAGTTGCTTGACCTTGCCCTCCTTCACCAGCTCGGCCATCGCCCCCACCGAGTCGGCGAACGGCACGAGCGGATCGCGGCGGTGCATGTAGTAGAGGTCGATGACGTCGGTGCCCAGCCGGCGCAGGCTGGCCTCGACGGCCTGGCGGATGTAGGCCGGGTCGTTGCGCACCCCGCGGAAGTTCGGATCGGTGTCACTCCGCTCGATGGCGAACTTCGTCGCCAGCGTGATCTCGTCGCGGTGCGCCCCCACGAACGGCGCGAGGAACGTCTCGTTGGCCCCGCTCCCGTAGATGTCGGCGGTGTC
Source organism: Streptomyces sp. Alt3 (assembly GCF_030719215.1). Classification (NCBI taxonomy): domain Bacteria; kingdom Bacillati; phylum Actinomycetota; class Actinomycetes; order Kitasatosporales; family Streptomycetaceae; genus Streptomyces; species Streptomyces glycanivorans. Next base: position 5,853,620 of record NZ_CP120983.1, on the reverse strand, counting down.
GAAGAGCGTCACGCCCGCTTCCAGCGCGGCTTCCAGGGTGTCCCGGGCGGCCGCCTCGTCGGTGTCCCCGTAGAACTCGCTGATCCCCATGCAGCCGAGTCCCTGCACACCGACCTGCGGACCGCCGGTACCGAGCTCCGCTGTCGCGATCTTTCCGGTGTCACTCATGTCGTTCAGACCCTCTCCGGCGCCGTGCGGGCGCCCGCATAAAAGTCGATCTTGAAGTCGAGCACGGCGAGGGTTCCCTGGAGTTCCGCGATGCGCGACTGCACGTCGCGCCGGGTCGACTCCAGCAGCTCCTGCCGCTCGGTGAAGGTGTGGTCGCCCTCGCGGACCAGTTCGGCGTACCGCACCATGTCGGCGACCGGCATTCCGGTCAGCCTCAGCTTGCCGACGAAGGCGAGCCAGTCCAGGTCGCGGTTGCTGAACCGCCGCTGGCCGGTGTGGGAGCGGTCGACGTGCGGCATCAGCCCGATCCGCTCGTACCAGCGCAGCGTGTGGGCGGTGAGCCCGCTGAAGGCCACGACCTCGCTGATGGTGTAGCGGTCCTGGCCCGCGGGGCGCGGGTGTGCCTTCGGGGCCGAGGCGCAGGTGTCGGTCCGTGCGGAAGTGCTCTCCATCACCGTCATGCCTCCACGCTAGAACCTTGGAGTGCACTCCAAGCAAGCGATACGGGGTGGCCGACCCGGATTCGGGCTCCCGTTAGGCTCGTACGCATGCAGAGCCTGGCGATGATCGAGAACTGGCCCGTCCCCACCGCGGCAGCCGCCGTCGTCACCTCGGACGGCACGCTCCTGGGTACCCATGGTCCCACCGCGCACCGCTTCCCGCTGGCTTCGGTGACCAAGCCGCTCGCCGCCTACGCGGCACTGGTGGCCTACGAGGAGGGCGCCGTCGAGCTGGACGAACCGGCCGGCCCCGAGGGTTCGACCGTCCGCCACCTCCTCGCGCACACCAGCGGTCTCGCCTTCGACGAGCACCGGGTCACCGCACCTCCCGGCACCCGCAGGCTGTACTCCAACGCGGGCTTCGAGGTGCTCGGCGACCACATCGCGAAGGCCACGGAGATCCCGTTCCCCGAGTACGTGCGCCAGGCCGTCCTCGAACCCCTGGGCATGACCTCGACGGCGGTGGAGGGCTCACCCGCCAAGGACGGCGTCTCGACGGTGGACGACCTGGTGCGGTTCGCCGCCGAGGTGCAGGCCCCGCGGCTCCTCGACCCGCGTACGGTCCTGGAGGCCCAGACCGTCGTCCACCCGGGCCTCAAGGGCGTGCTCCCCGGCTACGGCCATCAGAACCCCAACGACTGGGGTCTCGGCTTCGAGATCCGCGACTCCAAGTCGCCGCACTGGACGGGGCTTTCGTCGTCCTCCGCCACCTTCGGCCACTTCGGCCAGTCCGGCACGTTCCTGTGGATCGACCCGGCGGCGGGCGCGGCCTGCGTCGCGTTGACGGACCGGGCCTTCGGGCCGTGGGCGGCCGAGGTCTGGACGCCGTTCACCGACGCGGTACTGGCGGAGCTCGGCACCTCCCGCTGACCGCACTCGAACCAGACCGTCTTCCCCCGGCCGTCACCACGCAACTCGACGCCCCAGCCGTCGGTGACGGCCTCCACCAGCAGCAGCCCCCGCCCGCCCTCGTCGAGCACGTCTCCCGCGACCGTACGGGGCAGGCGGGGCGACGCATCGGAGATCTCGACCCGCACGCCCCGGCCCGGCAGCAGGATGATCAGCGTCTGGCAGCGACGGCCGGGCACATGCCGTACGACGTTGGCGACGAGCTCGGTGAGGGCCAGCTCCGCCGCGTCCGCCACGTCGAGCAGGCCCCAGCCGGTGAGGTAGAGCCGCAGGATGCGCCGCAGATGGCGGGCGGAGTGCTCCCCCAGCGCGAACTCGGCACGGTAGGCCGCGCCCTCGGCGTCACCGGTCCGGGTATCGGATACGTGATTCATGTCACCAGAGTGCAGCGTGCTGATTACTCTCGGCTACAACCTGAAACGAACGCCGCCAGGCGTTGAAGCGAGAGGCACCCCGCCGTGGCCAACGTGCAGTCACTCGACCCCAGCGCCTCGCCACTGGACTACTACGGCTGGGAACTGCGCCGCCAACGGGAGGCCCACGGGCTGCGTCAGGGCCAGCTCGGCGAGATCATCTTCTGCACGGGCTCGCTGATCGGCCAGATCGAGACGACGAAGAAGGTGCCGACCCGCGACTTCTCGGAACGCCTGGACGCGGCACTGGGCACGGACGGGGTCTTCTCACGCCTGGTCGGCCTGGTCCTGCGAAGCCAACTGCCGACCTGGTTCCAGCAGTACGCGGACATGGAGGCGAAGGCGACCTACATCTCCACCTACCAGGCGCAGCTGGTGTACGGGCTGCTGCAGACGGAGGAGTACGCGCGGGCCGTACTGCTCACCGGCATGCCGGAAGACCTGGAGGGGCTGCTCGCCGCCCGGCTGGAACGCCAGCGCATCCTGGAGCGGCAGCAACCACCCCTGGCCTGGGCGATCCTGGACGAGGCGGTCCTGCACCGGCCGATCGGCGGCCGCGAGGTCATGCGGAACCAACTGGCCCGCCTGTTGGAGTTCACGAGGCACCGGTGGATGCGGATTCAGGTGCTGCCGTTCGTGGCTGGTGAACACTCAAGCCTCGCCGGGTCGTTCAACGTACTTCGCTTCGACAGCGACCCGGACGTGGTTTACACGGAGGACCTCATCTCCGGTCACATGACCGCCAACCCCGAGACCATCAGGGAGGCCGCCCGCCGTTACGCTCATTTGCAGGCCGCAGCCCTCTCCGTCGAGGATTCCGCGGCACTGATCACCCGTGTGATGGAGGAGCGTTATGGCGACCGGTCCGAACCTGACGAGCGCGGTGTGGCGTAAGTCCAGCTACAGCGGGACCAACGGCGGTGATTGCGTCGAGTGCACCGTCACCGGCGGCGCCACCTGGCGGAAGTCCTCGTACAGCGGAAACACCGGCGGCGACTGCGTCGAGGTGGCCGACGGCTGTGCCGCCTCCGTGCCCGTCCGGGACAGCAAGGACCCGGCCGGCCCCGTTCTCATCATGAGCGCGGGAGCCTGGCAGACCTTCGTGGACGGGCTCCGCTGACCGCCCGGCCCCACTAGGACAGAAACAGGCCTGCATGCGGGGCACTCTCCTCCCGACGACACCGATCGACGAAGGAGCGCCCGTGCTGCGAGGTCTCACCACCGTCAGGTTCCACGCATCGGACCTGGCGGCGGCAAAGCGGTGGTACACCGAACTGCTGGGCGTGGAGCCCTACTTCGAGCGCCCGGGTTACGCGGAGTTCCGGATCGGGGACTACCGACACGAACTCGGGCTGGTCGACAGCGCCTTCGTCCAGAACCTGGGGAAGCACGGCGGTGCGGGTGCCGGTCCGTCCGGCGCCGTCGTGTACTGGCATGTCGACGACGTCCATGCGGCGGTGGAGCGGGCGCTGGGCCTCGGGGCCGAGATCAACGAAACAGCAAGGGAGTTCGGCGCGGGGTTCGTCGGGGCTTCGGTCCTGGATCCCTTCGGAAACGTCCTCGGGCTCATGCAGAACCAGCATTACCTGGAGGTCCTCGCCACACGGACGGGTGAGGGCGTTCCGTACGGCGCAGGGGACTGAACGGCGTTACCGTGCAGGCGTGACCGGTTCTCCTCCGCCCCTTCTCTTCCTCGACGTCGACGGCCCGCTCATCCCCTTCGGCGCGACACGGGAGCAGCTGCCGGACGGCTATCCGGTCTTCGACGCGGGGCGCGGGCCCGGAGGGGCCGAAGCGAACCCGCTGGTCAACAGGGCCGACCCGGGCCATGGGCCCCGGCTGCTGGCGTTGCCGTGCGAGCTCGTGTGGGCGACGACGTGGATGTCGGAAGCGAACGCCTACCTCACACCGTGGCTCGGGCTGCCGGAACTGCCGGTGGTGAACTGGCCGGATCCGCCCCTCGTCGAGGGCCCGCGCGGGCTGCACTGGAAGACTCCGGGGCTCGTCGGGTGGGCCTGCGGGCGTCCCTTCGTCTGGGTCGACGACGAGATCACGGACATCGACCGGTACTGGGTGGAGGCACACCACCCCGGGCCGGCGCTCCTCCATCGCGTCGAGGCGTGGCGGGGGCTCACCGGGGCGGACTTCGCCGTCCTGGACGCGTGGCTGCGGTGCTTCACGACCTGATCCCGCCCGGCAGACCCCGCGAGGATCGGGCTCCTATAGATTCGGCCGCTATGCGTTCACGAGAGTTCGAACTCGACTTCCGCGACAAGGCCACGAAGACCCGCACCTGGGGCGTCGTCCTGCTGTCCCTGGCCGCCGTCCTGTGGGTCTGGTGCGCCGTGCTGCTGACGACGCCCTACCAGGCGGACAGGAAGCCGGACGACAAGTATCCGGACGACTGCGAGTCCCGGCTGTTCACGAACCGGGGCACCGCCAACGAGGGTGAGCTGCACGGGGATTACTGCGCACAGGAACGGGACTGGCCGGAGGTCCTGGCCGTGCTCGGGATGTCCGTTCCGCTCTCGGTGGCCGGCGGGACGCTCTTCGCCATCGGCACCGTGACGCGCAGGATCAGTTCGTACGGTCAGGCGATACGCGAGCTGGACAAGCTGGCGGACCGGCCGAAGGCCTGAGGCCCCGGCGCAGTCAGAACCAGACGGTGCCCAGCCAGGCGGTCACCGCGGCCCACACCAGAAGGACGACGTTGAGTCCGATCACCCGCACCTCGCCGCGGGACAGGTGCAGGGCCAGGCCGCCGATCTGCACAAGCACCAGACCGATCGCGGCGGCCACGGCGAGCACGACCGCGATGCCGGTGAGCGGCGGCAGGACGAGACCGAGCGCGCCGAGGACCTCGACGGCCCCGATCGCCCTGACCAGCGGCATGGGCGTCCGATCGACCCAGCCCATCATGGGCCGGAGCTGTTCCTGGCTCCGCAGAACCTTCATGCCTCCCGAGTAGACGTAGAACAGGGCCAGGAGCCCGGCGACGATCCAGTACGCCAGCTGCACGGGGAGACCTCCGATAGTTACGAACCGTAAGTTGCCACATCATGAGTGACTGTCGGGAGGCCTGCAAAAGGCACACGGATGTGAGCTACGCACAAGGAGCTGTCGTGGAGCAGTACGAACACACCTGCATGATCCGCGGGGACGGCGGCAAGGCGATCCGGGCGGTCCTGGACCGGATCTGCGACAAGTGGACGATGCTGATCGTGGCGACGCTGGAGCAGGGGCGCATGCGCTTCTCCCACCTTCAGCAGCACATCCCGGGCATCTCGCAGCGGATGCTGACGCTGACCCTGCGCAACCTCGAACGGGACGGGCTGGTCTCCCGTACCGCCTATGCGGAGGTCCCGCCCCGTGTCGAGTACGCGCTCACGCCCCAGGGGGAGAGCCTCATCCCGCCCGCCCTGGCGCTCGCCCGCTGGGCCGTCGAGCACAACGGGGAGATCCAGGCCAGCAGGGACGCGTACGACGCCCGGGGCAAGTGACGAGGCGGGGGCGGGGTGTGGTGCGGGTGAAGAGGTTGTGCCGCCGGTGATCTTCAAGGGGCCCCGGGTCACAGCCGTGTCATAGCCGTCGCCTGCCGTCGGGACGCGCGAAACGGACTGCGGGAACGGTGGCCCTGCGAGCGGCCGGGCGCCACCGCGCAGCGGGCTCGGGCCCCGTTTCGCGGGCCGGGAGCGGCACGGGCCGACTGCGCGACCGGCGCTCCCGTGGTCCGCGCGCACGGGCGGTCACGCACCCGGGGCCCGCAATCGCATGTAACAGGCATGTATTAGCGGGAGGCCGGGTGGAACGTCCGACCGGCCGGGGCGGGTCTTGAAGATCAGTAAGGCTCACCCGTGCCGGGCAGCCGGCACCGACCGCGAAGGAAGCACACGATGCGCGCCACCAAGCTCACGCTGACCGCCCTGGTCCTCACCGCCGGCCTCTCGCTCACCGCCTGCCAGGGAGACGGCGACTCCGCCGCGAGCACGACCAACAACTCCGGAGCCTCCACCGCCTCCTCCTCGGCCGGGACCTCCGACAGCGACAGCGCCGACAGCAGCGCTCCCGGCGACGGGAAGAGCACGGGGGCCGGGAACGGGTCGACCACCGCGACGTCCGCCCAGGGCAGCGGCAACGGCCAGATCAACACCGGCCCCTGCAAGACGGCGAACCTCGCGTTCGACACCGCTCACGGCATGGGCGAGGGCGACCTCCTCGTCAGCCTCAAGAACACCGGCGACGCCTGCACCCTCAAGGGCTTCCCCGGAGTCGACCTGAGGTCCGAGGACGCCTCGGGCCCCCTCAGCGCCAAGCGCAGCGAGGTCGACGCCCCGCTGGTCAACCTCGGCAACGGCGAGACCACCCGCTTCACGCTGCACTACCCGTCGGCCGAGGGCTCGGGCGCCTACGTCAGCGCCATCGAGATCACCCCGCCCGACGAGACCCACTCCAAGGCCCTGCCGGTCTCGCTCCGCCTCCAGGTCTCCGACGGCGCCGACCAGAAGGTCGTGGTGGACCCGGTCGGCACCGGCAAGCAGTGACGTGCGCGGACGACTGCCCGGCCCTCACATCGAGGCGAGCTCCCAGAGCAGTACCTCGGCCCGCTCCAGGGCCTCCAGCTCCAGCCCCTCCGCCCCCGTGATCCGGGCGGCGTCGCCAGGCCCCAGCTCCTCGCCGGCGAGCCGTACACGGCCCCGCACGACGTGGACGTAGACGCCCGCGGCGTCCGGCACGGCGGTCCGCTCCCCCTCGGCCTGCCGCCGCACGTGCAGCATGGCGCCCGCCTCGGGCAGGGCGTAAGGGGTGGAGTCGGCCATCCCGACGACGTGGGTGTAGGAGGGCTCCCCGCCGGGTTCAAGGGGTGCCAGCCACATCTGAACGAACGTCAGCGGATGCTCGCCGTCGTTGCGCTCGACATGCCGTACCCCGGCGGCCGAACTGAGGTGCTGGACATCCCCGGCCCGGACGACGGTGGCGTGCGAGGCCGAGTCGCGGTGGGTGAGTTCGCCCTCCACCACCCAGGTGACGATCTCGGTGTGGCTGTGCGGATGCTCGTCGAAGCCGGCGCCCGGGGCGAGACGCTCCTCGTTGCAGGCGAGGATCGGGCCGAAGCGCAGGTTGTCCGGGTCGTAGAACCGCCCGAAGGAGAAGGCGTGCAGCGTCTCGATGCCCGCGGAGTCACCGGTGGCCGGGTCCCCGCCGCGGAAGCGGTCCCCGGAGCGGCGTACGTCGATCACACCCCCAAGGTATCCCCGCCGGCCGGCCTCCCGCCCCACCTCACCGGGCACCTGTCCCGATAAGGCAGTCTTGTGTGCGTGCCCCGACCCGATCCTGAGCAGCCCGCCGCGCATGACGCCCATCTCCACGCCGCGACCCTGAAACGCCTGGAGCAGTCCTCCGGCCGGCTGGCCGCGAACGCCATCGCCCGCATGGACGAGACACTGCCGTGGTACCGGGCCATGCCACCGGAGAACCGGTCCTGGATCGGCCTGGTCGCCCAGGCCGGTATCGCCGCGTTCACCGAGTGGTTCCGGCACCCGGAGACCCCGCAGGCAATCTCCACCGACGTGTTCGGCACCGCCCCGCGCGAACTGACCAGGGCGATCACCCTGCGGCAGACCGTGGAGATGGTGCGTACGACGATCGAGGTCATGGAGGCCGCGATCGACGAGGTGGCCGCGCCCGGCGACGAGTCGGTGCTGCGTGAGGCCCTGCTCGTCTACGCACGCGAGATCGCCTTCGCGACCGCGCAGGTGTACGCGCAGGCCGCCGAGGCGCGTGGCGCGTGGGACGCCCGGCTGGAGTCGCTCGTGGTGAACGCGGTGCTGTCCGGAGAGGCGGACGAGGGTGCCGTGTCCCGGGCCGCCGCCCTCGGCTGGAACTCCCCCGAGCACGTGTGCGTCATCCTCGGCACCGCTCCCGACGGTGACAGCGAGCTCACCGTGGAGGCGATCCGGCGGGCGGCCCGGCACGCCAAGCTCCAGGTCCTGACCGGCGTACTCGGACACCGCCTGGTCGTGATCGCCGGTGGCAGCGACAACCCCCTGAACGTGGCGAAGTCGCTGATCGGCCCCTATGCGGCCGGTCCCGTCGTCGCCGGCCCCGTGGTGCCGGACCTGCTCGCGGCCACCCGGTCCGCGCAGGCCGCGGCCGCCGGTCTCAAGGCCTGTTCGGCGTGGCAGGACGCTCCGAGGCCCGTCCTGTCGGACGATCTCCTTCCGGAGCGCGCGATGGCGGGAGACCCCGCCGCGCGCGATCAACTGGTGGAGGAGATCTACAGACCGCTCGAAGAAGCGGGTTCGGCACTTCTGGAGACGCTGAGTGTGTATCTGGAGCAGGCGAGCAGCCTCGAGGGCGCGGCACGCATGCTGTTCGTACACCCCAATACCGTGCGCTACCGGCTGCGACGTGTGACCGACGTCACCGGCTGGTCACCCTCCGACGTCCGCTCCGCGTTCACGCTGCGGATCGCCCTCATCCTGGGGCGCTTGGCCGACGGAGACAGTCAGTCCTAGACTTTTGTCGAACTTCAACAATTCCCCTGACGGTTCTTCGTCCTTGTCCCCACGGGCGTCCGGGGCCGTCCACAAGAGAGAGTGTGAGGGTGCTCGTACTCGTCGCTCCCGGCCAAGGCGCTCAGACGCCCGGCTTCCTGACTCCCTGGCTCGAACTCCCCGGTGCCGCCGACCGCATCGCGGGATGGTCCGACGCCATCGGGCTCGACCTTGTCCACTACGGCACGAAGGCGGACGCGGACGAGATCCGCGACACGGCGGTGGCCCAGCCGCTGCTGGTGGCCGCGGGTCTGCTCTCGGCCGCCGCCCTGGACGCCTCGCCCGGCGTCGTCGCGGGACACAGCGTCGGTGAGATCACCGCCGCCGCGCTCGCCGGTGTCATCGAGGACGAGGCGGCGCTCCGTCTCGTCCGTACCCGGGGGCTCGGCATGGCCGAGGCCGCCGGGATCACCGAGACCGGCATGGCCGCGCTCCTCGGCGGGGACCCGGACGTCACGGTCCCGCACCTGGAGAGGCTGGGGCTCACCCCGGCCAACGTCAACGGCGGCGGGCAGATCGTCGCCGCCGGTACCGCGGCCCAGATCGCCGCGCTGACCGAGGACAAGCCCGAGGGCGTACGCCGGGTGGTCCCGCTGAAGGTGGCCGGCGCGTTCCACACGCACCACATGGCCCCGGCCGTGGAGAAGCTGCGTGCCGCCGCAGGCGCCCTGACGGTCGCCGACCCCAAGATCACGTACGTGTCGAACGCCGACGGGAAGACGGTCGCCACCGGCGACGAGGTCATCTCGCGGCTCGTCGGCCAGGTCGCCAACCCGGTCCGCTGGGACCTGTGCATGGAGACCTTCGCCGAGCTCGGTGTCACCACGCTCATCGAGGCCGCGCCCGGTGGGACCCTGGTCGGTCTCGCCAAGCGCGCGCTGCCCGGTGTGCGGACACTCGCGCTCAAGACCCCCGACGACCTCGACGCGGCCCGCGCGCTCATCTCCGAGCACGCAGGCGCCTAAGGAGCCCGAGAGCATGTCGAAGATCAAGCCCAGCAAGGGCGCCCCGTACGCACGGATCATGGGTGTGGGCGGCTACCGCCCGACCCGTGTCGTGCCCAACGAGGTGATCCTCGAGACGATCGACTCGTCGGACGAGTGGATCCGCTCCCGCTCCGGCATCGCCACCCGGCACTGGGCCTCCGACGAGGAGACCGTGTCGATGATGTCCGTGGAGGCGTCGGGCAAGGCGATCGCGGACGCGGGGATCACGCCCGAGCAGATCGGCGGAGTCATCGTCTCCACCGTCTCGCACTTCAAGCAGACCCCGGCGGTCGCGACCGACATCGCGCACCGGATCGGCGCGGGCAAGCCCGCCGCCTTCGACATCTCGGCCGGCTGCGCGGGCTTCGGCTACGGCCTCACCCTCGCCAAGGGCATGATCGTCGAGGGCTCGGCCGAGTACGTACTCGTCATCGGTGTCGAGCGGCTCAGCGACCTCACCGACCTGGAGGACCGCGCGACGGCCTTCCTCTTCGGTGACGGCGCGGGCGCCGTCGTGGTCGGCCCGTCCCAGGACCCGGCCATCGGCCCCACGGTCTGGGGCTCCGAGGGCGACAAGTCCGAGACCATCAAGCAGACCGTCGCCTGGAACGACTTCCACATCGGCGACGTCTCGAACCTGCCGCTCAACGAGCGGGGCGAGGTCAAGTTCCCGGCCATCACGCAGGAGGGCCAGGCGGTCTTCCGCTGGGCCGTCTTCGAGATGGCGAAGGTCGCCCAGCAGGCGCTGGAGGCTGCCGGGATCTCGCCGGAAGACCTGGATGTCTTCATTCCGCACCAGGCGAACATGCGGATCATCGACTCGATGGTGAAGACGCTCAAGCTGCCGGAGCACGTCACGGTCGCCCGTGACGTGGAAACCACCGGCAACACGTCGGCCGCCTCGATTCCGCTCGCAATGGAGCGGCTCCTGGCGACCGGTCAGGCCAAGAGCGGCGACACGGCGCTCATCATCGGCTTCGGGGCGGGTCTCGTCTACGCCGCGACGGTCGTTACCCTCCCCTAGGCACACCGGACCTTTCGGTCCGCCCGCCCGAACCCTGCAGAAACACATCGAAGGAGCGCCAACATGGCCGCCACTCAGGAAGAGATCGTCACCGGTCTCGCCGAGATCGTCAACGAGATCGCCGGTATCCCGGTCGAGGACGTCCAGCTGGACAAGTCCTTCACCGACGACCTGGACGTCGACTCGCTGTCCATGGTCGAGGTCGTCGTCGCCGCCGAAGAGCGCTTCGACGTCAAGATCCCCGACGAGGACGTCAAGAACCTCAAGACGGTCGGCGACGCCGCCGACTACATCCTGAAGCACCAGGGCTGATCCCAGCCCGTCCCGTGTGTCGCCACCCGGCGGTGGCGCCGCTGATTCACGACCCTCTACACGTGGAGAAGATTTTCCAGTGAGCCCGACCAATCGCACCGTGGTCGTCACCGGTATCGGCGCAACCACTCCGCTGGGTGGCGACTCCGCATCGACCTGGGAAGGTCTGATGGCCGGCCGTTCCGGCGTCAAGCCTCTCGAGGGCGAACGTTTCGCCGAACTGCCCGTCCGGATCGCCGCCCTCGCGGCCGTCGATCCCGGCGAGGTACTGCCCAGGCCGCTCGCCCGCAAGCTGGACCGCTCGGCGCAGTTCGCGCTGATCGCGGCCCGCGAGGCGTGGGCGGACGCAGGCTTCACCGGCAAGGCCGGTGAGGACGAGAAGATCCAGCCCGAGCGTCTGGGATCGGTCATCGCCTCCGGCATCGGCGGCGTGATCACCCTGCTCGACCAGTACGACGTGCTGAAGGAGAAGGGCGTACGCCGCGTCTCCCCGCACACCGTTCCCATGCTCATGCCCAACGGCCCGGCGGCCAACGTCGGCCTCGAGGTCAACGCCCAGGCCGGTGTCCACACCCCGGTCTCCGCCTGCGCGTCGGGCGCCGAGGCGATCGGCTACGCCGTCGAGATGATCCGCACCGGCCGGGCCGACGTGGTCGTGGCCGGCGGCACCGAGGCGGCCATCCACCCGCTGCCCATCGCCGCGTTCGCCAACATGATGGCGATGTCCAAGAGCAACGACGAGCCCGAGAAGGCCTCGCGCCCCTACGACACGGGCCGTGACGGCTTCGTGCTCGGCGAGGGTGCCGGCGTCGTGATCCTGGAGTCCGCGGAGCACGCCGCCGCGCGGGGCGCCAGGGTCTACTGCGAGGTGCTCGGCCAGGGCCTGTCCGCGGACGCCCACCACATCGCGCAGCCCGAGCCCACCGGGCGCGGCATCGCCGCGGCGATGCAGAACCTGCTGGACTCCACCGACCTGAAGCCGTCGGAGGTCGTGCACCTGAACGCGCACGCCACGTCGACGCCGCAGGGCGACATCGCCGAGATCAAGGCACTGCGCGCGGTGCTGGGCGACGACCTGGACCACGTCGCGATCTCCGCCACGAAGTCCATGACGGGTCACCTGCTCGGTGGCGCGGGCGGCATCGAGACCGTGGCGACCGTGCTGGCGCTGCACAACCGCATGGCGCCGCCGACCATCAACCTCGACGACCTCGACGAGGCCGTCGATGCGGACGTCGTACGCGGTGAGCCGCGTGCGCTGCCGGAGGGGTCGATCGCCGCGATCAACAACTCGTTCGGCTTCGGCGGCCACAACGTGGTGCTGGCGTTCCGCTCGGTCTGACCCGAGCCTGCCTGCCTTGAGGCCCGCTTCCCGTGACGGGAGGCGGGCCTCCCCGCATGTGGGGCCCCGGGCCCGCGAGGGCGGCGGCTCACGGGGCAGGAAGGGCGGCGCCGAAGCGGGAGCGCGGTCCGGCCCGCCACCACCGTCGGCGACGGGGGAAACGTTTCAGCGTGGCGGGGCCACTGGGGCGAGGAAGGCGCTCCTCCCCCTCAGACCACCTGGTGCAGCCACCTGACGGGCGCGCCCTCTCCGGCGTGGCGGAAGGACTCCAGCTCGTCGTCCCAGGGCTTGCCGAGGAGTTTGGCGACCTCGGCCTCCAGGTCCGTCTCACCGCGCAGGGAACGCGCCAGGGCGGCCCGCAGCCGGTCCTCCGGGACCAGGATGTCGCCGTGCATGCCCGTGACGGCGTGGAAGATGCCGAGGCCCGGCGTGGAGCTGTAGCGCTCGCCCTCCGCCGTGGGGCACGGTTCCGCAGTCACCTCGAAGCGCAGCAGGTCCCAGCCGCGGAGGGCCGAGGCCAGCTCCGACGCCGTACCCGCACGGCCCTTCCAGGAGAATTCGGACCGCCAGGTGCCGGGTGCGGCCGGCTGTCTGATCCAGTCCAGCTGGACTCTCAGACCGAGAACGCCCGCCACCGCCCATTCGATGTGCGGGCACAGCGCGCGCGGTGCGGAGTGGACGTACAGAACTCCCCGTGTCGTCACCGGGACCTCCAGTGTGGGACGAAGTTCGCCTTTCCTAGCGGCCTCGCGCCCGTACCGCCTCTTCCCGGCCGGATCCCGAGGTTGTCATCAGTAAACAGCATCGGGAGTGAATCTCCTGAAAAGGGACAGTATGTGACGTGAGATAACTTACCGGACCCGCTGATTCCTGTGCCGGCCGATGTGCGCCACTGGTTCGACGGGGAAAAGCTACCGTGCGCCGGGGCCGGTTGTGTGACGTACCGTCGGTCCCGGGCCCATGATTCTCCGAGCATTCACCCGCGAGGGCATCAGGGCCTGCCACCTGGGACTGCGTGGATGTGCCAGGGGCAGATTCACGCAAGTGGCCGGAGGGAAGACAGGGATGCCTGAGCGTTCGTCACGTCGCCGTGCCAGGGGCGCCGGGGCCCTTCTGGCGGCGGCCGCGCTCGCCGGTGCCGCCGCGCTCACGGGATGCAGCGGTGACGGGGACGCCTCGCCGCGCAGCACCGCGGGCGCGCGGAGCCCCTCTCCCACGCCGCTGTGGGACGTGAGCCCCGCCTCCGTCGCGGCGGTCGGGGACTCCATCACGCGGGGCTTCGACGCCTGCTCGGTGCTGGCCGACTGCCCCGAGGTGTCCTGGGCGACCGGGACCGACGCCGGGGTGCGCAGCCTCGCAGTCCGTCTCCTGGGGCCGTCCAAGGCGGCCTCGCACAGCTGGAACCACGCCGTGTCGGGTGCCCGGATGGCACAGCTGCCCGAACAGATGGTGATGGCCGCGAAGGAGCGGCCGGAGCTGCTCACGGTGATGATCGGCGCGAACGACGCCTGCCGGGACTCGGTGGACCTCATGACTCCGCCGGCCGACTTCCGCTCATCGTTCGAGGCCTCGATGCGGCAGCTGCGCGCCTCGGCCCCGAAGACGCAGGTGTACGTGTCGAGCGTGCCGGACCTCAAGCGGCTCTGGTCGACCGGGCGTGAGAACCCGCTGGGCAAGCAGATCTGGAAGCTGGGGATCTGCCGGTCGATGCTGGGCGACGCCGACGACATGGGCGCCGCGGCGGTCGCACGGCGCGACGCGGTGCAGGAGCGGGTCGTCGCGTACAACGAGGTGCTGCGGGACGTCTGCGCGCGGGACGAACGCTGCCGCTACGACGGCGGGGCGGTGTTCGACTACCGCTTCACCGGCGAGCAGCTGAGCGAGTGGGACTGGTTCCATCCGGGCCGCGACGGCCAGGCCAGGCTGGCGGAGATCGCTTACCGCAATGTCAGGGCGGCCGCGCCCCCGGCGTAAAGTTCTTGATCATGACGACGGGTGCGGCGGTACACAGCGAAGACTTCTCCACGACCGAGGACGGCACGCCGGTCCGGCGCTGGAGCCTGGAGCGCGAGGGCACCCTGGTGCGGGTGCTGACGTACGGCGCCGTGGTGCAGTCGGTCCAGGTCCCGGGCAGGGACGGCGACCGGGCGGAGGTCGCCCTGGGGCTGCCGGACGTCAAGGGGTACGAGACCCACGCGGGCCCCTACTTCGGCGCCGTGGTCGGCCGGTACGCGAACCGGATCGGGGGCGGCTCCTTCGTCCTGGACGGGCGCACCCACCGGCTCACCCGCAACGAGGGCGGCAACACGCTGCACGGCGGTGAGCTCGGCTTCGACAAGCGCGTGTGGGACGCCCAGGAGGTGCCGGACGGTGTGCGGCTCACCCTGGTCTCCGAGGACGGCGAGGAGGGCTTCCCGGGGCGGCTGGCGGTGTCCGTGACGTACACCCTGGACGAGGACGCCGCGCTGCGGATCGCCTACCGGGCGACGACGGACGCTCCGACCGTGGTGAGCCTGACGAACCACACCTACTGGAACCTCGCCGGGGCGGACAGCGGGAGCGCCCTCGGGCACGAACTGCGGCTCGCGGCCGGGCGCATCACTCCCGGGGACGAGCAGTCGATCCCCACGGGGGAGTACGTCCCGGTGGAGGGGACCCGGTTCGACTTCCGGGAGCAGAAGCCGGTGGGACCCGGCTACGACACCAACTACGTGCTGGAGGAGACCGGCGGGGAGCCGGTCGCCGAGCTGTACGACCCTGCGTCGGGTCGGCTGCTCACGGTCCGTACGACGGAGCCGGGGCTCCAGCTGTACACCGCGGACCACCTCGGCGGTGACCCGTTCGTGCCGTGCGCCGGTATCGCCCTGGAGACGCAGCACTTCCCGGATTCCCCGAACCGTCCGGAGTTCCCGAGCACGGTGCTGCGGCCGGGCGAGGAGTTCGCCTCCACGACGGTGTACGGGTTCTCGGTGCGCTGAGCCCTCCCACGGGCGCCGCGCGGGGGCCCGCGGGCGCTTCAGTCCTTCTGCAGGGTGTACGGCGTGGCCGGCTGCGGGTCCGCCGCGGGAGGCGCCGTGAGCTCGCGGGCCAGCAGCGTGGCCCCGGCGACGGCGCCCGGCATCAGGAACACGGCGACGAAGGGGACGACGAAGGCGAGCGCGAGCGGCACCCCGAAGCCCAGGACCATCATCCGGCGGCCGCGCAGCAGCGTGAGCCTGTCCTTCAGGACCATGCCGCGGCGCTGGAGGGCGACGGCGGTGAGCTCCTCGGAGAGGAAGTAGCCGGAGACGCAGAAGCCGAGGGCGGGGATCACGGTCTGCCCGACGACGGGGATGAAGCCGAGGGCGAAGAGCAGCACCCCGTACAGGGCGACGCGCACCAGGATGCGGACGGAGTCACGGGCGGAGATCCAGAGTTCGCGCCAGAGCGGCAGGCCCGACTCGGGCACCTCTCCGCCCTCGCCGCGGTCGACCTCCTCGGAGAGCGACTCGTAGAACGGCTGGCCCACCAGCAGGGTCACCGCGGTGAAGGTGATCACCGCGAGGAACATCCCGAACACGAAGACCAGGACGACCAGGGTGTTGCGCAGGAGCCCCAGCCAGGGCGAGGACCAGTCGTCGGCGAACGGGGTCGCCCAGGAGACGAAGTCGTCCGCGCCGTAGCCGAGTCCGGTCAGCGCGCCTGCGTAGACGACCAGGGTTATCAGCGCGGGCAGCAGGCCGAAGCCGAACCAGCGGCCGTGCCCGAAGGCCCAGCGCTGGCCCTTGATCAAGTAACCGAAACCCGCCCCGAGATCACTCATGGCGTCAGCGTACTTGCGCGAACCATTGACACGTCCCCTGGCCCGTCATTAACGTCACGCCAGCATTTCGAACGAGTGACGAAATACCGAACACGTTGAGAGGCAACATCCGTGCGCATCACCGGAATCAGTACGCATGTCGTCGGCACGCCGTGGCGCAACCTCACCTACGTCCAGGTTCACACGGACGAGGGCCTCACCGGCGTCGGTGAGACCCGGATGCTGGGGCGCACGGACGCGCTGCTCGGTTATCTGCGGGAGGCGTCGGCCAACCACATCAACGGCTCCGACCCGTTCGCGGTCGAGGATCTCGTCAAGCGCATGAAGTACGGCGACTACGGCCGGGCCGGGGAGATCGTGATGTCCGGCATCGCGGTCATCGAGATGGCCTGCTGGGACATCAAGGGCAAGGCCCTCGGCGTCCCCGTCTGGCAGCTGCTCGGCGGCAAGGTCACCGACCGGGTCAAGGCGTACGCCAACGGCTGGTACACCACAGAGCGCACCCCGGAGGCCTACCACAAGGCGGCGCAGGGAGTCGTCGAGCGCGGATACCGCGCGCTGAAGATCGACCCCTTCGGTACGGGGCACTTCGAGCTGGGCCAGGAGGAGACGCGCTACGCCGTGTCCCTCATCGAGGCCGTGCGGGACGCCATCGGCCCCGACACCGAGCTGATGCTGGAGATGCACGGGCGGTTCAGCCCTTCGACGGCGGTGCGGATCGCCCGCGAGATGGCGCCCTTCAAGCCGGCGTGGCTGGAGGAGCCGGTGCCGCCGGAGAACCTCAAGGCCCTGAGCAAGGTCGCCGAGAAGGTCGATCTGCCGATCGCGACGGGTGAGCGCATCCACGACCGGATCGAGTTCCGCGAGCTCTTCGAGTCGCAGGCCGTCGACATCATCCAGCCGGACGTCGGCCACATCGGCGGCATCCTGGAGACCCGGAAGCTCGCGGCGACCGCGGAGACCCACTACACGCTGATCGCGCCCCACAACGTGGGCGGATCGGTGCTGACCGCCGCGAGCCTCCAGGTCGCCGGCTGCACCCCCAACTTCAAGATCCTGGAACACTTCAACGACTTCGCGGACGCGGACATCAAGAAGGTCGTCAAGGGCGCCCCGTACGTCGACCCCGAGACCGGCTGCTTCGAGCTCTCCGACGCGCCCGGGCTCGGCGTGGAACTGGACGTGGACGCGGCGGCCGAATTCCCGCAGCAGCAGGCGCGGTTCGACCTGTGGGCGGACGGCTGGGAGAAGAGGCAGCCCAAGTGACGTCCTTCTCGCGGTCGTTGACCGTCGAGCGGCCGGGCAGCCATCGGCTGACCGAGGGACCGCTCCCCGAGCCGGGCCCCGGCGAGGTCAGGGTGCGGGTCGCCGCCGCCGGGATCTGCATGAGCGACCGCGAGGTGTACGACGGCCACCGCGACCCGGCCTATGTGCGCTATCCGGTGGTGCCGGGTCACGAGTGGTCGGGGACCGTGGACGCGCTGGGTGAGGGCGTCGATCCCGCGCTGCTCGGCCGGCGCACGGTCGCCGAGGGCTTCCGGGCCTGCGGACGCTGCGAGCGGTGCCGGTACGGGGAGACCTCCCTGTGCACGGCGGGCTACGACGAGACGGGGTTCACCCGGCCCGGCGCGTTCGCCGACCACCTGGTGGTCCCGGCACGTCTGCTGCACCCGCTGGCCGACGACGCCGACCTCCGGGCCGCGGCCCTGCTGGAGCCGGCCGCGGTGGTCGCCGCGGCGGTGCGGGCCGGAGCGCCCGAGCCGGGCGAGCGGATCGCCGTCCTGGGGGCGGGCACACTCGGACTGCTCGCGGTGCAGCTGCTGGCGGCGGTGTCGCCGGCGGAGCTCACCGTGATCGACCCGAGGGAGGCACGGGCCGCCCAGGCGCTGGACTTCGGGGCGGGCGAGGCCCGGACGCCGAAGGAGTCCGAGGAGGTGCGGGGCCACTACGACCTGGTCGTGGAGACGGCCGGAGCGCCGTCCACCGCGGCCGACGCCTGCCTGCTGGCGCGTCGCGGCGGGCGGGTGATCCTGACCGGGATGTTCACCCCGGGGGCCGTGGGCATCGACCCGGTGCACCTGTCGCTGAGCCAGCTCACCGTGCGCAGCGTCTTCGGGGCGCCCTCGGCGGCCTGGTCCTACGCGGTGCGGGCGTTCACGGCCGGGCTGCTCGACCCGGCGCCGCTGATCACCCACGAGTTCCCGCTGGAGCGGTTCGCCGACGCGGTGGCGCTGGTGGGGTCCGGGGACCCGGAGACCGGGAAGGTGCTGCTGCGGCCGTGACGGGCACGCCCTGATCCGTACGCCGGTACGGCGGCGACCTGACCGCCTCCGTACCGGCGTACTCCCAACGATCCGAACTTCGTCCGAAATACCGAACGTGAAGGACCAGTCGTGAACGACGCCCCTGCCTCTTCCCCCGGTGCCGCCGGCGCCCGCCGTCCCGGCGACGCGGCGCTCACCGCGCTCGGCCTCGGCCCGGCGCCCCTGTCCCCGGCCGACGCCTCGCCGCACTCCTTCCCCGGCGGCGGGAGCTGGCGCACCGAGGTGCCGTCCGTGGAGGGTCCGGAGGCCCTCGGCGTCGTCCTCAAGGAGTCCGCGAGGCTCGACGTCCCGGTCCACCGCATCAGCCAGGGCAGCGGCGTCTGGATGCTGACGGACGCCGAGATCACCGAGATGGTGGAGAGCTGCGCCGAACGGGACATCGAGCTCTGCCTGTTCACGGGGCCGCGCGGCACCTGGGACACCGGCGCGTCGGTCCGTACGGACTCCGGCGGGGCCGGGCTGCGCTCCCGCGGCCACGACGCCCTGGCCGGCTGCGTCGAGGACGCCCTACGCGCCACCGAGCTCGGCGTGAAGTGCCTGCTCGTGGCCGACGAAGGGGTGCTGTGGACCCTGCACCGGCTGCGTGAGCAGGGCGTGCTGCCCGCGGACACCACCTTCAAGGTGTCGGCGCTCATCGGGCCGGTGAACCCTGCCTCGTTCGCCGTTTTCGAGCAGCTCGGCGCCGACTCGATCAACATCCCGTCCGACCTGACGCTTGCTCAGTTCACTGAGATCCGGCGGGTGTCGAGGGCTCCGATGGACCTCTACATCGAGGCTCCGGACGACCTCGGCGGCTATGTGCGGATGTACGAGGTGGCCGAGCTGATCCGGCGCGGCGCGCCGCTGTACCTGAAGTTCGGCCTCGCCAAGTCGCCCGGGATCTACCCCTACGGCCAGCACCTGCGGGAGCTGGCGCTGTCCACCGCCAAGGAGCGGGTGCGGCGCGGACGGCTCGCGCTGGACCTGCTCGCGCGGCACGGGGCGGACGGCGGGATGGCCCCGCTCGGCAGCCGACTCCCGGGCCGGCTCAACCGGTTCGCGATCTCGTCATAACGTTCCGGAAACACTCTCCCCAAAAGAAGACACAGCCGCGCACAATCCCACACACCCGTTCTCGGTCGATCTGCCCTCAGCGTTCCGGCACCACCGGACCGAGCTCTGACACACATCAAGGATGATGACCATGCGCAACCGCAGAGCCGCACTTGCCGCCGTCGCCTCCGCCGCCTCCCTGGCCCTCGCCCTGACCGCCTGCGGCCAGAACAGCGAAGGCGGCGGCGAGGAGAAGAAGGGTGGCGCCGACGGCGCCACCATCGGCGTCGCGATGCCGACGAAGTCCTCCGAACGCTGGATCTCCGACGGCGCCAACGTCGTGAAGGAACTGAAGTCGAAGGGCTACAAGACCAAGCTCGTCTACGGCGAGGACGACCCTGACCAGCAGGTCTCGCAGATCGAGAACATGATCACCCAGGGTGTGGACGCCCTGATCGTCGCCGCGATCGACAACAAGTCCCTCAACAACGTGCTGCAGCAGGCCAAGGACGCCGACATCCCGGTGATCTCCTACGACCGGCTGATCCTCGGCACGGAGAACGTCGACTACTACGCCTCGTTCGACAACGAGAAGGTCGGCGAGCTCCAGGGCTCGTACATCGTGGACAAGCTCGGCCTGGAGGACGGCAAGAAGGGCCCCTTCAGCATCGAGCTGTTCGCCGGCTCCAACGACGACAACAACACCAAGTACTTCTTCCAGGGCGCGATGAACGTCCTCAAGCCCCACATCGACAAGGGCGAGCTGGTCGTCCGGTCCAAGCAGACCGCCCTCAACCAGGTCACCACCCTGCGCTGGGACGGCGGCACCGCGCAGAAGCGCATGGACGACCTGCTGACGTCCAGCTACCGCAGCGCCAAGGTCGACGCCGTGCTCTCCCCCTACGACGGCATCTCCATCGGCATCCTCTCCGCCCTCAAGTCGGACGGCTACGGCACCGGAGCGAAGCCGATGCCCGTTGTCACCGGCCAGGACGCCGAGCTCGCATCGGTGAAGTCGATCATCGCGGGCGACCAGACGCAGACCGTCTACAAGGACCTGCGCAAGCTCGCCAAGGTCGCCTCGAACATGGTGGACGCCGCCCTGAACGACAAGAAGCCCGAGGTCAACGACACCAAGTCCTACGACAACGGTGTCAAGGTCGTCCCCGCCTATCTGCTGCAGCCGGTCAGCGTCGACAAGGACAACTACAAGCAGGCCCTCGTCGACGACGGCTACTACACCGAGAACGACCTCAAGTAACCGGGCTCCCTCTCAAGGATTGGAAGGCAAGACCATGGCGGGACCCGTCCTGGAAATGCGCTCGATCGTCAAGACCTTTCCCGGTGTCAAAGCGCTTTCGGACGTCACACTGACCGTCCGGCAGGGCGAGGTCCACGCCATCTGCGGTGAGAACGGCGCCGGCAAGTCGACCCTGATGAAGGTGCTCTCCGGCGTCCATCCGCACGGCAGCTACGAAGGGGACGTCCTCTTCGAGAACGAGACCTGCCGGTTCAAGGACATCCGGGCGAGCGAGCAGCACGGCATCGTGATCATCCACCAGGAGCTGGCGCTGGTGCCGTACCTCTCCATCGCGGAGAACATCTTCCTCGGCAACGAGCACGCGAAGCGCGGGCTCATCAACTGGAACGACACCCTCAGGCACGCCGGTGAACTGCTGCGCCGGGTAGGCCTCGACGAGCACCCGGAGACCCGCGTCGCCGACATCGGCGTGGGCAAGCAGCAGCTGGTGGAGATCGCCAAGGCCCTGTCGAAGAAGGTGAAGCTGCTCATCCTCGACGAGCCGACGGCGGCGCTCAACGACGAGGACAGCGGCAAACTCCTCGACCTGATCCTCTCGTTGAAGGAACAGGGCATCACCTCGATCATCATCTCCCACAAGCTGAACGAGATCCGCCGGGTCGCCGACTCGGTCACGATCATCCGCGACGGGCGCTCCATCGAGACGCTCGACGTGAAGGCCGAGGGGACGACCGAGGACCGGATCATCAGCGGAATGGTCGGCCGGGACCTGGAGAACCGCTTCCCGGACCGGACCCCGCACCATCCGGAGGAGGGCTCCGCGCCTGCTCTGGAGATCCGCAACTGGACCGTGCACCACCCCATCGACCAGCAGCGCAAGGTCGTCGACGACGTCTCGATCGAGGTGCGGCGCGGCGAGATCGTCGGTCTCGCCGGGCTCATGGGCGCCGGCCGCACCGAGCTGGCGATGAGCGTCTTCGGCCGCTCCTACGGCCGGTACGCGAGCGGCACCGTCCTGAAGGACGGCGCCGAGATCCGTACGAAGTCCGTCCCCGAGGCGGTCTCGCACGGTATCGCGTACGCCACCGAGGACCGCAAGCACTACGGCCTCAACCTCATCGACACCATCAACCGGAACATCTCGCTGACCGCCCTGGGCAAGGTCGCCAAGCGAGGTGTGGTCGACGAGCACGGGGAGCGGCAGGTCGCCGAGGGCTTCCGGAAGTCCATGAACATCAAGGCGCCGACCGTCTTCGAGCCGGTGGGCAAGCTGTCCGGCGGCAACCAGCAGAAGGTCGTCCTCAGCAAGTGGATCTTCGCCGGTCCCGAGGTGCTGATCCTGGACGAGCCCACGCGCGGTATCGACGTGGGCGCCAAGTACGAGATCTACACGGTCATCGACCAGCTGGCCGCCCAGGGCAAGGCGGTCGTCTTCATATCCTCCGAACTGCCGGAGCTGCTCGGCATGTGCGACCGCATCTACACGATGGCCGCAGGACGGCTCACGGGTGAGTTCTCGCGGGCCGAGGCATCGCAGGAAGCGCTGATGCGTCAGATGACGAAGGACAAAGAGGTAACCCGATGAGCACGGACGTGACCGACAGGACCCCGGCCCCCGCGCCGCCCGGCAAGAGCGGACCGGCCGCCGGCGGCGGGCTGTTGCAGCTGGTGCTGGACGGCATGCGCCGCAACATGCGCCAGTACGGCATGCTGATGGCCCTCGGCCTGATCGTGGTGCTGTTCGCGGTGTGGTCGGACGGCGATCTGCTGCTGCCGCGCAACGTCTCCAACCTGGTGCTGCAGAACAGCTACATCCTGATCCTCGCGATCGGCATGATGCTCGTCATCATCGCGGGCCACATCGACCTCTCGGTCGGCTCGCTGACGGCGTTCATCGGCGCCATGGCCGCCGTACTGATGGTCGAGCACGACATGCCCTGGCCGCTCGCGGTGGTGCTGTGCCTGGCCATCGGCGCCGTGGCGGGCTCGGTGCAGGGCTTCTTCATCGCCTACCTCGGCATACCGTCGTTCATCGTGACCCTCGCGGGCATGCTGCTCTTCCGCGGTCTGACGGAGATCTTCCTGAAGGGCCAGACCCTCGGCCCCTTCCCGCAGGACCTCCAGGAGATAGCCAACGGCTTCCTGCCCGAGGTCGGGCCGAACACCAACTACCACAACCTCACGCTGCTGCTGGGCTTCGCCCTGATCGCCTTCGTGGTGATCCAGGAGGTCCGTGACCGCAAGCGCCAGCAGGAGTTCGCCCTGGAGGTGCCGCCGTTCAAGCTCTTCCTGCTGAAGCTGGTCGCCCTGGTCTCGGCCGTCCTCGTCGTCACCCTGCTGCTCGCCAGCTACAAGGGCGCCCCGGTCGTACTGCTCATCCTCGGCGTGCTGGTCGTCGGCTTCGGCTACCTGATGCGCAACGCGATCATCGGCCGCCACATCTACGCCATCGGCGGCAACCTGCCCGCGGCCAAGCTGTCGGGTGTGAAGGACAAGAAGGTCACCTTCCTGGTCTTCCTGAACATGGGCATGCTCGCGGCCCTGGCGGGTCTGGTCTTCGCCGCCCGCTTCAACGCGGCCTCGCCCAAGGCGGGCCTCAACTTCGAGCTGGAGGCCATCGCCGCCTCGTTCATCGGCGGCGCGTCGATGAGCGGCGGCGTGGGCACGGTCCTCGGCGCGATCATCGGTGGTCTGGTCCTGGGCGTGCTGAACAACGGTATGAACCTCGTGGGCATCGGAACCGACTACCAGCAGGTCATCAAGGGCTTCGTCCTGCTGGCCGCGGTCGGGTTCGACGTATGGAACAAGCGCAAGGTCGGCTCGTAACGCCCCTTCATCCGACAGGAGTTGTTTCATGACCTTCACCACCGGAACCAGCAGACGCACCGTCCTGGCGGCCACGGCCGCCGCCGGGCTGGCCGTGGCGGCGGGCGCCCCCGCCGCGCACGCCTCGGCCTCCGGACGCGCCCCGTCCGAGGAGCTCTTCGGCACCCTCGCCGACGGGACGAAGGTGCACCGCTGGACCCTCGCCAACGGCGGGACCCGGCTGAAGGTCCTCTCCTGGGGCGGTGTCGTCCAGTCCCTCGAGATCCCCGACCGCCGGGGCCGGACGGCGAACGTGTCGCTCGGCTTCGGCGGCCTGCCGGACTACGTGGCGAAGTCCCCGTACTTCGGCGGGCTGATCGGGCGGTACGGCAACCGGATCGCCGGGGGCCGTTTCACCCTCGACGGTGTCACGCACCAACTGCCCCTGAACGACGGCCCCAACAGCCTGCACGGTGGCGACCGGGGCTTCGACAAGCGGGTCTGGGACGTGAAGCCGTTCACCGCACGTGGTGACGTCGGGCTGGTCCTGACCAGGACCAGCCCGGACGGTGAGGCCGGCTATCCGGGCGCGCTCGCCGTCCGTGTCGTCTACACCCTCACCTCCCGGGGTGAGTGGCGCATCGACTACACGGCGACCACGGACCGCGCCACCGTCCTCAACCTGACCAGCCACACCTATTTCAACCTGGCGGGCGAGGGCAGCGGCAGCGTCGACGGGCACCTGCTGGAGCTTTCGGCGGCGCGCTACACACCGGTCGGCGCGACGCTGATCCCGACGGGAGAGCTCGCCCCGGTGGCGCGTACGCCGTTCGACTTCAGGCGGCCCCGGGCCGTCGGGGAGGCCGTCCGTACCCCGCACGAGCAGGTCGGGTACGGGCAGGGGATCGATCACAACTACGTGCTGGACAAGGGGATCACGACCCGCCCCGAGTACGCGCTCACCGTCACGGACCCCGGCTCGGGCCGGGTGATGAAGATGTACACGACGGAACCCGGCATGCAGGTCTACACGGGGAACTTCCTCGACAGCACCCTGGCCGGCACCTCGGGGCGGGTGTACCGCCAGGGCGACGCGTTCTGCCTGGAGTCGCAGCACTTCCCCGACTCCCCCAACCAGCCGTCGTTCCCGTCGACGGTGCTCCGGCCCGGCGACACCTACCGCTCGACGACGGTGCACGCCTTCTCGGCGCGCTGAGCGGCCCCTCCCGGCACACGTACGGCGCCCTCCCCCGGCCGGGGGAGGGCGCCGTACGCCGTCGTCAGGCCAGCCGGATCATGTTCCAGGACAGGGGCTCCAGGACGGCCTTCAGGGTGCCGTCGGCCAGCTCCGTGCCCTCGGCGGCATGCGGGAGCACGCGCTCGGGCTCGGCGAGGGTGTTGCGGGCCTCGGGGTCGGCGTCCGCGACGACCTGGTGCTCGACGACCCGGCCCAGGTCCAGCCCCGTCAGGGCGACTTCGAGCGGCAGCGCGGAGTCCTGGCTCCGGTTGACGGCGAAGACGGTGACGGCGCCCGTCTCCGGGTCGCGTACGGCGGTGGCGTGCAGCAGGTCCGTCTCGCCGTACTTCGCCGTCCCGTACGTCGGCGAGTCCACCCTCACGTCCAGGACCTGGCCCCGGCCGTACCGGGCGGCCTGGGCGAAGGGGAAGAAGGTGGTCTGCCGCCAGGCGGGCCCGCCGGGCTCGGTCATGATCGGCGCGATCACGTTGACCAGCTGGGCGAGGCAGGCGACGGTCACCCGGTCCGCGTGGCGCAGCAGCGCGACGATCAGGCTGCCGAAGACGACGGCGTCGGTGACGCTGTAGTTGTCCTCCAGCAGCCGGGGCGCCTCGGGCCAGTCGAGCGGGTTCTCCTCCGCGTCCTTCTGGAAGCGGCTCATGTACCAGACGTTCCACTCGTCGAAGGAGAGGTTGATCTTCTTCGGCGACTTGAGGCGTGCCCCCACGTGGTCGCAGGTCGCGACGACGCTCTCGATGAAGGACTCCATGTCGACGGCCGAGGCGAGGAAGGAGTCACGGTCGCCGTCGGTCTCCTCGTAGTAGGCGTGCAGCGAGACGTAGTCGACGAGGTCGTAGGTCTCGGCGAGGACCGTCGCCTCCCATGCCGCGAACGTCGGCATGGCGCGGCTGGAGGACCCGCAGGCGACGAGCTGGACGGACGGGTCGATCTGCCGCATCGCGCGGGCCGTCTCGGCCGCGAGCCGCCCGTACTCCTCGGCGGTCTTGTGCCCGGTCTGCCACGGGCCGTCCATCTCGTTGCCCAGACACCACAGCTTGATGCCGAAGGGGTCCTTGTCGCCGTGGCCGACGCGGCGGTCGGAGAGCTCGGTGCCGGACGGGTGGTTGGCGTACTCCTGGAGCTGGATGGCCTCCTGGACGCCGCGGGTGCCGAGGTTGACCGCGAGCATCGGTTCGGCCTGCGGGCCGACCTTCCGGAGGAAGTCGATGTACTCGGAGAGGCCGAAACGATTCGTCTCGGTTGAGCGCCAGGCGAGGTCGAGGCGGCGGGGGCGCTCGTCGGCGGGGCCGACGCTGTCCTCCCAGCGGTAGCCGGAGACGAAGTTGCCGCCGGGGTAGCGGATGGCGGTGACGCCGAGTTCGCGGACGAGCTCCAGGACGTCGGTGCGCAGGCCGGCCTCGTCCGCCGACGGATGGCCGGGTTCGAAGATGCCGTCGTAGACGCAGCGGCCGAGGTGCTCGACGAAGGAGCCGAAGAGCCGGGGGTCGACATCGCCGACGGTGAAGGCCGGGTCGAGGGTGAAGCGCGCGGTGCGAGTCATGGCTTCCTTACTCGTTCGATATTTCGGATGCTGATCGTGAACTCGAACGGACCGTAAAGTTCAACCTCCGTGGCAGTCAATGCCCTTGCGCGCGCTCCTACGGATGCGGGACCGCCGCACACGACCGAGGGCCGCATCCCCGTGAAGGAATGCGGCCCTCGGACGTACGCGTGCAGCCGGGACTCAGCCGGCCGACAGCTCGACCTTGACGTTGCCCCGGGTGGCGTTCGAGTACGGGCACACCTGGTGCGCCTTCTCGACGAGCGCCTGGGCGGTGGCCGTGTCGACGTTCGGGATGGAGGCGCTGATCGCGACCTCCAGGCCGAAGCCACCCGCCTCGGTCCTGCCGATGGAGACCGACGCTGTCACCGTCGAACCGGTGATGTCGGCCTTCTCCTGGCGGGCGACCACGCCGAGCGCGCCCTGGAAGCAGGCGCTGTAGCCGGCCGCGAAGAGCTGCTCGGGGTTGGTCCCCGCGCCGCTGCCACCCATCTCCTTCGGCGGGTTGACGACGACGTCGAGCTTGCCGTCGTCGGTGGAGACCCGGCCGTCACGGCCGTTCTCCGCGGTGGCGACGGCGGTGTAGGCCACGTCTATGTGTTGGATGGTCATACCGGTGATTCCTCCTGCTGATGCGCCGCGGCTCGCGCCCACGACCGCGACGGCCTGGGCCGAGCCTAACGGGTGACGGCGCGCGGGCGGGACCGTCGCGGGCGCACATGGGATAGGGATGGATGATGCAGACATTCCTGCCGTACGCCGATTTCAGCGGGAGCGCCGCCGCGCTGGACCCGCGCAGACTGGGCAAGCAGCGGGTGGAGGCGATCCAGGTGCTGCGCGGGCTCACGGTCCCCGGTTACGGCTGGCGCCACCACCCCGCGGTCCGGATGTGGGCCGGGTACGAGGAGGCGCTCGTGCGGTACGGCCTGGACGTGTGCGCCGTGTGGACCGCCGGGGGCAGGGCGGACACCTGCGCGACGACCCTGCGCGCGGACCTCGCCGGGTCGCTCGGGCGCACCACCGTCCGCACGGCCGCGGAACTCGCACAGGCGCGGGAGCTGCCCCCGTGGGTGGGTGACGAGGGGCTGCACCTGAGTCACCGTTCCGCGCTCGTGCGCAAGGACCCGGCGTACTACCGCCCGCTGTTCCCGGACGTGCCGCCCGACCTGCCGTACGTGTGGCCGCCGTCGGACCGCCCGGCACGGTGACGGGCGACCGAGACCGACGACGGCCCGGCCCGTGAGCGTCGCGGGGGTCGCGCGACGGTCACGGGCCGGGCCGGGGGCGTGTCAGGCGTCCAGCGAGACGATCATCTTGCCGGTGTTCTCGCCGCGCAGCAGGCCGACGAACGCGTCGTAGGCCTTCTCGATGCCCTGGACCTTCGTCTCGTTGTACTTCAGCTCGCCGGAGGCCAGCCAGCCGGCGACCTCCTGGACGAACTGGGGCTGGAGATCGGCGTGGTCGCCGACGAGCATGCCCTGCAGCCGCAGCCGCTTGCCGATGACGAGCGCCAGGTTGCGCGGGCCCGGAGTGGGCTCCGTGGCGTTGTACTGGGCGATCATCCCGCAGATGGTGGCCCGGCCGTGGACGTTCATCGAGGAGATCGCGGCTTCCAGGTGCTCGCCGCCGACGTTGTCGAAGTACACGTCGATGCCGTCGGGAGCGGCCTCGGCGAGCTGCTCGCGGACGGGGCCGTTCTTGTAGTTGAAGGCCGCGTCGAAGCCGTACTCCTCGGTGAGGAGCTTGACCTTCTCGTCGGACCCGGCCGAGCCGATGACCCGGGAGGCGCCCTTGAGCTTGGCCATCTGGCCGACCTGGCTGCCGACCGCGCCGGCCGCGCCGGAGACGAAGACCGCGTCGCCCTCCTTGAAGGAGGCGACGTCGAACAGGCCGGCGTAGGCGGTGAGCCCGGTCATGCCGAGCACGCCGAGGTAGGCGGACAGCGGGGCCAGCGAGGCGTCGACCTTGACCGCGTGCTTGGCCGGGACGTCGGCGTACTCACGCCAGCCGAGACCGTGCAGGACGTGGTCGCCCACGGCGAAGCCCTCGGCGTTCGACGCGATGATCTCGCCGACCGCGCCGCCCTCCATGGGGTGGTCGAGCTTGAAGGGCGGGGTGTACGACTTCACGTCGTTCATCCGGCCGCGCATGTAGGGGTCGACCGAGAAGTGGAGGTTGCGGACGAGGACGCGGCCCTCACCGGGGGCGGTCACCGGCGCCTCGCGCAGCGCGAAATCCGTGGGCTCGGGCCAGCCGTGCGGACGGGCGACGAGGTGCCATTCGCGGCTGGACGTGGGAAGTGCAGACATGGGCTCGGGTTCTCCTCGACGTCGTACGGGGGGAAGCGAAAAAGCTTCAGGACGTGAAACAACCATGCGTCCAGATATTTCACCTTGTCAAGTAATTGGGTACCCTGGGTGTCATGGCCTCCTCGCACACCGACCCCCTCACCCTCGACGTCATCCAGCTCATCGGCGGAGTCGTGGCGCGCTACCACGAGGAGTACGACCGGGCGGCGGCCACGCACGCGCTGACCGGCGCACAGGCCAGGGTGCTCGGGCTGCTCTCGCTGCAGCCGATGCCCATGCGCAAGGTCGCCCGGAAGCTGAAGTGCGAACCGTCCAACATCACTGGCATAGTCGACCGGCTGGAGCTCCGCGGCCTGGTCGAACGCCGCCCGGACCCGGCCGACCGGCGGGTGAAGCTCGCCGCCCCGACGGAGGAGGGCATCCGGACCGCCGAGCAGCTCCGGGACGCGCTGGACTTCGCGCGGGAGCCGCTCGCCGAGCTGTCGGAGGCGGAGCGCACGGTGCTGCGCGACCTGCTGCGCCGGATGCTCGGCGAGGACGCCGCCTAGCCGGGGCGCCGGCCCGGGTCAGCCCCGCGTCGGCCCTGGGCCGGCTCCGGGTCGGCCCAGGGTCAGCAGAAGATCCACCATCGGCAGGTCTCGGTGGGCGACGGCGTGGGCGTGGGTTCGTCGGAGGGCTCCGGCTGCGTGGGGTCCGCCGACGGCGTGTCCGGGTCCGTCGGCTCGGCCGGCGCTCCGGTCACGTCCGGATCCGGCGTCGCGGCCGCCGACGTGGGGGCCGAGGTCTCCGGGGGCGCGGGAGTCCCAGGTGTGGCCCCGGTCGTCGTCCCGTCACCGGCGGCACCGTCCGCGGCCGTCGCGGAGTGGGAATCGGTGACCGGAACCACGGTGGGTGCGTCCACCGGACCGGGCCCGTCGGGCTCCGTGCTCGACGAGGCCGAAGGAACGGGCTCCGTGGCCGCGGACGTCGCCTCGCTCACGTACTCCGAGGCGCCGCTGTCACCCCCGGGCTCCATGGCCAGCTCGGCCAGGCTCAGCGCGCCCAGCGCGAGCACCACGCCCACCGCCGTCAGGAGCAGAGCGCGGCCACGCCGGCGGTGCGCACGGCGGCCGCGCCGCCGGGTGTCGTCCCGGGCACGGCGCCGGCGACCGGTGACCTCGGGGACTTCCGTGGTCTCTCCGGCGGGCTCCGCGTCACGGCCGGGGCGGTCGGCGACGACGGCATAGGGGGCCAGTGCGTCGGCGGGGGTCCCGCAACCGGCGCAGGCGAGCGCCCCGTTGAGGTGCCGTTGGCAGGGGTGGCAGTAATCCATCGCGCCCGCAGACTAGACGGGCGAGGAACGCCGCAGGAAGGCACACAGGTGAGGATCCTGTGTGGAATCCGGGACTCCGGTGCGCGCCCTACCTCGCGCGTGGCAGGCGGCAGGATGGGTCCCATGACCGCTCCCGCCCCGTTCGGGCCTCTCCAGTTCCAGCTCGTCCTGCTGCGCCGGATGGCCGACCACCAGCCGGACCTGGTGGAGGAAGCCCGTCATGAACTGAGTGCGTCGCTCGCCGAGATGCGGGAGGCGAACCGCCGCTGGCAGGCGATGCTGCGCGCCCCGCGCGGCCGGGGGGCGCTGCGCCGCTACCGCTCGGTGCTGGGCGAGCCCGAGTCGTCCGTACGCCGGAAGGTCGGCGACCTGGAGTGCGACGCGCTGCTGTGGCCGCTGCCGCTCTGGCCGGACCTGCGCTTCGAGGTGATGACGGGCCCCGGTGGAGCCGTGTGGAACGAATGGCTGGTCCGCGCCCCTGGTTCGGCGGGTCCCGAGCCGCGCACCGCCGCCGACCTGCGCCCGTGGTCCTGCACCGTGGACGAGGTGGCCAGGGCCTTCGCCCCGGTGCGCCCCATGGAGGGCAGCGCACCGACCCGCTGGGCGCTGGCGTTCACCGACCCGGCCGGCGGGAGGCCCTGCGTCGCGGAGTTCACCTGGGGGCTGTTCCAGCGACTGCTGCCGGGCTCCGCCTGACATCTGTCGCGCCGTCAGCTCGGGGTCCCTCCTACGGCCCACTCAGCGCGCGTCTCCCCCGCCACGGCCTGACGATGCAAGGAGGACCGGCTGCCGCCGGTGCCCGCCGCCAGCGCTCTCGGGAGACCTTGCCGTGACCGTCAGTCTCGAACAGTTGCGCCGTTGCCACATCGCCGTCGACCTCGGGGCCGCGAGGACCCGCGTGTACGTCAAGGGAGTGGGTCTCGTCGTCGACGAGCCCAGTGTCGCCGCCGTGAACACGCGTACCGGCTCGCTCATCGCGGTCGGCGCGCTCGCCGAACAGATGACGGGCCGTACGCCCGCCTACATCCGGGTGGCCCGCCCGGTCTCCGGCGGGACCGTCGTCGACATCGACATGGCGCAGCGCATGCTGCGCCACCTGCTCGGTGAGAAGCTCCGCCGCCAGCTGCGCCGCAAGCCCCGGCTGCGGGCCGCCGCCTGCACCCCGCACGACGCCGATCCGCTGGCCCAGCGGGCGACCGTGGAGACCCTCGTGGGGCTCGGGGCCCGGCGGGTGGAACTGGTGGACACCCTGATCGCGGCGGCCCTCGGCTGCGGGCTTCCGGTCGAGCAGCCGACCGCCACCATGATCATGGTGTGCGGGGCTGCGACCACTCAGATCGCCGTGCTCTCGCTCGGCTCGATCGTGACCGCCGTACGCGTCCCGGTCGGCGGCGAGGCCATCGACAACGCGGTCATCCAGCACCTGCGCCAGCACCACCAGCTGATGCTGCCCAGCCAGTCGGTGCGCCCCCTGCAACTGGCGCTCCGGGGCAACGGCCTCACGCTCAACGGTCCCGCGGTGACGGAGATCCACGGGCGGGACGTGGCCACCGGCCTGGCCCGTTCGGTGCAGGTCGACACCGCCGCCGTGCGCCAGGCGATCCACGCCCCGCTCACCGCCGTGCTCGACGGGCTGGGCAAGGTGCTGCGCGACTGCCCGCCCGACCTGGTGGCCGACATCGCGGAGTCCGGGATCATGATGGTCGGCGGGAGCGCCCTGCTGCCGGGGTTCGACCAGATGCTGCGCGAGGCGACGGGCGTGCCGGTGAACATCGCCGAACGGCCGGACGTCTGCTCCGTACTGGGGCTGGGCGCGATGCTGGACGGCACGGTCCAGCCTCTGTCCCTCGCCCCGGTCGCGGGCTGAGAGCCGGAGCGCTCACCGGTGGCCGGGACGGGCCTCGACCTGCGGACCACCCTCCAGCGCATCGTGGACACCGCCACGGCGCTGGCCGGTGCGCGCCACGGCGCCCTGGCCCTCTTCCACGAGGGGGACCGCCGGGTCACGGACCTCTTCACCGCCGGGATGTCCGACGACGAACGACGCGCCGCCGGCCCACTCCTGGACGGGCGCACCGGGGTTCTCGGGGCGCTCGTGGGCGATGCGCGGGCCGTCCGCGTCGACGATCTGACGGCGGGGCCGCGGCCCCGGGAGGTGCCGGCTCCCCTCCTTGCGCGTTCCTTCCTGGGCGCGCCGGTCCGGGTCCACACCGAGGTGCTCGGCAGTCTCTGTCTCACCGCGGAGGAACCGGGCAGATTCACCGACACCGAACTGGCGCTGCTGCGGCTGCTGGCCTCCCAGGCGGCCGCGGCGATCGGCGGCGCCCACCTGTACGAGGCGGCGAGGCGGCGGGAGCACTGGATCGAGGGAGCGTCCGCGGTCACCCGGGCGCTGCTGACCGGGGCGGGTACGACGGACGCCCTGACGACGGTCGCCGAGCGGGCCAGGGTGCTGGCCGGGGCGGCGGCCGGGGTGATCCTCCTGCCGACCCCGGAAGGCGGGATGGAGATCGTCGCCGCCTCCACCCTCGACGATCCGGCGGGCATCGTGGGCACGGCCATCGAGCCGGGCTCCCCCGTCCTCGTCCAGCTGCTGGGCGGTGAGGAGGTCTTCATCGAGGACTCGGCGACGGACGAACGGATGACGACCGCGGTACGGTCCCGGTACGGCCCCAGCATGATGCTGCCGCTGCAGAGCGGAGGCCGGCTCATCGGCACGCTCGCCCTCCCCCGGAGACGCGGTGGCGCTCCGTACACCGCGATGGACCGGCTGCTCGCCTCCCAGTTCGCCTCCCAGGCCGCGCTCGCCCTGGTGATGGCGGACGCCCAGCACTACAGGGAGCAGCTGGCGGTCTACGAGGACCGTGACCGCATCGCCCGTGACCTGCACGATCTCGTCGTACAGCGGCTGTTCGCGACGGAGATGATGCTGGAGTCGACGCGTCGTGGGGATCTGGCCGGGGACACGGAGACCGCCGAGCTGCTCGGGCACGCGGTCGACGAGCTGGACTCCACCATCCAGGAGGTCAGGACCGCGATCTTCGCGCTCCAGCAACCGCCGGCGGAGGCGCCCACGACCTTCCGAGGCCGGGTCCTGAGGGAGACGGGCGGCGCGGCGGCGGTACTCGGATTCCAGCCGTCGGTGCAGTTCACCGGGGCGGTGGACGCCCTGGTGACGGAGCCGGTGGACGGCGAACTGCTCGACGTGCTGCGCGGGGCCCTGGCCGGCGCGCACCGGCGGGAGGGGGTGTCGGCCGTCGAGGTGGAGGTGGACGCGACGGCGCGGCTGCCCGACGGGCGTGCGGCGGTGAGGCTCGTGGTCGCCGACGACGGGCGCGCCGAGGACGGCGACCGGTCGTCGACCGTCATCTGGCAGGCGCCGCTCTGAGTGCGATCCGGGTGTTGGAGTGGGCCACGCCCGCGTCCTTCTTCAGCCGCCGCAGCAGTGTGTCCAGGGAGCCGGGGTCGGCCGCCGTGGCGCGTACGAGGTAGTCGTGGCCGCCCGTCACGTGCACCACCTCGGTGATGCCGGGCAGGGTCAGCACCGAGCGCTCGAACTCCTCGTTCGTCGTGTCGAGGCGCAACGAGACGTCGATGAAGACGACGAGGCCCGAACGGGTGTCGGCGGCGGGGTCGACGATGACCGTGAAGCCGCGGATCACCCCGTCGCGGCGCATACGGCGCACGCGGTCGCCCGCCGCGTTGGCGCTGAGCCCGACGCGTACGCCCAGATCGCGGTACGAGATCCGGGCGTCCTCCTGGAGAATGCCGAGGATCTCTCTGTCCAACCGGTCCATACCCGTGATTCTCCCAGCCGGGGACCCGAAACGGCCTCCGGACGGGCTCCGGGGGGCCGCCCGGAGTGCGTCTTCCCTAGGGAGAACTGCCGTGTGCCGTCCACCCGGATGGCTCAACCCGCCGTGCCCCGCCCTCCCCCTCCGCCCTTGACTTGCGGTGTGGAAACAACCGCCGCGCAGCCCCCCGCCCCGGACCGGAAGCAATCCGCCGCCGCCTACCGGAACCTGATCATGGCCACGATCGGTTTCACGCTGACCTTCTGGGCGTGGAACCTGATCTCGCCGCTGTCGGGGGACTTCAAGGACCGGCTGGGTCTGAGCTCGTTCCAGCAGTCGCTGCTGGTGGCGGTGCCCGTGCTGGTCGGCTCGCTCGGCCGCATCCCGGCGGGCGCGCTGACCGACAGGTTCGGCGCCAGGCTGATGTTCCCCGCCGTCTCGGCCCTGACGATCGTCCCGGTGCTGCTGCTCATCCCGGCGAAGGACAACTACGGGGCCATGCTGGCCGTCGGCTTCCTGCTCGGCCTCGGCGGAACGACGTTCGCGATCGGTATCCCCCTGGTCAACTCCTGGTTCCCGCCCGCGAAACGAGGGCTGGCGCTGGGGGTTTTCGGCATGGGGATGGGCGGCGTCGCGCTGTCCGGCTACTTCACGCCGCGGATCGCCAGGCACGACGTGAACCTGCCGTTCTGGATCGTCGCCGGCGCGCTCCTCGTGTACTCGCTCCTCGCCGCGGTCCTCATCACCGACCACCCGGGCCGCAAGGTGCCCACGGACTCGCTGGGCCACCGGCTGGGAGAGGCGGGCCGGCTGCGGGTGACCTGGGAGCTGTCCGCGCTGTACGCGATCGGCTTCGGCGGCATCGTCGCCTTCGGCGTGTACCTGCCGACGTATCTGAAGACCTGGTACGAGATGTCCCCGACCGAGGCGGGCACAAAGGCGGCGGGATTCGCGCTGGTCACCGTCGTCTTCCGGCCGATCGGGGGCTGGCTGTCGGACCGGGTCCACCCCGCCCTCGTCACGGCCGCGGCTCTGCTGCTGGCGGCGCTGATGGCCATCGTCCAGGCCTTCGACCCGCCGCTTAACCCGCTCGGCACGATCGCGCTGCTCGCCATGGCGGCGGGGCTCGGCACCGCGAGCGGAAGCG
The DNA here is from genome assembly GCF_030719215.1 of Streptomyces sp. Alt3. Taxonomy (NCBI): domain Bacteria; kingdom Bacillati; phylum Actinomycetota; class Actinomycetes; order Kitasatosporales; family Streptomycetaceae; genus Streptomyces; species Streptomyces glycanivorans. The sequence goes on along the minus strand of NZ_CP120983.1, from coordinate 5,818,828 downwards.
TCTTCGCCCTGGTGTCGCAGGTGACGCCACAGGCCAAGGTGGGCAGCGTCACCGGCATCGTCGGCGCGATGGGCGGGCTCGGCGGATTCGTCCCCCCGCTGGTCATGGGCGCGATCTACAGCGCGAAGAGCTCGTACTCGATCGGTTTCATGCTGCTCTCCGACCTGGCGCTGGCGGGCGCCGTCTACGCCTACGGCCGGATGCGCACCATCCGGCGCGACGGCTGACCGCGGCTCCGGGCGGGAGGGCACAGGGAATGCCGGGGTGTCCGGGATGCCGGTGTGCCGGGATGCCCGGGGTGTCGCATACCGGGTGCGGGCTTGCGGGCACCCCATAGGCTCGGCGGGTGACCTCTCTTCTGCCCGCGCTGCGCGGAGCGTCCGGCCGGACCGACTCCCCCGAGGCCGTCCGGTTCGGCGAACACGTCCTGACCTACGCACAGTTGGACGAGGCGTCCGCCTCCCTCGCCGCCCGGATCGCGGGGGCGGGCCGCGTCGCCGTCTGGGCCACGTCCACCCCGGAGACCGTCGTCGCCGTCGTGGCGGCACTCCGGGCGGGGGTGCCCGCCGTGCCGCTCAACCCGAGGACCGGTGAGCGGGAACTCGCGCACATCGTCGCGGACAGCGCGCCGTCCATGGTGCTGGCCGGGGCGGCCGACGTACTGCCGCCCGCGCTGGGCGGACTGCAACGCCTGGACGTCGGCACGCTCGCGTCCGATCGTCCTGCCGGGGCCGCCCTGCCCGAGCCCTCCGAGGAGTCCCCCGCCCTGGTCGTCTACACCTCCGGCACGACGGGCCCGCCCAAGGGGGCCGTCCTGCCCCGCCGGGCGATCGCAGCGTCGCTGGACGCGCTGGAGGACGCCTGGTCCTGGACCGGTGAGGACGTCCTCGTCCACGCCCTTCCGCTGTTCCACGTGCACGGGCTGATCCTGGGCGTCCTCGGCCCGCTGCGCAGGGGCGGCTCCGTGCGTCACCTCGGCAGGTTCTCCGTCGAGGGGGTGGCCCGGGAGCTGCTCTCCGGGGGCACGATGCTGTTCGGCGTGCCGACGATGTACCACCGGCTCGCGGGAGCGCTGACCGGTCCGGACGGTCCCGGGGACCTCGCGAAGGCCCTCTCGGGCGCCCGGCTGCTGGTCTCCGGCTCGGCGGCGCTCCCGGTCCACGACCACGAACGGATCGCCACGGCCACCGGGCGCGCGGTCGTCGAGCGGTACGGGATGACGGAGACCCTCATGAACACGGGCGTACGGGCCGACGGCGAGCCCCGCGCCGGGACGGTCGGACCGCCGCTGTCCGGCGTCGAGCTCAGGCTCGTCGAGGAGGACGGCACCGTGCTCGGGGACACCACGTCCATCGGCGAGATCCAGGTGCGCGGGCCCAACCTCTTCACCGGGTACCTGAACCGCCCGGACGCCACGGCGGCAGCCTTCACCGAGGACGGCTTCTTCCGCACGGGCGACATGGCCACGATCGACCCCGACGGCTACGTCCGGATCGTCGGCCGCAAGGCCACCGACCTGATCAAGAGCGGCGGCTACAAGATCGGCGCGGGCGAGATCGAGAACGCCCTCCTGGAGCACCCCGGCGTGCGTGAGGCGGCCGTCACCGGCGAGCCGGACGCGGACCTCGGCGAGCGGATCGTCGCCTGGGTGGTGCCGGAGGACCCGGCGGCGCCCCCCGGTGAGCGGGAGCTCGCCGAGCATGTGGCGGACCTGCTGGCGCCGCACAAGCGCCCGCGCGTCGTCCGCCACCTCGACGCCCTGCCCCGCAACGAACTGGGCAAGATCATGAAGAGGTCGCTCGGTGCCTGACTCCGGGTGCGCCCGCATGTCGGCGCGGGAGGCGATCTCCGCCGTCGCGGCGAGCTTCACGGAACACCGTCCGGCCTTGCGCCCCGCACCGCCGGACGGCCCGCTCGGCTGGAGCGGTTACGGGGAGTCCAGGGCGCGCGCCTCGGCACGGACCGGCGAGGAGGAGTCCGTCGTGTACGGGACCGCCTCCGTCGGGGACCGGCAGTGCGTCCTGGTGTCGTTCGAGTTCGGCTTCCTGGGCGGCTCCCTGGGCGGGCACGCCGGAGACCGTCTGGAGGCCGCGTACGCGCTGGCGGCCGAGCGGCGGCTGCCGCTCGTCTCTCTCGTCGCCACCGGGGGCAGTCGGATGCAGGAGGGCATGATCGCGCTGATACAGCTGCAGCGCGTGGCCCGGGCGTCCACCTCTTTGAGGGCCGAGGGGCTGGCGCAGATCGCGGTACTGCGGGATCCGACGACCGGCGGGGGCTGGGCCACGGTGGGGGCGGGCGCCGATGTGGTGCTGGCCCTGCCCGGGGCGCAGATCGGCTTCGCGGGCTCCAGGGTGCGGCCCGCCGACGCGGATCCGTACGCGTACTCGGCGGAGGGGCAGCTGGCCGCCGGCCAGATCGACGCGGTCGTCGCGCCTCGGGAGCTGCCCGGGGTGCTGGGCCGCTGGCTGGCAGCGCTGACGGTCACCGGCCCGGCGCGGGCCGCCCCGGTGCCGGGCGCCCTGTCCGCCGCTGAGCTGCCCGCGACCGGCTGGGACGCTGTGGAGCGGGCACGGGCGGCGGCGCGGCCACGGGCGGAGGCCTATCTGGACGCCTACTTCGAACACCGGCTGCCGATCGAGGGCGACCGCTGCGGCGGCAGGGATCCGGGGCTGCTCTGCGGGGTGGGCACGCACGCCGGACGGCCCGTGGCGTACGCCGCGCAGTGCGGCACCGCGACCCGCCCCGCGGGCTACCGCACGGCCGCCCGGGTGATCCGGCTCGCGGACCGGCTCGGCCTCCCCGTGCTCACCCTGATCGACACCCCGGGCGCGGCCAACGACGCGGAGGCGGAGCGGGCGGGAGCGGGCGCCGCCATCGCGGACGCCTTCGCGGCGGTCGCCGGCGCCCGGGTCCCCGTGACGACGCTCGTGATCGGCGAGGGCGGCTCCGGCGGGGCACTGGCCCTGGCCGCCCCGGGCAACACCCATGTCACCTCGGACAGTTACTTCTCGGTGATCGCGCCGGAACTGGCGGCGGCCATCCTGAAACGCGGTCCGGACGAGGTGCGGTCCACCGCCGACCAGCTCAGGCTGCGCCCGCAGGACCTGGTGGAGCTGGGAGTGGCCCGGTCGGTGGTCGGGCCCGCCGTCCCGGAGGGCTGAGCAGCACTCGGCGAGCCGACCGGGCGGGGGTTGGCTACCGTCGGAAGGAGGGGCACCCACCGTACGAGGAGAGGTCCGGGCCATGGCCGCAGAATACGAGGGCACACCGTGCTGGGCCGACGGTACGTTCGGCGACCTCGAAGGGGCGAAGCGTTTCTACGGTGAGCTCCTGGGCTGGACGTACGGTGAGTCCATGCCGGAGTACGGCGGGTACACGCAGGCCCATGTGGACGGCAGGGCGGTCGCCGCGCTGTCGCCGCCGATGCCGGGCCAGGACGCGCCGAACGCCTGGTGCCTGTACCTGGCGTCCCCGGACGCGGCAGGTACCACGGCGAAGATCCGCGAGCACGGGGGCGAGGTGCTGGTGGAGCCCATGCGCGTCGGCGACTTCGGGACGATGGTGCTGGCCACCGACCCCGGCGGGGCGGCCTTCGGGGTGTGGCAGGCGGGCAGCCACAAGGGGTTCGAGGCGCAGGCGGTGCCCGGTGCCTTCTCCTGGGCCGAGATCTACACCCGGGAGCCGGAGAAGGCGGACACCTTCTTCTCGTCCGTCTTCGGGTACGGGGTGAAGCACCTGGACGACGCCGCGATCGACTTCTCGCTCTACGACCTGGGCGCCGACCCGGTGCTCGGCCGGATGAAGATGGGCGAGGAGTTCCCGCCCCAGGTACCGGCCCACCTGAACGTCTACTTCGGCGTCGCCGACTGCGACGCCGCGGTGGAGAAGGCGAAGTCCCTGGGGGCTGAGCTCCGGTTCGGCCCGATGACCATCCCGTTCGGCCGGTTCGCCTCGCTGACGGACCCGCAGGGCGCGGTGTTCTCGCTGTTCGACCCCTCGACGACCGGGGGCGAGATGCCGGACGTCACCGAGGTCTCCTGACGGGCGGGTCCCCGTACCCCGATCAGGCTTCCGCCCTCGCGAGGAGCGCGCGCAGCCGGGGTGCGACCTCCTCGCCCACCCGGAATGCCTCCTCCAGGTGCGGGTAGCCGGAGAGGACGAACTCGCCGATGCCCAGGCGCCGGTACTCGTACAGCCGCTCGGCGACCTCGTCGTGCGAGCCGACCAGCGCCGTGCCGGCGCCCTCCCGTACGAGGCCGATGCCCGCCCAGAGGTTCGGGGCGACCTCCAGCTTCGCGGCGTCGGCGGAGCCCGCGTGCAGCGCGGTCATCCGGGTCTGGCCGGTGGAGTCCATGCGGGCGAACCGCTCCTGGCTGGCCCGGACCGCCTCCGGGTCGATGCCCGCGAGAATGCGGTCCGCCTCCGCCCACGCCTCGGCGGCGGTGTCCCGGCTGATGACGTGCAGCCGTAGTCCGTAACGCAGTTCGGGGGCTGCGGCGCGGAGCCGGTCGATGCGCCCGGCGAGGGCCGCGGGGGGCTCTCCCCAGAGCAGCTGTACGTCGGCCCGGCGCACGGCGACGGCCTCGGCCGCCGGGGAGGCTCCGCCGAAGTAGAGGGGCACGGGGTACTGGACGGCGGGCTCGTGGAGCTGGGCGCCGTCGATCCGCAGGTGCTCGCCGTGGTGGTCGACGCGCTTGCCGTCGAGGAGGTCGCGCAGGACACCCATCACCTCGTCGGTGCGCTCGTAGCGCCGGTCGTGGTCCAGGTGGTCTCCGTAGGCCCGCTGTTCGGCCGGGTCACCACCGGTGACGACGTTGAGCCTGAGCCGCCCTCCGGCGAACCGCCTGAAGGCGTCGGCCTGCTGGGCCAGCAGGGTCGGGCTGGCGAAACCGGCGCGGAAGGCGACCAGGAACCCGATGCGGTCGGTGTGCTGGGTGAGGGCCGCGGTGAGGATCCACGGATCTACACATCCGAGCCCCACGGGGGTCAGCAGCGAGTGGAATCCAGCCTGTTCGGCGGCGCGAGCCACCTGGGCCAGGTAGCCGATGTCCGCGGGACGGCGGGTGGCGGCGCCGGTCCTCCCCTGCACGGCCGTGACTCCGCCGGGATCGCGGCCGTCACCGCCCGTGGGGAGGAACCAGTGGAGGAGGAGCGGGTTCTCGGGCATGAAGGATCCTCGTGGGGCTGGACGGCGGCGGGGGACGCACGGCGGTCGTGCTGGTGCGCGGGTGTACGAGCGCCCGACCGGGCGGGCGGTGCGCCGGAGGCGCGGACCGGGGTGTCTCCGGAGGCCCGGACCGGGGACGCGACGGCGTCAGGGGGCCGGTGTCAGGGCCGGCGGGGTGTCACGTCAGCGACAGCACGGACAGCCGGGGCCGGCCGGACAGAGCATGGTCGGGACGCGCGGGAGATCCACGTGACGCCGCGACACGAGAGCTGTGGCCATGCGGGCAATCCTGGCGGCGCCGCGGGCTCGGCGACAAGTGCCGCCCGTATGCCGGACGGCGGCGTTCCGGGGAATGGACGGTGGCCGGGGCGCCCGCGGGGCGGTCCGGGCCGTGGTGCGCTCAGTCCCCGGCGGCGAGTTCACGGGCGAAACGGCGGACGGCGTCGGTGAAGACATCCGGTGCGTCGAAGTTCGCCAGGTGCCGGGCCCGCGGGATCAGCTCGACGCGGGCACGGGGGTGCGCGCGGGCGAATTCCGCTTCGTCGGACCGGAAGACGGTGTCCTTCTCGCCGTTGAGGATGAGGACCGGCGCCTTCACATGACGCATCGCACCGGCGTCGAAGCGTCCGATCACCTCGTCCCAGGCCGCCGGCAGGGTGTGGAAGGCGTAGCCGGAACGGATGGTCGCGTCCACCACCTCCGGTGGGTGGAGACGGCGCAGCAGCCGGTCGTTCCATCGGGTCAGCCGGTCCGCGGAAACACGGGGCACCTGCCTGGCGACCCACCGGTACGGTGCTGCCCGGAGGCCCCGGGTGGAGGCACTGGCTCCCGCGAGGACCAGCCCTCGTAGCCTCTCCGGACGGTGTCGCGCGAACTCCAGCGAGGCGTATCCGCCGAGGGAGTGCCCGACGACCAGGGCGGGCCCGCGGTCGAGCGAGTCCACGGCCGAGGCGATGATCTCCGTCGCGGCGGCCAGGCTCCAGGACTGGGCCGAGCGCTCCCCGTGGCCGGGCAGGTCGACGGCGGCCACCGGGAATTCGTCCCGCAGCGCGGCGAGTTGCGTGCTCCACTGCCCCGCGCTGAAGCGCGTCCCGTGCACGAAGACCATCGGTACCGCGTCCACTGCCGTCATCAGTCCCCCAACTGGCGCCGTTCCCGGGCCCCGACTCTACCGGCGGGCCGTTCCCGGACAGCCGCGCCCGGTGTCTCAGGGCTGCGGATCGCGCGCGTCGTAGCGTGCGAAGCCGCGCCAGCGCAGCCCCAGCAGGCACACCACCACCACGCACGCGATGCCGCCGCCGGTGACCGCCACGGCCGGTGACGTCAGGTCCGCGACGGAGCCGGCCACGAGATCGCCGAGCCGTGGGCCACCCGCGACGACGACGATGAACACGCCCTGCAGCCGGCCCCGCATGTCGTCGGGGACCGCGGCCTGGAGCATGGTGTTGCGGAAGACCATCGAGATGGAGTCCGCGCACCCGGCGAGCGCCAGCAGGAGCAGCCCGAGCCAGAGCTGCCGGGTGAGCCCGAACACGGCGATGGCCCCGCCCCAGCCGCACACGGCGATCAGCACCGCGAGCCCGTGGCGCCGGATGCGGCTCAGCCAGCCCGAGAACACGCTGCCGAGCAGGGCCCCCAGCGCCGGGGCGGCGACGAGCAGCCCGGTGGTCTTCGCGTCGCCGCCGAACCACACCACGGCGACCACGGGGAAGAGCGCGCGCGGGTGGGCCAGCACCATGGCGCTCAGGTCGCTGAAGAAGGTCATCCGCAGGTTGGGCCGGGTACCGAGGAAACGCAGACCGTCCATGACGGACGCCCGCGCGGCGCCGTTCTCCCCGCCCTTCCGGTCGGGCAGCATCGAGGGCAGCCGCCACATCGCGTACAGCGAGGCGGTGAAGGTGACGGCGTCGACGGTGTACGCCGCCCGGTAGCCCCACCAGCCGACGATGAGACCGCCGACCATCGGCCCCGCCAGACCGCCAGTGGTGGACGTCATGGCGTTGAGCGCGTTGGCGGCGGGCAGCTGTTCGGCGGGGAGCAGCCGGGCGATCATCGAGCTGCGGGCCGGGGAGTTGAGGGCGAAGCAGACGGCCTGAAGGGCTACGACCGTGTAGAGCAGCCCCACGTGCTCGACCCCGGCGAAGGTCACCGCGGCGAGCACCACGGAGAGCAGGAACGATCCGGTGGCGCTGAAGAGCCCCAGCTTGCGCCGGTCGACGGTGTCGGCGACCGCCCCGCTGTACAGCCCGAGGAGCACCAGTGGGACGAACGAGCAGAGACCGATCAGCCCGACGGAGAAGGCGGACCCGGTGATGTCGTAGACCTGGAGGGATACGGCCAGGGCCGTCATGCCCTGCCCGATCCAGGAAACGGTGTTCCCGAACCAGAGCCGCCGGTAGTCGGGCGAGGCGCGCAGCGGCGTCAGGTCGGCGAGTATGCGTGTGCGGGGTACACCTTGTTTGGCTGTTTCGGTCACACGGGATGGTAGCGACCGCGACCGCGAGGGGGTGCGGCAGCCGTCACGGCCCGGCCCCGGCCTCGGAGACCTCCGGTGGGCGGGCAGTGCCCTCACCGGCCGGTGAGGGCACGGGACGGCTGAGCCGGCGGAGGGCGAGGAGGCCACCGACGCCGGGGACGAACGCCACGGCCCGGACGCCGGTCGAGGCCCGGTCGAGGCGCCAGGTCGCGACGACGACGAACAGGTACGCGCAGCCGTGCGTGGGGCCCGTCAGGGAGGAGACGGACGGGATGTGGGCTGTGGCGAGGTTGGCGAGCATGACGACCAGCGAGGCGAGTTCGGCGTGGGCCGCGATGCGCAGGGGGCGCAGTGGCACGGTCATGCTCCCGTGGTGGAGCCCGGGCGGATGATCATCAGTACGGTGACCACGGCCCACAGCAGGTTGAACACGCCGGTCAGCATGGCCAGGCGGGCGGCGACCGCGGGGGCCGTGACGGTGTCGTCGGCCTGCACGGCGGTGAGGGCGCCGTCCTGGCCGGGCAGGATCCGCAGGACCAGCAGGCCCGCGGCCGCGGCGGTCAGGAGGATCGACGTGATCAGCCATCCGCTGCCGAGGACGCCGAGGCTGCCGGCCGTGGCGAGCCCGAACACGGGTACGGCGATGCCGACGGCGCCGTAGACGCGGCAGATGCGGTGCAGCAGCCGCAGGGTCGACCGTGCGTCGCCGTCACCGGGATCGCCGTGTGCCGTGCGCAGGGCCCTGGGGAACATGCTCGCCGCGACGGTGACCGGGCCGATGGCGATGACCACGGCCAGGACGTGCAGGGAGAGGAAGAGCTTCGTCATCGACGGGGCTCCCCGGCCGGAGGGAGGGTGCGGCGGCGGCCGGTGACCCTGGAGGCGGGCAGCCGCCCGGCCCTGGACGTGCCGGCCAGGGTGTCGCCGGTGACCGTCATGTCGAAGGCCAGGTTCAGGCGCACGGGCGTGGTGACGGCTTGCTTCCAGGTGAGGCGGTCGCCGTCCAGACGGACGTCGCTCAGCGGAACCTCCTCCCCCGCGCCGTGGGCGGCCCCGCGCAGGAGGCCGTCCTCCCGGCGCAGTTCGACGACGGCCTCGATCAGGCCGATGGGTGTGGATACGGACAGGTCCCAGACGCCTTCGACGGTCATGTGCGCTTTTCCTTCGGGTCAGGTGTACGAGGAGCGGGTGGAGCGTTGGTCAGAGGGCGGCCGCGACGGGCCCCCGGTCACGCCAGACGATGCCGCGCCGCTCGTGGGCGAACAGTTCCTCCACCGCGTGGGCGACCCGCGGTCCCACCTCGCGCTCCAGGAGGTGGAGGGCCAGGTCGAGCCCGGAGGTGACACCGGCACCGGTGACGACGTCGCCGTCGTCGACGACGCGTGCCCGTACCGCGTGGACACCTGTGGCGTCGAGCATGTCCAGACCCAGGTGGTGGGTGGTGGCGTGCCGGCCCTCCAGGAGGCCGGCCATGGCCAGGACGAGCGTGCCTCCGCACACCGCGGCGACGGTCACACCGGGGTCGGCCACGGCGGTCCTCAGCAGCGCGGGCAGCCCGGTGGTGAGCGTGCGGCCCAGCAGGACCGGGACGGGCTCGTCCTGCTGCCGGTCCCCGGCTCCCGGTGTGTGAACGGCGGCTTCACCGGGCTCACCGACACGGCCCGAGGCCCCGGGCACGAGGACCAGGTCCGCCCGTTCGGGGTCCAGGCCTGCCGTGGCACGCAGCGCCAGGCCTCCGGTCCCGCTCACCACCTCACGCGGTCCTTCGGCGGACACGAGCTCCACGGTCACCAGCCCGCCCGAAGCGGCGCCGCCCGCGTGGAGGCCTTCGTAGGGCGCGATGACGTCGAGGGGGTCGAAACCGTCGAACAGGACGATCTGGGCGTGCATGGAGAGAGGTCCTCCGCATCGGACGGCCCGGTCCGTGCCGGGTTCGCTCCCGACGCTAATCGCCTGCTCCGCCGTCTCCCACAGGCAGGAGTGACACACTCCAACGGGATAGTGCCAAGCCTGCTCACAGCCCCACGAGCTGGTTCCCCGGCAGGTGCCAGGCATCCGGAGACCTGGCGTGAATGCGGTGGCCGGGTAGCTTTACGCCATGCACACCGTCGCCGTTCTCGCGCTGGACCAGGTGATCCCGTTCGACCTCTCCACCCCGATCGAGGTCTTCACCCGCACCCGTCTGCCCGACGGCCGTCCCGGCTACCAGATCCGCGTGTGCGCCGAGGAGCGGGAGACCGACGCGGGCTCCTTCACCCTGCGCGCGCCCTGGGGCCTGGAAGGACTCACCGGCGCGGACACGGTCATCGTGCCCGGTACGGCCGACCCGGCGGCCCCGCTCAGTCCCGCCGTCCATGACGCGCTCCGGGCCGCCGCCCGGGACGGCACCCGCATCGCCTCCATCTGCTCGGGCACGTTCCCGCTGGCCGCCACCGGACTGCTGGACGGCCTGCGGGCGACCACCCACTGGCTCGCGGCCGGCCTCCTGGCCGCCACCTACCCGGACGTCGAGGTCGACCCCGGCGTCCTGTACGTCGACAACGGCCGGATCCTCACCTCGGCCGGGGCCGCCGCCGGACTGGACCTGTGCCTGCACATGATCCGCAAGGACTACGGCTCCGCCGTAGCCGCCGACGCGGCCCGGCTCTCCGTCATGCCGCTGGAACGGGAGGGAGGACAGGCGCAGTTCATCGTCCACGACCACGCGCCCACCCCACAGGGCAGCACCCTCGAACCGCCGCTCACCTGGCTCCGGGAGAACCTGGCGGCCGACCTCACCCTCACCGACATCGCGGCCCACGCCGGAGTCAGCACCAGGACGCTGATCCGCCGCTTCCGCGAACAGACCGGCACGACCCCTCTCCAGTGGCTGCACCGCGCCCGCATCCGCCAGGCCCAGCACCTCCTGGAGTCCACCGGGCACACGGTGGAACGCATCGGTTCCCAGGTCGGCTTCGGCTCACCGACGGCCTTCCGTGACCGCTTCAAGAGGACGACGGGCGTCAGCCCGCACAGCTACCGCCGCGCGTTCAGCTGACCCGGTTCAGCCGTCCGGCCCCGGTGAGCCGCGTAGACACCCCAGCACCGGTACCGGCACCGGAGGCCGAAGACGTTTGCTGGAAAATCGTTTGATCACGCAGGTATCTTGGCGCGCTAGACCGCTTTCTATCAGTGCACGGGGTGTGGATCATGTCGTTCGAAGAGGAATGGGGCCAACTGAAGGCCGCCGCCGCGATGAGGCTGAACTCGGCCGGTGACAGCGGTGGGTCGGCGCCGGCGAAGGGATCGGCCGACTACGTGGTCTCGGACGACGAGCTGGGGGACATCGGCCACGCCGCCTTCGAGCTGTTCAACGGTCTCGAGTCGACCGGCAAGCACGCGAAAGTGGCGAGTGAGACCGCCGGCACGGGCCTCAAGAGCGAGGGGTTCGACACCGGCGCGGCTTTCACGGAAGTGACCGGGACCTGGGAGACGCAGGTGAAGACCCTCCTGCAGGCATGCGCCCACATCTCCAACCACCTCGATTACACGAAGGCCTCGAAGAAGGCTGACGACGAGTGGATCGAGACACAGCTGCGCATCGTCGGGCCCGTCGCCCCGGAGGCCGACGGGGCCGTCCCCGCGTCCCAGATCAGCAAGTACTTCCAGTAAGGAGCCGCCACCGTGCCCACCTTCGAGCAGCTCCTCTCCGTCCGGCTCGGCCCGCTCGACACCGCGGTGACTCAGTGGACCGAGATGATCGCCAAGCTGACCTCCCCTCTCAAGACCGACGCCTCGGCCATGAAGTCCAAGGCCGACAAGTCCAGCTGGAAGGGCGAGAACGCCACCGTCACCAAGGAGTTCGTCACCAAGACCGCCAAGGAATTCGGTGACGCCGTCACCGAGGCGGAGTCGGTGCGCGACCTCCTCAAGGACGCACACGGCCTCTTCAAGTCGGCCCAGGACGACCTCAAGCACACGTACGAGAACCCGCCGCCGGGCATCACCATCTACCCCGACGGCGTCCTCAGCCATCGAATACACCCCGACCGCAGGTCCAAGGACAGCACCGAACCCCTCGCCACCGAAGCCCAGTTCGAGGCTTTGCGCGGCAAGATCGACGGCATCCTGAAACGTGCCAACGAGGCCGACGAGCTCTGCGCCTGGGGTCTGCGCGCACTGATCCGCAACCACCCCAACGACTTCGGCAGCACCGACCTCGGCGGTGTCGCCGACGCCAGGAGGATGCGCGCCGACGAGAAGCAGCAGGCGGAGAACGGCCGCGAGGCCGCCAAGCTCTACGCCCGCTGGGAACACCTCGACGACGACGAGCGCGAGCGGCTCATCACGCTCGCCGAGGAGGGCAAGGACTCGCCCGCCTTCGCCGAACAGCTGATGACGAACCTCAGCTACCGGGGCCGGGACCAGCAGGAAGCCGTGCTGCTGCTCGCCAGCAGCCTGGAGTCGGGCGGCCGCGACGGCCAGCTCTCCAGCTCCGACGCCCGTCTCTACAAGGCACTGTCCGGCTCACTGGCCACCGCCACCGGCCCCGAGTCCTCGATCGGCTCCCCCGGTGGGATCAACTCGGCCTGGACCGAGAAGCTCATCACCACGGCCCGCGACGGCAACGGCCTCCCCCGTCAGCACCCCGGAGCCATCGGCGGCGGGGCCACGACGCTGAAGGACCTCACGGACCTGATGGCCGCGGACGCGGGCGACAAGAAGTACGACCCGAACGACGAGAAGGCCTCCCCGTACGACAAGGACAAGGGCGACCCGGTCTACAGCGAGGCGTTCCTGACCGAGGTCGGCGACACCATCCGCGACTGGGAGACGGACAACGACGACGCCTACGACGGCGTCATGAAGAACTGGCAGGGCACGCAGGAGGACCCGATGAAGGGCCTGCTGAACGCGATGAGCCGCAACCCCTCCGCCTCCACCCACTACTTCGACCCGAACACCACCGACAACCTCAAGTACTTCATGGAGGACCGCGACTGGCCGGGCGCCGCCGTCGAGGACGAGATGCCCGACGAGCTGAAGCAGACCTCGGCCCGCACCGAGTTCGGCGCCGCGCTGGAGGCCGGTGCCACCGGCCGCGAGCCGGGCAGCCCGCTGCACGGCGTCCGCGCTCACCACGACGACGCGGAGGCCGCGATCTTCGAGCGGGTCCTCAAGGAGTACAGCGGCGAGGACGCACCGAAGAACCAGAGTTCCGTGCCCCTGTCCATGCGGACGAGCGTGGGGAACATGCTCGGGGACTACGCCTCGGACGTCCACCAGATCCTCGGCAAGAACATGGACGGGCCCACCGAGTTCAACAACCTCGAGATCGAGCGGGGCGACCTCCTCCGCATCGTGCGCGGCGCCGCCGAGGACCCCAAGGCGTTCGGTGTCATCCACCACTCGCAGAGTGTGGTGATCGCCGAGGGGATGAGCGGCTACCCGGCGGACTCGTTCCGCCAGGAGGACCCGGAACTGCGCGCCTGGGTCAAGCAGTCCGCGTCGGTGCTCGGCCATCTGGACGGCGTGCGCGGCGACGTCATCTACGACCTCGGCCAGGCGGAGAAGGACGCCAACGGCTGGAACAAGATGATGAACTACCACGTCATCGGCACGCCCCTGACGGCCATCCCCGTCGTCGGCGACGTGATCCAGCGCTCGGTCGACGTGGGCACGGCCGCGTACATGAACGATCTCAACGCCGAGGTCGACGCGGACACCCGCAAGAACATGGTCGACCACTTCGAGAACGGCGAGAAGCAGATGGACGCCATGATGCGCGAGACGGCGATGAAGAAGGGCCTCACGGAGGAGGAACTGGACGCGAGCCCCGGCGAGTACGAGGACCATCTCCAGTCGACCGCCGAGAACTGGTACCAGTACGGCATCGAGGACGCCCAGAAGAAGATGGGACAGCCGTAGCCATGAACAAGAAGTACCTGGTCCTGCCGGCCGTACTCGTTCTCGCGGCGGCGGTCGTCGCGGCGGTCCAACTCTGGCCGACGGAGCTCAAGAGACTGCGCGAGCAGAACCTGTGTCTCGGCATGCTGACGGAGCAGACCGCGGGTCTGCTCCAGGACGGCAAGGGCGGAGAGGTCCTGGCCGACGAGTTCGTCCCGAACAGCTCCGGATCCACAGCCAAGCCGGCGGACCCGGTCTTCTCCACCATCTGCTCCGTCAACCGGCGGAACACCGACGACAAGAACAGCAAGCGGCTCCAGTACACCCTGGACGTCAGCTCCACCGACACACCGGACGACCGTCCGGAGGGCGCCACCGCTGTCGGGAACGGCCTCACGGGCTGGGTGGGCCCGCGACAGAGCGAGGTCCAGCTGCCGGACGGGTGCCAGAAGGAGATGCGGAGGCCCGACGCACGGTACGTCACGGTCACCCTGAAGATCTCACCCGTCGCCATCACCGGGCGGGACTGGGACTACCCGTCACTGATGAAGGACTCGCGGACCGTGATCCTCGAAGCCGTGGAGAACCTGACCACGCAGTACGACTGCGCCGCCTGACCACCCGGACCGCCTGCCGCCGCGCCATGCCGCGCACGGCGGGCGTCCTCATCCAGGCACAGCGGCGTGTTCCGGGCACAGCGGCGTGCGGGCCGGGACCGCGCTTGACCCGATCCGGTCTTCAGGCTGCGTCGTGGGACACGTGGCCGCCTACCTGTTCACGTAGCCGCGCGGCCGACAGGCCGGGCGACTCCGCGGTCCGGTGATCCGCGTGCGGAGGTCAGGGCAGGGAGGCGGCGCGCATCCCGCTCGGTTCGCTGCCGGATGTCTGGCGGACAGGAGCCGGAACCGCTGGAGGCAACGCGGGCTCTACGCCGCTCCGTCTGTCCCGACAGAGTCCGAACGCGCCCCTGCGGGGGAACCGGCACGGTCGGCCGCCGGGCCAGCGGTGAGCGCGGCAAGATCGTCGAGGTCCTGCAGCGGGTCGGGCGCCTCCGTGTCGAGAGGAAAGACGATCCTCTCCACACCTGCTTGTTCGTACCCGCCGACGATCTCAGCCATGGCCGGTCCCACATGCAGGGCCGTCACGGGGACTTCGCGGCCTGCGAGTTCGCGCAGCCGCTCAATCTTCGGCTTCAGCCCGTCGGGCGACCGAGGGTTGGGGAACCAGCCGTCTCCGACCTCCACACCCGGGCGAATGCCTTTTCTCCTCCGCCGACATAGACCGGGGGATGCGGGCGCTGGACGGGCTTGGGCCACGAATAGATGGGATCGAAGTCCACGAATTTGCCGTGGAACTCTGCCTTGTCGTGGCGCCAAATCTCCTTCATCGCGAGAACATGCTCAGTCGCGATTGCGCCACGCCTGGCGGGATCTCCACCGTGATTCGCCATTTCTTCGGCGTTCCATCCGGATCCGATCCCGAAGATGAACCGACCGCGCGAGATCAGGTCCAGAGATGCGATGAGCTTCGCCGTGGTGATCGGGTCCCTCTGTGCCACCAACGCTATTCCCGTCCCGAGAAGCAGATGATGGGTGGTGCCGGCCATCGCGGTGAGTGCCACGAAAGGGTCGATGGTGTGATGGAGGGAGGCCGGGCGATCACCGAAGGGGTACGGCGACCTCTCATCGACGGGGATGTGAGTGTGCTCGGCGAGAAAAATCGAGTCGAATCCCCGCTCCTCGACGGCTCGACCGTACTCGGCCGGGGACATGGTCGATCGGTCCGTGAAGGTGCAGTTCACCCCGAACTTCATTGGTGTTTCCCTTTCTGATCTTTCTGTTTCGCGCCCAGAGGGAGCGGCGGGTCCTACGTCACGGGAGGGCTGCCTGGGCTCGGCCTCCAAGTTGACGCCATGAGCCGACGACAGTCGCCACTGACGCCGGGCGCAGAGTTCACCGGATCAAAAATTCCGTACCGACCGTCACGCTCGTGCGTCTGGCATCGACAGTCGACTTCGCTCCGGGTGCGACGAAGAACCTATTTTCGCTCTCAGCAACCACGATTCCGCTGCCACCCGTTGCACGAGGGACTGCCTGCGTCACACGGCAGGGTTGGCGCCTCCGTCGATGGTGGCGTCGATTCCGGTGATGTACCGGGCTGCGTCGGATACGAGGAATGCCACCAGGTCGGCGACCTCCTCCGGGCGGCCGGGGCGGCCGAGCGGGACTCCACCGAGCGCATCCATGACGATCTGACGTGCTGCCTGGCGGTCGGTGCCCCCGTTCGCCGCGATCTGGTCCATGAACACCTCCGTGCCGGCCGTCTCGATGAATCCGGGCTGGATCCGGTTGACCCGCACGCCCGAGGAGCCGAGTTCGGTGGCCAGCGACTTGCTGTAGCTGCTCAGGGCGGCCTTCGCCGCCGAGTAAGGGACCGTGACGACGTGGGGAAGCCTGGCCCCGAGGGACGCCACGTGCACGATCGCACCCTTGCTCTGCTGGAGGGCCGGGGTGAGTACCCTGTCGATCCGGACCGGGGCCAGCAGGTTCAGAGCCAGGGTCCGCTCCCAGTCGGCGTCGCTGAAACTCGCGGCCGGCCCCATGGGCGCATCGCTGCCCCCGGCGTTGTGGACCACGATGTCGATGCCGCCGAAGGCCTCCAGCACCGCTGCGGCAACGTCCTCGGCGCCCTGCGGTGTGGAAAGGTCGGCCTCCACGAACCGGTCGATGTGCGCGGGCACCCCTCCGGCGGGCTCGCTGCGGGCCGTCGTGGCGACGCGGGCGCCGGCGGCCGCCAGGCGGCGCGTGATGGCCTCGCCGATCCCCTTGGTACCGCCGGTGACCAGAGCGGTCTTCCCTGTGAGATTCTCCATGATGCAACCCGTCCAAGTGCTTCGAGGGCCGTGGACCGGCCCCGCCGCATCCGACGATTGACCTTCCTGTAGGGGGAAGGTCAAACCTGGCTGCGGCGACTGTGACGCACGAGTCCCGCGCCACTGCTCCGCGCACCGTCGCGAACGGTGCGCCGCGCACCGTCGCGAACGGTGCGCCGCGCTCCGCACCTGGTCCCCAGCTCCGCGGCCCGTCCGCGAAGGAGAAGTTGTGACGGCACGCCTCAGCATCGGCGAATTCGCTCTGATGACGCACCTGAGCAAGAAGGCGCTGCGGTACTACCACGAGGTGGGACTCCTGGAGCCGATTCACACCGACCCGCACACCGGGTACCGGCACTACGGCACGGATCAGGTCACCCAGGCACAGATCATCCGCTGCTACCGCGGGATGGACATGCCGCTGCCGGAGGTCAAGGCCGTACTGGCCGCCGAGAGGACCGAGGACCGCAACGCGATCATCGCCACGCATCTGACGCGTATGGAGGACCAGCTGAGGGAAACCGGCAAGGCCGTCCAGACACTGCGTGAACTCCTGACCGGAAGCAGCGGACAACTTGACGTCGAGTTCCGCACGCTGCCCCGTACGCGGGCGTGGGCCCTGACCTCGATGATCAGCCTGGACGACTATTACACCTGGTACGCGGACGCCCTGCGGGAGATCCGCACCGCCTTGCCCCGTGTCGAGCAAGCCCCGCGCGGCCCGCTGGGCGGGCTCGTCACGCGAGAGCTGTTCACCGACGAGACGGGCAGGGCAACGCTTTTCGTCCCCATGGATGTCCCGCCCCCGGCCGACACCCGGCTGGTGGAGATCAGTCTGCCGGCCACCCGCTACGCCGTGGCCGTGCACACGGGTGACCGCGAAGGGGCGGACCGAGTCTGCGGCGCCCTGGGCAGTTACATCATGGAGCGACAGATCGGCGTTCCGGGGCCCGTGCGTGAGCACTACCTCTCGATCGAGGGCTCGGACCCCACGCACACCGAGATCTGCTGGCCCGTCACGGCGGACTCCCGGTAGCCCCGGGCCGGCTCGTGCTGCGGCAGCGGTGCCGGAGGGAATGGCATGAACGGCCCGGCGGTCGGCCGGCGGCCGAGGGTGATCATCTTCTGTCGCGGCAGTGCGGTCATGGATCTTGGTGATCCACAAAGGGATGTCCGGACTGGACGCGCGTCTCCGCATCAGGAGCTGGTCCGCGCCGCCTGGGGCGGCAACTCCGCACGCCCGCCGAGCTGCTGCCTGAGGGGGCTCGATCGCGCCCGCCCCACGGGTCCGGCGTCCGCCGCACGCAAAACGCCCCCGGAGAACGCGTAACCCCGGACCGGCACCGTCGGTACGGCTCACAGCACCGTCACCCGACTGTCCGGGACCGTGTCGAGACGCTGTCTCGGGGTCGGTTGCGACCTCGTGCGAGACGATCCGTGCCGTGCCGCCCACCGGAAGCGGTCCCAGCGCGGTGCTTGTCTGCTGCGACGTGCGCCGCGGCGCTCTCGTTGCCCTCCTGGTGACAGGCAGCTTTTCCCAGAATTCAACATGGTCGCCCGCCCGCAATGCGCCCGAGACAATCCGAACGGCCGAACCCACAGACAGAAGAGAGTGTGGACACGTGGCGACGACGACCAGAATTGTGCCGGGTTCTTCCCAGAGCCCGCCGGCGGCGATTCCCCTACTGAACCGGCGGACGCTCCTCGCCCTCTGCGTCGGGGTGGGTGTGGTGCTGCTGGCCCTGTCGGGGCGGCACGGATATCACGTCGACGAGCTGTACAACCGGGCCACCAGGGAGCACCTCGCGTGGGGGTACGTCGACCAACCCCCGCTGGTCTCGCTGATGGCCAGGGTGGAGACCACCGTGCTCGGCGACACCCTGACCGCGCTGCGCGTGGTGCCGGCACTACTGGCCTGCGTGGTGGTGTGGGTGGCTGCCCTCATCGCGCGCGAACTCGGCGGCCGTGGCGGCGCCCAGCTCTTCGCCGCCGCCGGGGCGGGCGCCTCGGTCGTCACGCTCAACGCCGGACACGTGCTGACCACCAACATTCCCGACCTCGTCGCCTGGGTGACGGTGGGCTGGCTGGTGATCCGTCTGCTGCGCACCCAGGACACCCGGCTCTGGATCGCCGTCGGCGCGGTCACCGGTGTGGGCTTGCTCGCCAAGAACCTCATCGTGTTACTGCTCCTCGCCCTGCTCGTGGGCGTGCTGGCCATGGGGCCGCGAGCCGTCCTGCGCAGTCGGCACCTGTGGGCGGGCGCCGCGCTCGCCACGCTGATCTCCGCGCCGGCGGTGTGGTGGCAGGTGACGCACGGCTGGCCCGCGATGGAGATGAGCGCCGCGTTGAAGACCGCCCTGGGAGAAGACTCCCGGGTTGCCTTCATTCCGTTCCAGGTGCTGATGATCGGCTTGTTCCTCACTCCGGTGTGGATCGCCGGAGTGGTGGCCCTGCTGCGCCGCACGCAGTGGCGGGCGTTCCGATCGGTCGGCCTTTCCTACCTGTTCATGGCGGTGCTGCTGATCGCCATCGGCGGAAAGCCCGAGTACACCGGCGGTCTCCAGTTGGTACTGCTGTCGGCGGGCTCGGTCGTGGTGGTGGAGTGGGCGAACACCACCGTCCGCCGCACACTGGCCGGTACCGCCCTGGTGGGCAACGCGGTGATGTCGGCCGTGCTCATGCTGCCGGTGCTACCGGTCGCGTTGTACGGGTCGAACCCGGTGCTGAAGGGACTGGGGGTCTTCCAGATGGACCAGGCGGCCTGGCCCCAGCTGGCCGAGCAGGTCGGCACCGTCAACCGGTCGCTGTCCCCGCCGGACCGTGCGCACGCCGTCATCTACGCCAACCACTACGGGCTGGCGGGTGCCCTGGACCGATACGGACCGGAGCACGGTCTGCCGCACGTCTACAGCGGCCAGAATTCCTACGCCGACTTCGGCAGGCCCGCCGACGACACCGACGTGGTCATCGCGGTCGGCGTGAACCGCAGGACATTCGGTGTCCTGTTCAGGAGTTGTGAGCCCAGCGGCAAGTTCAGGACCGACCTGCCCGTCGCCGACCAGAACACCGAGTTCCTGGTGTGCCGTGGTCCCCTCGAGCCATGGTCACAGTTGTGGCCCAAACTCACCTGGATCGGCTTCTCCTGCCCGTACACCGCCGAAGCCATTACCGCCAGGAGTGAGAAGGGTTGCTCGCTGACGTGAGCGTCGGGCCCGGACAGGGGTCCTCACGACACGTGGCCGCGCATGCGATCGCATGCGCGGCCGTGTCATTTCAGCGTGGGAAACCGGCGCAGGGCAGGGCTGATAATGGTGCCCACGGCTACGACGACCAGGCAGGCGGACCAGATCAGCAAGGTGCCGCGGCTGTCTCCGTCCGCCATCAGCAGACCGCCCACCAGCGACCCGATCGCACCGGCACCGCCCGCGAAGAGCCCGACGATGCCGCTCAGCCTGCCACGCAACGCGGCCGGAGCGACAGCGAGTTGGTAGGTCATGACCGTCGTGAACGCGGTGGGGATCAAGAACGCGATTCCGCCGAGCACGACGCCGGTCGACACCCCGGTGGGCACCAGCGCCATCACCAGCGTCAACGCCGCCGCGCACCAGGGGAATCCCATGATGATCGCGGGCGCGGGCAGTACGGCGTGCAGCCGGCCCGCGACCGCGGCGCCCAGCAGACCTCCGATACCGAACCCGGTCATCATCATGCCCAACGTGCCGGGGGCCATGCCGTCCTCGCCGGACAGCGCCAGCACGATGGTGATCAGGGCGGAGATGAACAGCTCGCAGCACATCAGCCAGACGAGCGTCGGCCTGATCACCCGGTGTCCCAGCACCCACCGGAACCCTTCGACGAGCATGCCTGTCCTTTCGGACTGTCCCTCGGGCCGCACCTCGGGTTCGGGCCGGGGAAGGCGCAGGAAGGAGAGCACGGCGCAGGACGCCACGAGCAGGACCAGGGCGACCGCGAACGGGGCCATCGGGTCGAAGGCGAACAGGAAGCCCGCGCTGGCCGGCCCCAGCAGCGTGGCGATGTAACGGCGCGTGGTGTTGCGTGCCACCGCCGTCGACAGCTGCGACTCGTGGACGACCTGCGGCAGCGCCGCGTGCTCGGCGGGGTCGAAGGCAGCGCCCAGCAGCCCCTCCACCACCGCGACCACGAACACGTGCGACAGGGAGAAGTGGTCCGCGAGCAGAGCGATCGCGAGGCTCGCCATCGCCACCGCGCGGACGCACTGGCACACCAGCATGACCCACTTACGGTCGAAGCGGTCCACCAGTACGCCTGCCGGGACGTTGGCAACCATGCCCGCCGCCCCGATGACGGCGGCGACGGCTCCCATCCAGGGCGCCGAGCCGGTCGTCGCCATCACCATCAACGGGAACGCGATGAGGCACAGCTGGCTGACCAGTTCGGACACCAGCTGGCTGCCCCAGAGCATGTGGTAGTTGCGGTTGCGCGACAACGGTGGCGCAACCGCAACCTCTGCTTCGGTCGTCATTCAGCCGTCGCTCCGGTCCGGTGGAGCAGCCGCCCCGCGAGCTGAAGCATCTCGACCCGGCCGGTGTCCGGGTCGCGAACGAACCGGCCGGTGTCCGGCACCCCGCAGCCCTCGGTGGTGAACCGCAGGTCCGCGTAGCAGGTCAGCGCGGAGCGCGGCCCGCCCCCGACGGACAGGGTGAACCCTTCGGAGCGCTCCTCGACCACGCACTCCCAGTCGCCGTTGGCGTAGCGCCCTGCGCAGTCGGCCGAGCCCGCGACGGGCGCTCCCGGATCGGACAGTGTCCGCATGGAGTGGTTGGCCACGTCGAGTCCCATCGCGCCGAGTTCCGCGACGAGGTCCTCCCACAGCCCGGAGCCGGTGCTCGCGTTCGTGACGAGCGCCACCGCCGTTCCGGTGGCGGCGTCGAAGCGCAGGTGGGACCAGGTGCCGTCGCCGCTGCCGTCGTGCCCGTTCCAGTCACCGTCCGCGCCGCGGTACACGGACCAGCCGAGCCCCCAGCCGTCGGCGAGGCCGAACGGCCCGACGGCGATGTCGCCGGTCCGGTCGTCGAGCATCGAGTCGGCGGCCGCGGGATCGAGCACGGCCCGGGAAGCGGTCCGGTCGTGCACACGGGCCAGCTGCACCAGGTCTGCCGCGTTGGCCGCCAGCGCCGCGGCCGGCTCCTCGACCTGGGTGAAGTACTGCTCGGGCACGAGGAGCACGCGGTCGCTCACCACATGGCCCTGTGCCATGGGCCTCCTGCCCGGCTGCCCGTTGTACGCCGCCGTGATGTCGAGCGGGTGCAGCAGCATCGACTCCACGACGGTCCGCCAGTCCTTGCCGGTCAGCACTTCGACCAGCCGTCCCGCGAGTACGTAGCCGACATCGGAGTAGGAGAAGGCGGCGCCCGGCGGGTGCATCACGGCGGCCTCGCCACAGTGCCGTTCAACCCACTGTCGCCGGTCCGTGCTCGGCACCCGTTCGTCGATCGCGGCGACCAGCCCCCCGGTGTGGGAGAGGACCTGCCTCGCGGTCAGCCGGCCCACCGGGCTCGTGACGGAGAGCTCGGGCAGATACGCGCCGATCGGGGCGTCGAGGTCGAGGCGCCCGTCGGCCGCCAGCAGCTGCACGGCCAGCGCGGTCACCGGCTTGGTCAAGGAGGCGATGGGGAACGCGGTGTCCGCAGTGACCGGCAGGCCGCTCCCGGCCACCCGCTCACCCGTCTCGACGACGGTCGACCGCCCCGCGTGACGCACGGCGAGCTGCGCGCCCGGCACCCGGTGCGTGCGCGCAAGCTCGGCCAGACGGGCGGTCAGGAAGGCGTCGCTGATGACAGGGCCCATGGTGCCGGTCGCCGCCGCGTTCCCGGAGGCGACCCCTTCGGGCGCGCTCTGCTGGAGCACGGCCGGCCCGGCAACCTGCGGCTGCCCGCCCGCGGGCGCGTCCGTGGTGGCCTCGGCTCGCACGGCCACCACCGCCAGACGTTCGATGGTCGGGTGCGAGAACAGGTCCCTCGGCACGACGTACCACCCGGCACGCCGGGCGCGGTAGGCCACTTGGACACAGAGCACCGAGTCCCCGCCCAGCTCGAAGAAGTCGCTGGTCACATCGATCTCGTCGACCGGGCGGCCGAGCACGTCCGCCCAGACACCGGCGAGCGCGGCCTCCGTCGCATCGCGCGGAGCGATCCGCCGGGCGCCGCTGCCGGCCACCGCGTCCGGGGCCGGCAGCCGTCGCCGGTCGGCCTTTCCGCTGGGCGTCAGCGGGAAGGTGTCCATCGCCACGAAGAAGGCGGGCACCATGTACTGCGGCAAGGCTTGCCTGGCGTACGCCTTCAGGTCCGCCGCCGTGGGTGGCGCGTCCCCGGCCGGCACGACGTACGCCACCAGCTGCTTGCCGACCGGCCCGTCCCCGCGCGCCACCACGACGGCCGAGCCCACCTGCGGGTGGGTGTCCAGCAGCGTCTCGATCTCGCCGAGCTCGATCCGGAATCCCCTGATCTTGACCTGGTCGTCGACCCGGCCGATGAACTCCAGGTCCCCGTCGGCCCTCCATCTGGCCACGTCGCCGGTGCGGTACATCCGCTCGGCGGGCGGGCCGAACGGATCGGCCACGAACCGGCTCGCGGTCAGGCCCGCGCGGTTCGCGTAGCCACGCGCCACCCCCGCACCGGCGATGTACAGCTCACCCGGTACGCCGGGGGGAACCGGCTGGAGACCGGCGTCGAGCACGTAGATCCGGGTGTTGGCGATCGGTCTGCCGATCGGCGGCGCACCCGTCGCGCCGCGCGCCAGCTTCGCCGCGGTCGACCAGATCGTCGTCTCGGTCGGCCCGTACACATTCGTCACCGACGGCGATCCGGCGGTCAGGGCGTCGGCCAGTTCCGCGGGCAACGCTTCGCCGCCGACGAGCACCCGGATCCGGGCGAGCACGTCCGCTGCGCCCTCGGCCACCCCCCGCCACAGGCTCGGTGTCGCCTGCATCACCGTCACGTCATTGCCGTGGACCACCCGGCGCAGCTCCTGCGGGTCGTGGACCACTTCCTTGTCCGCGAGCACCACGGTCGCACCGCTGATCAACGGAACGAACAGCTCCAGGTGCGCGATGTCGAAGCCGACGGTCGTCACGGCCAGCAGCCGGTCGTCGTGGGTCATCGCGGTCCGCTCCCCCATGTCCTGCACGAAGTTGCGCAGGTTGCCCCGGGTGACCACCACACCCTTGGGACGGCCGGTGGAGCCGGACGTGTAGAGCATGTAGGCGGCGTTGTCCGGGCGCGGCGGTACGGGCAGGTCCGGCTTGGTCGTGAGGTTCCCCGCCAGTGCCGCAGCCGCGTCGGGGTCGGTGAGCGAGAGGGACGGTGTGCCCTCCGGCAGGTCGAGTACGGTCGCATCGCCGGTCAGTACCAGGGCCGGGGCCGCGTCCCGCAGCATGAACGACAGGCGTTCGCGCGGGTGGTCCAGGTCCAGTGGCAGGTAGGCGGCGCCCGTCTTCAGCACCGCCAGCATGGCCACCAGCAGGTCGGTCGTCCGCGGGCAGGCCAGGGCGACGAACTGCTCGGGGCCGAGCCCGCGCGCCACGAGGTGGCGCGCGAGCCGGTTCGCGCGGGCGTCCAGCTCGGCGTAACTCAGCGCGGCATCCCCGTGCACCAGGGCGGTGCCCGCCGGGGTGGCAGCCGCCTGCTGCTCGAACAGCTCGACGGTGGTGGCCTGTCCGGTCTGCCGGGAGGTGGCGTTCCACTCGTGCAGCACGACGGACCGCTCGGCCGCAGGCAGCATGGGCAGCCGTGCGATCGCCTCCTCGGCGTGATGGGCGAAGGCGTCCAGCAGGGTCGCCAGGCGCTCGGCCATCCGCTCCACCGTGTCCCGGGAGAACAGGTTCGGGTCGTAACCGACGCGCAGGTGCAGCTCGTCGGTGGTGTAGGCGGTGAGCGTGAGCGCGTAGTTGGTGTCCTCCGCGCCCTTGCTCTCGCGGACCACGAGCCCGTGCCGGGAGGCCGCGTCCCGGTCGTGGGGGAAGCTCTCGAAGATGACGATGCTGTCGAACAGACTCGAACCCCGCGGCACCTCGCTCCATGTGCGCACCTGCCCCAGCGACACGTGCTCGAACTGCCGGGTCGCGACCTGTTCGTCCTGCATCCGCCGCAGCCACGACACGAGGTCGAGACCGCTGTCCAGGCGCGTCCGTACGGGCAGCGTGTTGATGAACAGACCGACGATCTCGTCCGCGCCCGCCAGTTCCGCGGGCCGGCCGGACACCGTCGCGCCGAAACACACATCGTGCTCACCGCTGTGCCGTGCGAGCAACAGGGCCCACGCGCCCTGCACAACGGTGTTCACCGTCAGCCGGGCGCTCCTGGCGAACTCGTAAAGTCGGCGTGAGCGCTCGGCGGGCAGCCGCAGGTTCACCTCGCGTGAGGACCGGGAACCGTGCGCGACCAGTGGCGCCCGGTCGAACGGCAGGGGCGTGGCCGCCGTGAAACCCGCCATCGCACGGCGCCAGTGCGCCTCGGCCGCGGCGTCATCCTGCTCGGCCAGCCACTGCACGTAGTCCCGGAACGGAGGGCGCGGCTTCTGCGCGGAGGGCGCCGAGCCACCGAGCGTGGCGTGTTCCTCGAAGACCTGCGCCAGCACGTCGGCGAAGCTCCAGCCGTCCAGCAGCAGGTGGTGCGAGGACCAGAACACCTGGACGCTCTCCGACGACAGCCGGGCCAGGGTCAGCCGCATGAGCGGTGCCTCGGCCAGGTCGAGTTCCCCCGTGTGAAGGCTCTCCCACAGCGATTGCGACCGCGCTCGGCTTTCCTCCTCGGACAGGTCGGTCCAGTCCAGGTGTGTCACGGGCAGTTGTACGCCGCGACGGACGATCTGGAGAGGAACGTCCAGACCGGATCCGAACACGGCGGTGCGCAGGATCGGGGTGCGGTCCACCACGCGCTGGAACGCTTCGGCGAGCCGGTGCGCGTCCTCGACCCCGTCCAGCACCGCGGCGAAGTGGGTGAGGTACACGTCGCTGTCCCCACCGTCGAGCGAGTGGAAGAGCATGCCGCTCTGCATCGGGGTCAGGGGGTAGATGTCCTCCACCGCGCGGCCGTCGCCGACGATCCGGTCCACTGCCGCCTGGTCGAGGCCGGCCAGCGGGAAGTCCGACGGGGTGCAGCCGCCGCTGCCCGGCCGGGCGCAGTGCTCGACGATCTGCTCCAGTGCCACGAGGAAGCCCTCGGCCAGCTGTGCGACCGTCTCCTCACGATGGACGTTGCCGGAGTACTCCCAGCCGAACTCCAGCCGGCCGTCACGGACCATGCCGGTGACGTCGATCAGGCACTGCCGGGCCTGGTCGGGGCTCCGGTCGGGCACCGGGTTCTCGCACCAGCCGTGGAAGAGCCCGCCGTCGCCGGTGTCGGCGTCGAAGCGGCCGTGGTAGTTGAACCCGACCTGGCACTGGCGCCCTTGGCCCAGTGGGCCCGGCGCGCCCAGGTACCGCAGGGCACCGTAGCCCAGGCCGCGGGACGGTACGGCACGCAGCTGTTCCTTGACCACCTTCAGGGTGGCTCCCCATTCCTCACCGTCGGGCAGCTCCAGCGCCACGGGAAACACCGTGGTGAACCAGCCGACGGTACGCGAGAGGTCGACGTCGTCGAACAGGTCCTCGCGCCCGTGGCCCTCCAGCTCGACAGGCACGGTCCCGCCGGCCCATTCCCGCAGTACCCGGGCGAGGGCGCTGAGCAGTACGTCGTTGACCTGCGTCCGGTACGCCTCGGGCACCTTGCGCAGCAGCGCGTCGGTGAGGTCGGAACTCAGCCGCCGGGTCAGGGTGCGTGCGGAGCCGACGGTGTTGCGTCCCTGGAGGTCCACCGGCAGCGTGGCCGCTTCCACGGTGGCCCTCTCGACCTCGGACCAGTACCCCAGCTCCGCGTCGAACCCGCCTTCGGCCACCAGGCCGGTGAGGCGGTGCGCCCAGTCCCGCAGCGATGTGGACTTCGCGTCCAGGCGCACCTTCTGCCCGCTCACCGCCTGCTGGTGTCCCGTCTCCAGATCGGCCAGGATGACCCGCCAGGAGACCGCGTCCACGACGTAGTGGTGCGCGCAGAGGAACAGCCGGGGAGCCCGGCCGCTGCCGAGGGTGAACAGCAGGCCCCTGAGCAGCGGAAGGTCTCGGATGTCGAACCCGGTCTGCGCCTTGGTGATCGCCGCGCGCATCGCCTGGTCCTGCGCGGCTTCGTCGAGCGCGGACAGGTCGACGGCCTCGAACACGGTGCCGTCGGCCGCGGCCTCGTTGCGCTGCCGCCACACCCCGTCGGCATGCTCGACCCGGAGGCGCAGACCGTCGTGGTGGTCGAGGACGGCGGCGAACGCCGCGCCCAGCGCGTCGGCGTCGACCTCGGCATCCAGTTCGAGGTACAGGGACTGGTTGAAGTGGCCCGGTGCGTCGGGGAACTCCTCGAAGTACCAGTGTTGTACGGGCGTCAGCGGCACCGGCCCGGTGACCGGTCCCTGCTCGACGTCGGGCGAGGTCACCATGACGACCTCGCCCGCCAGCTCGGCGATGGTCTGGCGCAGGAATATCTGCTTGGTGGTCAGCCGAAGGTTCGATCGCCGGGCGAGCGACACCACCTGGAGGCTGAGGATCGAGTCACCGCCGAGGTTGAAGAAGTTGTCCTCGACGCCGATGCGGTCAGGCGCCACGCCCAGCGCCTTCGCCCAGACGTCGACGAGCACGGCTTCGACCGGGGTGCGCGGCGCGACCCGGCGGGACAGGTCGGCCTCGGGCTCGTCCACCACGGCCAGGGCACGCCGGTCCAGGGTCCCGTTCGGGGTCATCGGCAGCTCGTCGAGAACCACGATCGCCGAAGGCACCGCCTGGCTCGGAAGGTTGGCGGCAAGGAACGCCCGGAGTTCGGCGGGGTCGGGCGCCCGCGTACCGGCGGGCACCACGTAGGCGAACAGCCGGTTGTGGCCGGAGTCGGACCGGCGCGCGACCGCCGCCGCGGTGGCCACCTCGGGGTGGCGGGTCAGCGCGGTCTCCACCTCACCGAGCTCCACCCGGAAGCCGCGGATCTTGACCTGGTCGTCGGCCCGGCCGAGGTACTCCAGGTTGCCGTCGCCGCGCCACCGCACCACGTCCCCGGTGCGGTAGAACCTGCCGGTTTCCGGCCCGAGGACGTCATGGGGGAACCGCTCGGCGGTCAGCTCGGGCCGGTTCCAGTAACCCTGGGCGATGCCCCCGCCGCCGATGAAGAGCTCACCGGGCACCCCGATCGGCACCGGGCGGCCCAGCTCGTCCACCACGTACACGCTGGTGTTCACCATCGGCTTGCCGATCGGGACGATCGGCGAGGGCTCGACCGGGTCGCCACCCAGCGCGAATATCGTGGCGTCGATCGTCGTCTCGGTCGCACCGTAGGCGTTGACGGTCAGCGTGTCGGGGCCGACGTGTTCGAGCAGGCTGGCGCAGTCCTCCGCCAGCCAGCCCTCGGCACCCAGGGAGAGCAGCCGCACCGACTCCAGGCCGCCACCGCCCCGCCAGGCCAGCTCGGTACTGATCGCCCTGGCCAGTGATGGCGTCGTGGCCAGGATCTGCGGCTGGACCTCGGTTATCAGGTCCGCCAGCGCGGGCGGGTCGGTGACCACCTCCGCGGGGCACACCACCATCTCGCCGCCGAAAAGCGCGGAGAACAGGAAGTCGCCGAGGAACAGGTCGACGCCGAAGCTGGCCACGCACAAGGCCCGGCCGCGGATCCCGTCCAGCCCGTACCTGGCGTTCCAGGACCGCAGGATGTGGTGCACGTTGCGGTGGCTGATCTGCACACCCTTGGGCCTGCCGGTCGTACCTGACGTGTAGATCACGTAGACGAGATCGTCCACGCCGACCCCGGTCCGCGGCGGCCCGTCCGGCAGGGTGTCGATCAGCGGCCGGTCGCGGTCGAGGTACACCACTGCCGCGTCATGTCCGGCGACCCGGTCCGCCACGGCGGTGTCGGTGACCACCACCGGCGCGGCTGCGTCGGCCAGCATCATGCTCAGCCGCTCCGCCGGATAGTCCGGGTCGAGCGGTACGAAGGTCGCGCCCGACTTCATCACGCCGAGCAGCGCGACCATCGCGTCCACGCCGCGCTCGACGCACACGCCGACCCGCGTTCCCGGCTCCGCGCCCAGGCCCCTCAGGTGGTGCGCCAGCTGATTGCTTCGGGAGGCCAGCGCGGCGAAGGTCAGTTTCTCGCCCGCGCAGCTCACCGCCACCTCGTCGGGGGTGAGCGCGGTCTGCTCGTCGTAGAGCTCGTGCACGCACCGGGGCGGGCCGAACTCCACCGTGGGACCGTTCCACTCGACGGTCAGCCTGTGCAGTTCCGTCTCGGTGATCATGGGCAGGTCACGCATCGGCCCGTCCGGCCGCGCGGCGAGACCTTCGAGCAGGGTCAGCAGGTGCCCGCCCATCCGCTCGATCGTCGCCTGGTCGAACAGGTCGGTGCTGTACTCGACATGGCCGGTGAGTTCACCGTCGTGCTCGTGGAAGTCGAAGGAAACGTCGAACTTGGAGACGTGTGTCGGCGGGGCGATCTCCGTGACCCGCAGGCCCGGCAGTTCGGCCTTTCCGTCCAGCGCGTTCTGGAGGCTGACCATCACCTGCACCAGGGGGGACCGACTCGGGTCACGCTCCGGCCGCAGGGTGTCGACCAACAGCTGGAACGGGACTCCGTCGTTGGCGAACGCGTCGAGCACGGTGGAGCGGACGTCGCCGAGGAAGTCGGTGAAGGACCGTGATTCGTCCACCTGGGACCGCAGGATGACGGTGTCGCTGAAGTAGCCGATGAGATCGTCCAGTTCGGCCCGGCCGCGGCCTGCGGTCACGGAGCCCACCGCGATGTCGCCCTGCCCCGAGTACCGGGCGAACAGCAGCTGACTGGCGGCCACCAGTGTCATGAACAGTGTGGAGCCGTTGCGCGCGCCGAGTTCCGTCAGCCGCCGGGTCAGCGGTTCGGGCACGGTGATCTCGTGCACCTCGCCCGCGGTGCCGAACACCGGGGGCCGCGGGCGGTCCGTCGGCAGCTCCACCGGCGGCAGCGCGGCGAGCTGCCGCCGCCAGTAGTCGACCTGACCCGCCACGTCCGGGCCGGCCAGCCGTTCCTGCTGCCAGACGGCGAAGTCGGCGAACTGCAGCGGCAGGTCCGGCAGCACGACCGTCTCGCCGCGCACCTGCGCCGTGTACCGGGTGCAGAGCTCGTCGACCAGGATGCCGATGGACCAGCCGTCGCCGACGATGTGGTGCAGGCCCAGCACCAGCACGTGCTCGTCCGCGGCGAGGCTCACCAGTGTCACCCGGAACAGCGGACCGCGGCGCAGGTCGAACGGCGTGGCCCCCTCGCGCTCCAGGCAGTGTTCGAGTTCGGCCGCACGCTCGGGCTCCGGCAGCCCGGACAGGTCGATGATCTCGACCGGCACCCGGCCGGGCTCGTGCACCACCTGGAAACCGTGGCCCTCGACATCGCCGATGGTGGTGCGCAGCGCCTCGTGCCGCTCGACCACGCCGTCGAGGGCCGCGCGCAGCGCCTCGATGTGGAGTTCGCCGGTAAGCCTCAACACCCGCGGCGCGTTGTACTCGACGCTGCCGGGGTTCAGTTCGGCCAGGAACCACAGCCCTTTCTGGCCGGCCGACAACGGCAGCGCACCGTCCCGGGGTGCCGGGGTGATCGAGAGCTCCTCGGCGGCGGACCCGGCCTGACCGGCGAGCTGCCGCATGACGAGCTCCCGTACGTGGTCGGGAAGCTCCGACAACCGGTCCTTCGCGGCGGATGGCAGTTCCATGCTGTTCTCTCCCATTCAGAGGTGCGGGTCCGGCGCGGTCAGGTCTGAACTGCGGCCGTCTCCAGCACCCGGGCCAGGATCCGGTCGTGGATGGTGGCGGCCAGAGCGGCGATCGTCGGCTCCTCGAAGACGTCCCGGGGGGTGATCTCGACGCCGAATGCGGTACGCATCCTGGCGGTGGTACGAAGGCTGTTGATCGAGTCCCCGCCGAGGGCGAAGAAGTTGTCCGCTGTGCCGACCCTTTCGATGCCCAGCACTTCCGACCAGATCCGGGCCAACGCCTCCTCGGTCGGGTCCCTCGGGGCGACGTATTCCGCACCCGCGCCGTCCTGACGGGTCGGCGCGGGCAGCGCCGACCTGTCGAGCTTGCCGTTGTGGTTGAGCGGCATGTGCTCCAGCAGGACGACCGCGGACGGGATCATGTAGTCGGGCAGTGAGGCGCCGAGGTGGCGGCGCAACTCCTCCGAAGTCGTCGCCCGCGTCATGGGCCGGCCCACGACGTAGGCGACGAGTCGCTTGTCGCCTTTGTCGTCCGGCCACACGGACACCGCGGCCTCGGCCACCCCGTCGTGGCGCAGCAGTACGTTCTCGATCTCGCCGGGCTCCACCCGGAACCCGCGGATCTTGACCTGGTCGTCGGCGCGCCCGACGAAGTCCAGCATGCCGTCCGGGCGCCATCGGACGACGTCACCGGTCCGGTACAGCCGCGCCCCGGGAGGGCCGAACGGGTCGGCGACGAACCGCTCGGCGGTCCTGGCCCGGTTGTCGACGTAGCCTCGCGCAATGCCCACGCCGCCCACGTACAGCTCGCCCGGCACCCCGATCGGCACCAGGGACAGCCGGTCGTCGAGCACATAGGCCCGGGTGTTGGCGAGCGGCTTGCCCAGCGGCACGCTGTGGTGGCCCGCGCCCGGCTCGACCTCGAAGAGGCTCACCGTCACGCCTGCCTCGGTCGGCCCGTAGTTGTTGATCACTCGGTGGTTGCGCGCCCAGGCCTCGGCCAGCTCGGGCACGACCACGTCGCCGCCGACCCGGATGGTGTCCATCCCTGGCAGGGAGCCCGCGCCGAGCGACGACAGGACGGTGATGGGGATGGATGCCGTGGTGACCTCGCCCGCGAGCATGTGCTCGACCAGGTAGGCACCGTTGCGTGCGACGTCCGGGCGCGGCACGACCATGGTGCCGCCGGCGGCCCAGGTGGTGAACAGGTCCTGTACGCCGGTGTCGAAGCTCATGGAGCACAGCTGGAACACCCGGCTGCTCGGCGTGAGCCCGTAGGGCCCGACCACCGCGGTCACGGTGTTGTAGAGCGAGCGGTGTTCGACCATCACGCCCTTGGGCCGGCCGGTCGAGCCCGAGGTGTAGACGACGTAAGCGAGGTCGCGGGCGCTGCCCCGGGGTCCGGGGTCGGTGACCGGGTAGGTGGTGATGACCGGCAGGTCGCGGTCCAGGAACACCAGGTCCGCATCGGTTCGGGGGAACCGGTCGCTGCCGCGCTCATGGGCCAGCACCACGGGCGGGCGGGTCTCGGCCAGCGTGACGGCCAGCCGGTCCGCCGGGTAGTCCGGGTCCAGCGGCACGTACGCGCCGCCCGCCTTGAGGATGCCGAGGATGGCGACGAACAGGTCCAGGCTCCGCTCGATCGCGATGCCCACCAGCACGTCGCTCCCGACGCCCCGCTCGATGAGGTAGTGGGCCAGTTGGTTGGCCCGTGCGTCCAGCTCGGCGTAGGTCAGTCGCTGGTCGTCGAGTTCCACCGCGACCGCGTCCGGGCGCAGCCGCACCTGCTCGGCGAACAACTCGTGTATCCGGTGCTCGACGGAGTGACCGGCGGCCGTATCGGCGACCTCGCCCATGACCACCCGGTGCTCGGCGGGCGAGAGGGCCGGCAGCTCGCCAAGGGTCCGCCCGGGGTCGTCGGCGAACGCCTCCAGCAGCGTCCGCAGGTATTCCGCCATGCGGCGCACGCTGTCCGCCTCGAACAGCTCCGGGTCGTGGTGCAGCCGCATGGTGAGCCGGTCACCGGGGAGGACGACGACGCCGAGCGCGGCACCCGCGCCGACCTCGGTGTCGAAGTGGCTGAGTTCCAGACCGTGCGCGGTGAACGCCCGCTCGTCGAAAGGGTAGTTCTCGAAGACGATGATGCTGTCGAACAGGCTGTCCCCGGCGGAGAGGCCGCTCCACGACTGCGCCTGGGTCAGTGACACGGCCTCGAAGTCCCGGGCGCCGGCCTGCTCCTCCTGGAGCCCGGCCAGCCAGGACACCAGGTTGTGCCCGCTGTCCACCCTCGTGAGGACCGGCAGCGTGTTGACCAGCATGCCGATGATGGAGTCGATGCCCGCGAGGTCCGGTGTCCGGCCTGACACCGTGCCGCCGAAGCAGACGTCCTGGCCTCCGCCGTAGCGCGAGAGCAGCAGCGCCCACGCGCCCTGCAGCAACGTGCTCATGGTCAGCTTCGTCCGCTTGGCCATCTCCCCGAGCCGTGCGGACAGCTCGGGGGCGATGTCCACCTCCACCCACTCGGTCGCGCGCGGCCGGTAGTCCGGCGCGGCCGGGCGGTCGTAGGGCAGCCGGGTCGGCACGGTGAAGTCGCCGAGCACGCCGCGCCAGTACGTCTCCACCGCGGACTGGTCCTGCTCGCCCTGCCATCGCACGTAGTCCCGGAACGGCACACGGGACAGCGGTGCCGCCCCCTCGCCGTCGCGCAGCCGCGCGTAGTCGGCGGCCACCTGGGCGAGCAGTTCGGCGCCGCTCCACCCGTCCATCACGATGTGGTGGACGGACCACAGCACTCGGACGCTGGAGTCGGTGAGCCGGATGATCGCGACCCTGGCCAGTGGTGCGGCGGCGAGGTCCGTTCCCGCTGCCCGGTCCGCGGCGCGCAGTGTGTCCCACCGCTCCCGCCGTCCGGACTCCGGCAGATCGCGCCAGTCGTACTGGGTCACGGGCAGGGTGGCCTCGGCACGCACCACCTGCACCGGGTTGCTGACGTCGGCCCAGACGACGGCGGTGCGCAGAACGGGAAGCCTCTCCGCCACCCGCTGCCAGGCCCGGCGGAGAAGATCCGGTTCGTCGACGTGGTCGAGCACCAGGTCGAACTGGATCAGGTGCAGACCGGTGTCCCCGGTCATCAGCGCGTCGAAGAGCATCCCGCTCTGCATCGGGGTCAGCGGGTAGACGTCCTCGACGGTCCCGCCCTCGGCGAGGCGCTCGGTCTCGGCTGGGGTGAGGTGGACGAGCGGTCCCTTCGCCGGGGCGTCGGAGGGACCGCCGTCCGCACGGGTGGCGGCCTCGGCCAGTTCCTCGATGGTCGGGGTGAGGAAGAAGTCCTTGGCGGTCAGCCGGATGCCGTGGGGCCGTACCCGGGAGACGACCTTGATGGCCAGGATGGAGTCGCCGCCGACTGCGAAGAAGTTGTCGGTCACGCTCACGCGCTCGACGCCGAAGACCTCGGCCCACACCTGGGCCAGCAGTCGCTCGGTGTCCGTCCGCGGCTCGACGTGGTCCGCCGTGGACAGCAGGTCGGCCTGCGGCGCCGGCAGCGCGCGGCGGTCGACCTTGCCACTGTTGGACAGGGGCAGTACGTCCATGGGGACGAACCAGGACGGAATCTCGTAGCTCGGCAGTCGTGCGGACAGGGCGTCGCGCCATGCCTCGACGTCGGCCTCGTGGCCGTGTTCCGGCACGACGTAGCCGACCAGGTGCCGGACACCACGTATCTCGCGTACGACGACCGCGGCGTCGGTGACACCGCCGAGCGCGGTGAGCGCGCTCTCGATCTCGCCGGTCTCGATGCGGAGGCCGCGGATCTTGACCTGGTCGTCGGCCCGGCGCAGATAGTCCATCGTCCCGTCGGCGCGCCACCGGACGACGTCGCCGGTGCGGTAGAGCCGCTCGCCGGCCCGGAAGGGATCGGCCACGAACCGTTCAGCGGTCAGTGCCGCCCGGCCGAAGTAGCAGCGGGCCAGGCCGTCGCCCGCGATGTACAACTCGCCCGCCGAGCCGACAGGCACCGGGCGCAGCCACGCGTCGAGCACGTACAACCGGGTGTTGTCGGTCGGCCGTCCGATCGGCACCGCGCCGGAGCGCACCTGCTCCAGGGACAGTTCCTGGAGCAGCGCGTAGGTGGTGGCCTCGGTCGGTCCGTAGGCGTTGACGACCAGGGTGCCGGGGCACTGCGTCATCACTCGCTCCAGCGCCTCCGCCGAGGGCGCCTCGCCGCCGGTGATCACCGTGGCCGCGCCGGCGAAACAGTCGGGCGCCTCCTCGGCGAACAGGCGGAGCAGTGCGGAGGTGAGGAATATCGCCGTCACGCCGTGCTCGGCGATCAGCTCGCGTATGAGGGCGGGCGTCGGCTCCTGCGTCGCGACGACCATCTCACCGCCGGTCAGCAGCGGTACCCACAGCTCGTAGGTCGAGGCATCGAAGGCGTGCGACGAGTGGAACAGGACGCGCCGGTGCGCCGCGGCGCGCCAGCGGTGGTCCCACGCCAGGGCGACCACCGCGGCATGGCTGACCGCGACGCCCTTCGGGATCCCGGTGGAACCCGAGGTGAACATGATGTACGCCAGATGACGGGCGTCCGGAATCCGCTCGGGGTCGAGGGCCGGCTGACCCGCGGTCGTGGCCGCGTCGTCCACCACCAGCACCGGGACATCGGTCACGGCGGCCTTGGCCGCCATGGCCTGGTCCGTCAGCACCAGCGCGGCGTCGACATCGGCCAGCACGAAGCGGATCCGGTCCTCGGGGTAGGCGGCGTGCAGCGGGACATAGACTCCGCCGGCCTTCAGCACGGCCAGGATGGACACGACCGCGTGCAACGACCGGTCCAGCAGGAGCGCGACCCGTGACTCCGTGGCGACGCCCTCGGCGAGCAGGCGGTGGGCGAGCCGGTTGGCCCGCTCGTTCAGCTCGGCGTAGGTGAGCCGCTCATCGCCGCACAGCACGGCCGTCCTGTCCGGGGAGAGCCGCACCTGTTCGGCGAAGATTTCCGGCAGGCTGCGGTGCGCCGGGAACTCGTGTCCGGTCTCGTTCAGGTCGATGAGCATGCGGTGCAGCTCGTCGCCGGACACCAGCCGCAGCTCGGAGAGCGGCCGCCCCGGTCTGTCGACCACGTCCTCCACCAGAGTGCGGAACGCCTCGGCCATCCGCTCGACGGTCGCCGCGTCGAACGCGGCGGGGTCGTGGTCGACGCACACCTCGAGGCCGCCGTCCACTTCGGCGAACCGGAGCACGACGTCGGCGACGGCGAACTCACCGGGCAGCGTCGTGGCGCCCACCGCGTCACGGGCCCCGCCGAGGAGGCTGTCGATCGGGAGCCTGCTGTCGACGGTCGCGTGCAGTACGACCGGCGCGCCGTCGTCCTTGGTGGACCGCCCGCGGACGGTCGCGGTCACCTCGTCCTGACCCGCGTAGACCGCGGACAGCACCTGGCCGGCGGCGGCCAGCGCACCGAACAGCGTGCCGCCGGCTGCTTCCGCGAGCCGCCGCAGACCCGACGTGAGCGCGCTGTCGAGCGTGAACCGGTGCGTCGCCGTGGCCTCGGCGAGCGCCACCGACCGTGGACGGTCCATGGGAAAGCGGGTCAACGCCTGGTCGACGACCGGGTCCGATGCCGGTCCTGCTCCCGGAACCCCCTCGTGTGTCACGTGGCCTCCCTCTACGGTCTGGGCGTCACTTCCACAGCGGAAGCCGTGCCGGCCGCCAAGTCTTTCCAACGGGGCACGCCCCAGCTACGCACTTGAGCGAAGGGCGAAACAGGGCGGTCAGCAGGCAATGTGAGTACGGGGACCGCTGCCGCCCGCACGGAGCAGCGCCGATCATGCCCGGCCCGGACCCGGTCGAGGCTCGGTCCCGGAGGTCCGATGGCGCCGCCGGATGCCCGGCGGCGCCATCGCTTGCTCCCGCGGTGTCAGCGGCCCATCGGCCGGATCACTCGCGCCCGCCGATCGCGTCGACCGGAGCAGGCCTCATGGCGTACTTGGTGGCCATGGCGATCGAACCCCAGGAGAGCGCGACGGTGAGTGCCACGATCGCGATGAGGCCGAAGGGGGAAATGCTGGGAACGGGCGACTTCGCCAGCGAGTCGCTGATGCCGACGAGCGGCGGGATCGTCGCCAGCAGACCGAACAGCAGCGCCGAGAAGATCACGATCCTGGCCTCGCCGTTCATCATCGCGCGAACCTGCTCCCGGCTGGCGCCGATGAGTTGCAGCATGGCGAACTCACGAACCCGCGCCGCCGTCGCCATCACCAGGGTGTTCACGACGGCGATGGCGATGTAGCCGAGAAGCAGGGTCTGGAACAGGAGGTTGAGCGCCCAGTCGCCCGAACTGCCGGACCCGGGCGCGTTCCGGAATGCCTCCCGGTCACCCACCTCGACCGTCGGGTAGCGCTCGACGGCGTTCCGCAGCGCGCCCTCGAGCGTCTTCGCATCGGTTCCGTCCTCGGCCCTGATCAGCACCGCACTGTTGACCTGCGATGTCGTGTGCGCGACGACGAGTTCGTTGGGGAGGGTGACGTCCCCGAAGCCCAAGCCCCTCTCGTAGATCGCCACCACCCGTGGCTTGGTCACCGTGCCGTCGCCGAGCCGCAGGTCGACCGTTTCCCCGCGGTGCGCCCGGACGGTCTCCGCGACAACCCTGCTCAGCGCCACCGTCCCGTCCTTCAGCTTCGCGATGTCACCCTCGATCACCTCGAGGTCCATGGTGTCGGAGAGCCGTTCGGGCGCGACACCCTGGGCAGCGAAGACCTTGGTCGCGGTGCTGTCCTCGGACGGAAACGTCAGCAGCACCCGCATCCGCGCGACCGGCGTCACCACGGCGACCCCGGGCGCGCCGCGCACGGCGTCCACAGCCTGCGGGGACACCCCGGCGCCGGACGACGCGGTCAGCACGCGGTCGGCACGGAGGCCGGCCTCGAACTGCTCCTGCGACGCCGCGGTCGTCGTGGAAGCTCCGAACACCTGCACGGCGGCCAGCGTCACTCCCATGGCCAGCGGCGTGGCTGCCGTACTGAGCCGCCGTACGCCGGCCCGCGCGTTGGCATGGGCGAGGAAACCGGGTGCCTTGGACTGCCGGTTCAGGACCGAGCCGAACAGCAGGATGGCGCCTCTGAGCAGCAAGGGCCCGACGCACCCGAGCGCCACGACGAACAACAGGACCGCGGCAGCCGCGGTGTCGGCCACCGAGTCGCCCGAGACCGCGACATCGCTCACGGTCAGCAGCAGGCCGAGCGGGATGAGCAGGAAACCGATGGTCAACCGGATCCAGCCGAGCTTCTTGGGCTCGATGGCCGCGTCCCCGAGCGCCTCGACCGGGCTGGTCCTGGCCACCCGGCGCGCGACCAGCCACCCGCCGAGGCGGGCACTGACCATACAGAGCACCAGCGAGGCGAGGAAGGGCAGCCACCCCACTTCCATCCGGAAGTCCGGCGGCATCGCGTCGGCGAAGATGAACACGCCGCGCATCACGAAGGCGAGCGCGATGCCGGGGATCGCACCGACCAGGGCACCCGCCGACGACACCAGGGTCATCTCGGCGCCGATCATCCAGTGGATCTGCTTGGGCGTCGCACCGATGGCGCGCAGCAGAGCCAGTTCCCGCCTGCGCTGCTGCACCGACAGCCCGAGAGTGGTCGCCACCACGAACACCACGATCAGCACCATGGTGCCGCCGAACGACGCCGACGACTCGACCACCAGGCTGCGGGCATCGCCCACGTCCAGGAACTCCACGTCGCCGCGTTCGGTGCCGGTGCGTGCCACCACATGTGGCACCGCGGCC
Organism: Streptomyces sp. Alt3; assembly: GCF_030719215.1. Classification (NCBI taxonomy): domain Bacteria; kingdom Bacillati; phylum Actinomycetota; class Actinomycetes; order Kitasatosporales; family Streptomycetaceae; genus Streptomyces; species Streptomyces glycanivorans. The sequence goes on along the minus strand of NZ_CP120983.1, from coordinate 5,780,862 downwards.
GTGATCCGATCGGCCAGCGCCCCCGGGGTCACGCCGGGTTCGGCGCGCACACCGATGGCGTCCACCCGGCCCGGACGGCCAGACAGTTCGGTCGCCCGGTCATCGGTGAAGAACACAGCGGACTGCCGGTCCAGCCCGCCCTTCGGCGGGCCGGCGATGCCCACCACACGGTAGGTCGAGGGGATCGAGCCGACCACGATCCGTACCTTCGAGCCGACCGACAGGTCCGCGCGCCGGGCAAGGTCCGCGTCGGGTACGACTTCGTCGGACGCGGAGGGCGCACTGCCCTCACGTAGCGGGAAAGGCCCGAGCGACGCGCCGGACCAGCCGTGCCCGAACACCGGGAAACCGTCCGGGCCGCCCGTCTCCTCGCCGTCCTGGTTCAGCACGCTGACGTCGATGTCGACGTCGCCGACAGCGGACTTGACACCGGGCACGGCGGCCACGGCGTCGACCTTCTCGGCGGGCAGCGTGACACGCTCGCTGTAGCGGACCTCTGCGCTCTCGTCCAGCCAGTACGACTGCTCCCCGCCGATGGCTACCGCCGTGCCCGAGTACCGCTCAGGCACCACACCGGTGTTGAGCCCGGACATCAGCAGGATCCCGCAGGCGGTGATCACCGCCGAACCCGCGGCGATCGCGACGAAGGAACCGATGAACCCCCCCTTGCGCCCCTTGATCGTGCTCCACGCAAGCGACAGGTCCTTGCGGTACGGCACCACGAGGCGGACCAGTCGTCGAATGAGGCGGATCACCACTCGCCCAGGTGCGTCATGCGCGACGCGACCTGCTCCGAGGTGGGGCGTTGCATCTCGCCCGCAAGCCTGCCGTCGGCCAGGAACACCACCGAGTCGGCGTACGAGGCGGCGACCGGGTCGTGGGTGACCATCAGCACCGTCTGCCCCATGTTGTCCACGACGTGTCGCAACAGTTCCAGGACCTGTTTGCTGGACCGGGAGTCCAGCGCTCCGGTCGGCTCGTCCGCGACCACGGCGTCGGGCCGGGTGATCAGCGCGCGGGCGACCGCGACTCGCTGCTGCTGACCACCGGAGAGCTCGCTCGGCCGCCGCTTGAGGTGCTCACCGAGGCCGACCGCGGTGAGCACCTCGCGCAGGAACGCACGGTCGGTCTTCCGGTCCGCGAGGCGCAGCGGAAGCGAGACGTTCTCCTCGACGGTCAGTGATCCGAGCAAATTGTAGGCCTGGAAGATGAAGCCGATTCGCTCCCGTCGCACCTCGGTGAGCTGGATCTCGTCGAGGTTCGACAACTCGACGTCACCCAGCCAAACGGAACCCGAAGTTGGCCGATCCAAGCCTGCCGCGCAATTGAGAAATGTGCTCTTACCTGAACCGGAAGGTCCCATTACGGCAGTGAAGGTGCCGCGCCGCAGTTCGATGCTCACGGCATCCAGGGCCTGCACCGGGCTCTTTGCCGAGCCATACACTTTGGATACCGAATCTAATCGAATCGACCAGTCAACTGGTGTGGCGCTGCGCGCAGTTCGAAACATGACTGGAGCCTACCCAGGCCGCGCCGCCACCTGCCACCCTCCCCCGTCACGGGGTGGTCGAAACCGCCGGAACAGGACATCGGTAATTCAGGGATCACGGAAGCCCCACACGACTTTCATGGAGAGTTCGAAGGACAACCGGAGGCGGGCCTGCTATTCGAACCGTTCGAACCGCCTACCGAACCCCGGAATCCCGGATATGCGGTCTTGCCGAGGCCTTCGGGCGGATAACCGGCAGCCCTCTTCGGCGAGGAGCTGCCGGCGTCGGGCGTCAGACGCAGTCGTACTGCGCGGGTGTGGAGGTATCGCTCCCGATGAGAGTCTTTTCGTCGGTGCTGATCGCCGTGAGTCCGAAGTAGTCCGAGACCCCGGACAACGGGTCGGCAACCACGCCGTCACGCCACAGGACAGCCCGCGGAGTCGAGTTGACGAACCCCAGGCCGCCCACGGTTCCCGCACCACCGATGGCCTTTGCCGAGATGGCGCCATTCTTGATGGTCCGGACCGGCGAACCCTGATCATTCCATTCGGCCGCGGCGTAAGTCGTGTCACTGTCCATACTGCCCACAACGCGCCCGTCCCGGATCGCCCACGGAGTGCCCATCCCGTTGGGGCCTTGTGCGGCGAGAGTGTGCCACTGACCGCTGGTGTCCGTGACGAATCCCTCCGTGTCGGTGTACCCGACGATCCTGCCCTGCTCGTCGATGTCGGTGGCCGTGAGACTCCTGGTCTCGGGGACAGCCAGTTCGCGGTAGGTCCCCGGGGCGCTCGCCGGCCACACCACCAGGACGCGCTTCGACCCGACCGAGGCGGTCCCGGCGATGTCACCGGCGTTGTTGATCGCGTCGGCCGACGAGTGGTCCCAGGACGGATCGAACGGCAGCGGAGCCGTCGTCCCGGTGCGGGTCACCGTCACGCCTGTGAACGTGCCGTCGAAGAGGCCGTTGCCCGCGATGAGGCCTGCCGCGTTGACGTCGACCGGCGTGATCGAGGGCAGCCGCAACACGACCTTCTTGTTGTCCCACAGCGTCCCCTGCTTCTCCTTGTAGCCGTACGGCCAGGTGCGGGACCTGGTTCCGGTGACGCCGACTCCGTATCGGCCGCCGTCGCTCGCGTACAGCGTGCCGAGATCGGTGGTGGGCGGCAGTTCCCACAGCGTCTTCTGCCATTGGCAGGCCGCCGCCTGACTCGTGCCGACCGGCACGAGCCCGAGTGCCGCCGTGAGCGTCGCCGCAGCGAGCACGCTTCTCATTCGTCGGTTCAACAAGGAAATCGTCCTTTCTGTAAAGGAATGCCTCTTTCGACAGCGGGGCCTGACAGGGCTCGCCGTGGCACGTGAGGCAGGTCGAGGGAGAACGGAGCAACGGCCGGGCACGGCAGCTCCGACGTCCGATCCGGTGGGTCAACGGAACGCGAACCCCAGCAGATCGAGCCCGGGTGCGGTGGTGATGGGTTCAGGGATCAAGTTGTCCTTGTGGACGAACCGCTTCAGGTAACCGGCACCTTCGGTTCCGCCGGATCCCTTGACCCCGGGCAGGTAGCGGCGGCCGAATCCGTAGTGTCTGCCGCGCCAGGTCAGCAGCCTGCGTTCGACTCCTGCGAGTGCCTCGGTCAGCTCCGGGTCGCCCGACCTGAGCACCACGTCGCGCAACGGACGCACCGAGCGCAGCGGCGGCAGGGTCAGTTCACGCAGGTGATCGAACTTCGAGTACGCCTCGATCTTGCGCGCGTCGTAGCCGTACACCGCCAGTTCCATCATGTGGTAGTTCAGCGACTGGACGGCGCTGGCCTCACCGGTGGCGTCACGGAAGTTCAGGAACAGGTCCGGGGTCAGCGTCTGCAGCATGTGGAATATGTGGCTGGGCAACTCCACGTAGTGGGCCAGCTGCGCCATCAGCGCTCGCGCCTGGCCGTCGCCGCGCCCGATCGACGTCCGCGCCCTCACAGCGAAGTAGCGGATCAGGTAGAAGGCCAGCTCGCACGCCTGCACCGAGCGCAGGAAGACGTTCTCGTGATGGTCGCCCGAGGCGAGGAAACCGGAGCAGCGGGTCAGTACGAGCGCCTGCCAGCACGCCAGCCCGTCGCCACGCGCCCGGTCGATCACCTCGGCTGCCGTCGTGTCCCCGTCGGTCTCCACGCGCAGCCGCCCGATCTGCTCGCGCAGTGCGTCCAGCCTGGCCAACCGCTCCTCGGTGTGATCGGCGGCCGTCAGCCGGGGAGCCGCGCGCCGCTCGACCGCGTCCAGGTCGGCCAGCGTCGCCTCCAGCGCCAGCACGGCACCGGCCACGGGTTCGGTCGGATACAGGTCGAGGAACCACGAGTAGACGTGCAGGTTGGAGTAGCGGTAGTACTCCGGGATGGGTTCCCGGCTGAACGTCCGGGTCAACAGTCGCATCACCTCGCTCCCGGCTCTGCGGTCCGCGTACGTCTCTTCGTAGAGCTTGGCCAGCAGGGCGCGCTCATCCCCGGTCAGCGCGCCTCGGCCCGCCCTCTGCTGAAGCTGTATGACCTCGTCGCACCGTCCCGGGAATTGCAAGGACGCCAGTCCGGTCTCCATCTGTCCTCCATGGCTGCGGTCGGAGCCACGGGCCGTCATCGAGCCGTGGCATGACGTTTCATCTCTTGAGACCGATGACCAACTGCTTGTCCTGCGACGTGCGATGCACCTCGCAGTCGACGAACCCCGCGCTCTCCAGCAGGCCGACGTACTCGGCCGCGGTCCTGTGCCGGCCCTTCGCCTCGACGTGCATCGACAGGTTCATCACGGCGGTGGGCAGCGGCCCGCGGCGGTCGTCGTCGAAGAGGCGGTCCATGATCAGGACTCGGCCGCCGTCGGCGCACGCGCGATGCGCCTTGCGCAGCAGCTCCAGGCCGATCTCGTCGGTCCAGCCGGAGAGGACGTAGCCGAACGCGACGCACTCGGTCGACGGGAACTCGTCCTGGTGGAAGTCACCGGCGGCGAAGTCCAGCCTGCCCTGCAGGCCGTACCGCTCGACGGTGTCAGCCACATAAGGGCCGACCTCGGGCAGCTCGAACACCGTGGCGCTCAGGCCGGGGGTCGCCTCCAGCGCGGCCACGCAGAACGGCCCGCTCGCACCGCCGATGTCCACCAGATGCCGGACCTCGGCGAGCCCGGCCATGGGTACCAGTTCGCGGGAGACGTCGTAGGTGAGCTGCCACATGGCCTCCAGGAACTCCTCGGTGAGTTTCGGAGTCCTGTACATGACGTCGAACGGGGCAGGCAGGGCGGCGTCCACGGCCGACTTCCCGGCCGTCAGGTAGCTGTCCAGCTGCGGCAGCCGACCGAGGGTGCTGTTCATCACATGGCTGAGGAAGCCGCCGACCGAGCGTGAACTCTCCGGGTCGAGGAAGGGCGCCATCTCCGCGGAGATGCGGTACGCACCGTGCTCGTTCCGCTCGATGACGCCGAAGGAGTCGAGGAGGATCAACAGCCGGTCGAGGGTCTCCTCGTCGAGCCCGAGTTCACTGGCGATCTTGCCGGTGGGCGCCTCCTCGGCAGTGAGCAAGCCGAAAACACCGTGCTTGCCCGCCAAATGCACTGCGGTTGTCGCATACACGCCGTACATCGCTTTTTCCAACGCACTGGGTAGCATTACTCAATCTCCACATCGTTTCCTTGTGCGGTCACGCAGTCGCGACTCGAATCGATTTGCGCCCGTTTCCCGAGTCGCACGGAAGACTGACGGCGAAGACGGAAGAAGTACGCGACCACGACTGGGCAGTACGGCCTTATCGGCTTCTGCGAGTGGAGGCTATGCGCGGGCAGCGAGGCCCTCAAGGAAGTTGCTTTGTGGTTCAAGGATCGAGGCAGCCTCGCACGGACGGCATCGACGAGAGTTTCCCTATACGAAGCATTCGCTCGGGGGAAAGAGTTTTACTCCTACGGCAAACAGCGAGGTCGCGAGGCCGCTCCGGACTGCTGGCCGGTCGACGCACATCGAGCGCCCCGTACGGATTCACCGCCCAGGCACCGTCGCGGATCCCGGGGGCGTGCGCCTCGGCGGCCGGGGCACAGGCCGATGCGGGGACCTTCCGTACGCGATTGTGGTTCGCTTCGGTGATCACCTGCCGGCCGATTGGGACAGCCGGCGTCCGCGCCGGGCGAACCGGGCGACGAAGTCCCCTGTTCGTCGCCCGGTGACCATGAAGGTGTGGGTGCCGCAGGTCAGTTGGCGCTCCCGCCTCACGCCGTCTCGGCCTGCGGGTCGACGGCGTGACACCACCCGCTCAGCGCCGCCTTCAGGGGGTGTCACGACTCGTGACGGACCCAGCAGGCATGCCGAGGGTGCTGTCGCATGGCCCGCACTGTCTTCCATGCCCCTTCGCATGAAGAGGAGTTGGGCGGCCTGGATCCGGGCCCGTGGGGTCGTTGCGGCGGAATCGGCGTGGGCGACGCCGGGGGTGAGGGCGGTGTCACGGCGCCGGGTGCGATTGTCGGTCACCGCGCGCCCGACGGCCCACTCCAACCGATGAGCATGACGCCATCGCGGGCGCCGGTGGAGAGCAGGTCGCGCTGGAACAGCATCACTCCGGCGGCGCCGCCCATGAGGACGTTTGCGGTAACGCCTGACACGAAGAAGTGGGCGGCGCCGAGGACGGATGCAAAACGAGTGCACAGCGGAAAAACATTCGAACACGCCATCGATAGAGGCAGATTTGCGCCAATCTCAATGTCGAGGTCCACACCAGCGTTCAGACAGTGATTGGATCGCCTACGATCGCCGAGTTGACCACCCATGAGCTTCGCGACCAAGCGGCCGACCAGCAATGGAGGTGACGCGCCACTGCCGCACGAGCGCATCTCGCACCATGGTTTTTCTCGAGATCGACACGGGGGCTGCAGGCATGTCATTTCGGACGACTGAAAGTGTCGCCCAGGTGAACTTGGAGCAACACAAATTTCCACCCATCGTCCAACACGAGGACGCCCGTCGGGTTGACCTCCGGAAGACACCAGGTCCTTTACCGCGGCATCATTTGACGCCTCGGCGGGATTTTGTTGCATTTCTTGCCATGAGCGTGACTACCACTTCCACGGTTCCCTTTCGAGACTCTTTCAAGACGTTCGCCGCCCTGTCGCCGACCATTTCCCGGACGCACCATCGGCTGCACGTTCCATCTCTTTTCGGACATGAGGCCGAGGGGAGCCATGGGTGATGAAGCGGACAAGGCGGCAATGCCCCGGCTCGGACCTCACGGCCAGCGCGCTCGACAAGTTGCGAGCCCGGCGCAAACGGCGCGTTCTGCGGCATGAGACCGAGCGCCTGGTGGCCTCCATGCCGATCCCGCGGCCCTTCGATCTTGATCGTTTCGTTGCGAATATCGAGCAGGCCCGCGGTCGGCGCATCGTCCTGAAGCCGATGCCGGCCCATCTGGCCAACCTCACCGGCTTCTGCGGCCTCTGGATCAAGCACGACACCCGGCCCCTCGACCTGATCCTTCATGTCCAGGGCGGTTCCCCCTCGCACGAGCGCCAGATCAAAGTGCACGAGCTCGTCCACCTCTGGGCGGAGGATGCCACCGGGGTCGTCGGCACCGACGAGGTCCTGCGAGACCTCACACCGGCGCGGGTGGAGCAGTTGGTAGCCACCGGCCAAGCTGCCGGCCGGCGCCGCTACGACACCGCGATCGAGAAGCGCACCGAGGACGCGGCCGCCCTCATCAGCCGGCGAGCCGACAGCCCTGACCTCATCGAGGACTCCGTAGCCCGCCGCCTCGCCGAAGACTTCGCCTACCCGTTCGGTAGCGATACCCCCAGCACGGAATAGGTGGCCCATGACCGTGACCGATGCGTTCGCCTGCGCGATCGCAGGCCTTCTACTCGTCCAGGCGGCCCTGAGAGCCAAGTCCGCCTGGAGCGGGCGCCGTCGCGAGCGCTCGCTGTGGGGTGCGTTCGCCGCGCTGGCGGTGAGCTGGTTGTGCCGGACATCGACGGTCAACGATCTCCTGGACGCGACGGGCATCTACGATCTCGGCTTCCTGGTCAAGCACGCCACGGCGATCGTCGGTATCTGTGTGCTGTTGCGCTACGTCACCGCGGTCTACGCGGACGCCGGCCACGCTGTGGATCTGCGGCGTAGCGCACGCCTGTCCGCCGCCGTCCACCGGATCGCCACGCGCGCCTCGTTCGGCACGATCGCCGTCATGACGGCCGCGTTCGTCTTCCTGCTGAATCCGCCGGACACCAGCACCCTGTTCTTCCTGGAGCGCCACGAGGGAGATCCGGGTCTGCCGATCTACATGGGTCTCTTCTACCTCTACATGGGTGCGGCCGCCGCGGTCTGCGCCGTCCAGTGGGGCGGCGCGGCCCGGGTGACCCCGGTTCGGTCGATCCGTATCGGCATGATCCTCATGTCCTGCGCGATGGTCATGGCCGTGGTGTACGTGCTGCTGCGTATCGCCTTCGTCGTGACGATCACTGTGACGACGGTGTCCGACGGCACCAGCCATGCCCAGGAGACACTCACAGACTCCCTGCTCTACCTGTTCTCGCTGCTCTGGGGGATCGGCGCCATCGCACCCGCCAGCCGAGCGGGCTCCGAGCGGTACCGGGCGGCCCGCAACCTCCTCTCGCTGCACCCGCTCTGGAAGCGGTTGGCGGCGGCCGCACCTGACGTCGTACGTCACAGGCCCAGCCATCTCTTCGCGCGCCTGCGGTTCGTCGGCCGGTCCCTCGACACCTTCCGCGACGTGTTCACGAGCCCTGACGCTTCCTTGCCCGTGCGTGTCAACCGCTACACGGTCGACATCCGCGACGCGATCTTCGAACTGCAGCGACGAGCCCCGGCAGACCTTGCCGAGAAGGCCCGCGACCATGCGCAGAGCGTGCCGGACGGTCTCCACGACACCGAGATCCGGGCCGAGGCGCTGTGGCTCCGCGCTGCCCTGCTGTGCGGGATCCCTGCGATTCACGGCAATTCTGCCGCTCCGGCACCGTATCCCTTCGGCCCCGGCACCGACCCACGGCACGAAGTGCCGCACCTGCGGGCCGTGGCCGCGGCGTACAGCGGCATCCGCAACTCCGAAGCCCGCACCCTGCTGGCGATGACCGGTGCAGACCACGCCGGCTCTCCAGACGCGAGGAGCCACTGATGAACGCCACCCCCGCTCGACCGACCATGTCTGCGGCGGCCGTCCTCACCAATGGCCAGGGCGAGTACCTCATCGTCAAGCCCGGATACAGGAAAGGCTGGAACCTGCCAGGCGGCGGGGTCGACGAGGGCGAGACGCCCAGGCAGGCATGTACGCGTGAGCTCAAGGAGGAACTCGGCATCGACCGGACGCCCGGGCGCCTCCTGCTGTCCGCCTATGTGCATACTGCCGACGGACCCCACATCTACTGGGTGTTCGACGGCGGAACACTTTCCGCTGAGCAGCAGAAGGCGATTGTGCTGCAAGAAAGCGAACTCACAGCGTTCCGCTTCAGCGCGCCCGACGAGATCTCTCCGGACGAGATCCCGCCGTCGCGCAGGCCTCTGTGGGACGCGGCGCTCGGCGCGCTCACGGGCGGCAGTACGGCCCATGTCGAGGTGGCGGGCTAGGAGATGCCGACGGTAGGGGCGCCTGCTACGTCGGCATGCCATCCGCATCCGTGCCGAGGATCTCCGCCATGGTGTCGCTGATGAAGTCCCGGAGCTGATCCCGCGCTTCCTGCGAGATCTCCCTCTCTCCGCCGCGCGCGGCCATCACCGTGTACTGGCTGCGCACGGCTCGCGCCGAGACGACCAGGCGGTCGATCTCCGGATCACTGCTACGGAAGAACACCGGGGGGACGTCGAATGCGAGGGCCAGGGCATCGAGAACGTCATCCGGGGCAGTCGGCAGCGTACCCGTTCGCAAATCCCTGACCAGATCCTCCGTCAGGAGGGCCCTGCCGCTTTTCCGATTGCCGGCCGAGGCGAGGTCCGCGTCCGAGGGCACAACGCCATCGTGGATCTCCGTCTGCAGGTACTTGAGCTTCTCGGCAACAGTACTGACGACCTGTGACGACGACGTCTTCTTCACCGGCTCCGAATCCGGCACATCGTGGCTGAACGATCGCCTCTGTGCGGCCAGCAGTTCAGCGCGGGTGACGTTGTAGGCGGCTGCCAGCGCCGTCACGGCCTCATCGGACAGTGCTCGCTTTCCCTGTTCGGCTGCGCGGATCGGCATCGGCGACGCGGTGTTGGTGCAGCGCGTGGTGTCCGACTGCCTCATACCGGCGTCGCAGCGCAGATCGGCGAGGTTGGGTGGCTCCAGCCGCGGAAAGAGTTCGTCGAGTTCGGCCCCGACCATCGCGGCGATCGCCGGCAAGCGTTCCTGCGGCGGCGTTGCCAGCTGGTTCTCCCAGCGGTAGACGGCGTTCGTCTTGACGTTCAGGCCTGCGGCCAGATCGGACTGCGACAGGCGCTTGACCACACGGCAGTCGCGCAGCTTGCCCCCGTCGAAGACGCGTTCGGGCACGAGTACTCCACAGAGTTGGCGGGTGAGACACTTTAACCACTTGATCGGATCGAAGGAAGGCGATAAATTCACCTTTCAGTGATTGGCGGGCGATCGATCCCGCTTCCCGCGGGAAGCGGTTCGGACCCGGCCACCGAGGTTCCCGAGGTCATGTGACGGCCGCCGACGTACGCAGTCCCGAAGGTTGTGTCGACGGCACCAGCATTGCCTCTTCATGTGCGTCCATGTGCCCGGCCGGACACATGTGGACATCACCAGCACCGCCACGAAGAGGTTGCCTCAACCAAGGCCGGGACGGCATCAGAGGCTCCAAGGATGTCGGTACAGCTCAATCAACGGGGGTGTCGTATCTGGAGATCGACGGGTGAGCACGGGAGCGGGCAGCACCTCGGGCCTGCGCCGCGGCCTCACTTCCCGAGCGGCCGATCGGGGCCGGTCGGAAGCGGTCACCACCTCGGAGGCGTGATGCGGTACGGAGACCTGCGGAGGCGGAGTCTGCCCGACACCGCCGCCGAGCGCGAAACGATCAGGTTCTCTCACCAACTCGAGGACCCCGACTGCAGTACTGATGGGGCTTCGCCCCAGCCCGACGAGCCACGTCCGGGTGGTGCGCGCTCGCCAGGCGCCGCTGCCGTGTCGACTTGACTCGATCATGCATCGTTTCGACAACCTAGCAGGCTAGTGGAGGTCTACTCGGACCAGCTTGAGACTTGATCACGATGTGTGATATGTGCGGGCGGCCTCCCGCGCAATTCCTCAGTCGGGCGCGTGCCGTAGCCCGACGGATCGTGGTGACGTGCCGAGGTGCCGAGGTGCCACTCGCCAGCATTGACACGCACAGGGGGACAGAGACTTGAGAATCCACTTCACGGTTGACGATGTCGCGCAGTTGAGCATGATTTCCTCGTTAGGGCCCGTCGTCGAAAGCGCATTTGCGCTGAAACAGTTAGGCAGGCAAGGCAGTCCCGCCTTCCGCGGCTGGCGCAAAGGAGTCCGGGAGCAGCTCGGCACCCGCATCGCCGCGATCGAGCAGCTCGCCGACCGGTGCAGCATCGACGAGTTACTGCCGTTGCTCAAGCTCTACTCGAGCGGCAAGTCCGACATCGGGGTCGACGAACGCACCCGTCAGCAGGTGCGAGCTACCTTGTTCGAGTTCTGCCAGGTGGCCGTGTTGCCGCACTGGCGGGAGATGCACGGTCACATGGAATCGGTGCGGGACGCGTGCGGCCGGATCGGCATCGCCAACGGTATGCACGCCCTGCTGGACAACCTCCATCCGAAGCTGAACTGGAAGCCCCCGGTCCTGGAGATGGCGGGGGAACCGGACCACGATGTGTACCTCAACGGGCGAGGAATCGTGCTGTGCCCATCGCTGTTCATGGTCGGCAAGGCCTGCATGATCCTGGAAGACGTCCTGGAGATCGGCGTACCTGTCCTGGTCTTCTCCGTGCCTGTGGACACCGCGGTCGAGACCGAGTTCTGGGGTCACCACAAGGGTGGCGAGCAGGCGTTGAGCGCCCTGGTCGGGCACACGCGCGCCGCCGCGCTCCAAATGCTCTCGGAGAGCTGCACCACGAGTGAGCTCTCACAGCGGCTGAACATCTCGCTGGCCGGCGCCAGCAAACACGCCACGGTGCTGCGTAAGGCGGGACTGGTCACAACTGCCCGTAAGCGCAACACGGCGCTTCACTCCCTGACGCCCCTCGGCGTGGCGCTGCTGCGGCAGCGGCACGCGTCCAAGGTGTCGTGAGCACGGCGAAAGCCTGAAAACTCGGATCGAGCCGCCGATCCGCGCGGGCTCGACCACAACCTACGAAGGGGAAGCAAGCCATGAGCGTCAACCCATTCGAGAACCCGGACGGCACCTACCTCGTGCTGATCAACGACGAGGACCAGCACTCCCTTTGGCCGTCCTTCGCCGAGGTGCCCGCGGGCTGGACGGTCGCCCTGCCCGAGACCGACCGGCAGTCGGCGCTCGACTACGTCGAGGCGAACTGGACCGACATGCGGCCCAAGAGCCTCACGGCGGTGACGGACCGGCGCTGAGCGGGCCCACGTCCCAAGGCCCCGACCACGGGCCCACAGCGGTCGTCGAGAGCCTTCCTCTCCGGTGGAGACCGGAGAGGAAGGCTCTCTCGTTTCGGTGGGTGTCGCCCGGTATAGCTAGCGATACCGGTCTTTTACAACCAGGACTACGGCGCGGCCCAGGGGTGCGTGCTTCACTTGAGGCACAGCACAACACACGGGAGTCCCCCGGTGGTCGGATCGTCCCCCGTCCCGACCGACCGGTTGCGTGTTCCCCAACGGCACGGGGCCCACGCGAAAGACGGTCCGTGCGGAGTCACACACCTTCGGTGACCCGCGCGGACCGCCCACCCGCAGAACTACTTCAACGAACCTGCCAGGACGAGTACTCCCTGAGTCCGTACAACAGTGGTGACCGGTTGTCCGCCACCTCCGTCGCCGGGTGATCCACGCGGAACACCTCGCCGAAGACCACCGTGTGGTCACCGATCCGGACCATCCGGGTGATCCGGCAGTCGGCGATCGCGTGGGCATCGTCGGACAGGTGCGGACCGGCTGCTTCCGAGTCGGCCGACCAGCGCAACAGGTCGAACCGATGAGGCGTTCCGGAGGCGAACAGGTCCGCCGTCGCCCTGGCACGGGCGTGCAGCAGGTTGACCGCGAAGGCGGAGCGACGCGACATCGCCGCCAGAGTGGGACTCCCCTCGCGGAGGCACACGAGCAACGTCGGCGGATCCACCGCCACACTGCACACCGACGAGCACGTCATTCCCCACGGCTGCCCGTCGAGGTCCGATGTGGTCACGATGGACACACCGCTGGGGAACGTCGACATCAGAGAACGGAACTGCGCCGGCGCGACCGCCGTCATCGTGGTGGAGCCTCCCATGGCGCCGCCCTCCGCTCCGGAATCCATCATCGTCACCTGCTGCCTTCCTCTACCAGGGCCCAAGTCTTCCGGTGGCGCGCCGCACGCCGTTCGAGCAGGCTGTAGCACGGTCCGGTCATCGCCGTGGTCACCAGCGCCATGACCACCAGCGCGAGAAACACCGGCGCGGTCAGGATCCCCGCGCTGTAACCCGCCTGAAGTACCACCAGTTCGGTCAGGCCTCGGGTGTTGACCAGCACCCCGACGCGCACCGCGTCCGACGCCGGCGCACCGCCGAGTCTGGCCCCGAGGTACCCTCCGCCCACCTTGCCGACGATGCCCAGGACAGTGGCGAGCACGATCGCGAACCACGGCGTCGCGCCAAACTGCCCGGAGAACACGGTGATCCCGGTGACCACGAAGAAGACCGGCACCAGCAGGCGGCCTGCCCGGCCCACCCGGTGCACCACTCCGTGCCACCCGTCGACGGGGATGGCGAGTCCGACCAGCAGGGCGCCGAAGATCTCTGCCACCCCCAGTTCCTGGAAAGCCCAGGAACTCACCAGTCCAGCGGCGCCGATCAGCACGGCCGTGACCTGGCTGAAGCGTGCCCGGAACGCCGTCACGGCGCCGGTACGCAGCAGCCGCCCTAGGCAGAACAGCACCAGCAGCCCGCCGGCCACCACCATGGCGAGCCGCGGCAGGCCGCCCGACCCACCCGCAGCCAGTCCGAGCGCGAGCGCGAGCAACAGCCAGGCGACGACGTCGATGATCAACGAAACGGTCATCGAGAGCTTGCCGATCGGGGTGTCGAGCAGCTCCTGCTCTTCGAGGATGCGCGCGAGCACCGGCACGGCGGTCACCGCCAGCGAGACCGCGAGCAGCATCACCAGCGCGGCGGTGGGCGCGGTGCCGCGCAGCTCGGGATCGGCCAGCACCGCCAAGGCGAACGCGCAGCCCGCCAGGAGCGGGACGATCAAGGCGCCCGCGGTGGTCCAGCCGATCAGTTGACCGCGGGCCGGTGCACTCGTGCGGCGCAACTCGTGCGCGACCCCGATCAGGAACAGCACCAGCCCGACGTGCCCGATGGTGCGTAGCGTGCCGGTCGTCTCCTCGGACAGCAGCGTCCGCTCACCACCGAAGGCGAGCAGGGCCGGACCGATCGCGAGCCCGAAGGCGATCTCTGTGACAACGGTGGGCTGCCGCACCATGCGGCCCACCGCGCGGCCGACGAACGCGACCAGGAGCACGGCCAGCAGCGCGAGCGCCACCTGGCCGGTCCTGGCCGCGAACTCAGCGGCGTTCATCGCGCCGAGCCCGCCTTCCGCCGCGCCGCCGGAAGACCGTGCAAGTGGGCGAAGTACTCGTACTGGCTGGGCATCTTCTCGACCAGCGCGGCCGCCTGCTCGGCCACCAGCTGGAATTCCCGGTCCGCCGCGGTGCCGTCGAGCTTGCCCAGTACGGGCAGCGGCTGCACCGGCAGCCCGCCCAGACCGAGGATGATCGCACGGTAGGAGTACGACTCGAATCCGTGGTAGTGCGGGTAGATCGAGTCCTGGTCGGGCAGCTTGACCTTCCACTGCTCCAGACGCTCGGCCAGGCCGTCGGGAATCTCCCGGGTCTTGGTGTCCTTCCAGTACTGGTTGTCGGCGCGGCCCGAGGCGTACCAGTGCAGGACCATGAACTCCCGCAGGCCGTCCATCACGTGCGCGGCCTGCCGGTTGTAGGTGTTGCGGAGCTGGTCGTCGGTCGCCTCGTGGCCCCCGGGGAAGTTCTTGACCAACTGCTCGATGCCGTTCTGGATGATGAAGATGCCGGTGGACTCCAGCGGCTCGACGAACCCGTTGGACAGCCCGATCGCCACGCAGTTCTTCACCCAGGCGCGCTCACTGCGTCCGATACGCATGCGGATGTGGTTGGCGGTGGCGTTCTCCGCCGCCGGGCCGACGAACTCACGCAGTGTGCGCTCGGCCTCGTCCGGGGTGGCGTACTCGCTGGCGTAGACGTAGCCGGTGCCGAGCCGCTCGAACAGCGGGATCGACCAGATCCAGCCCGCCTCCTGCGCGATCGCGGTGGTGGCCGGGCGTATACCGCGCTCGGCCATGTCCACCGGGACGCGCAGGGCCACCGCGCTGTCGTTGGGCAGGTGGTTCTGGAACGAGATGAACGGCTCTTCGAGCGCCTTGTTCACCAGCATGCTGCGGAAGCCCGTGCAGTCGACGAAGAGGTCGCCGTGGATGTCACCCTGCTCGCGGGTGCGGACGTGATCGATCGCGCCCCGGTCGTCCAGCACGACGTCCACCACATCGTCGAGTACGTGCCGCACCCCGCGTTCCACGCCGAAGCGGGTCAGGAACTTCGACAGCAGCGTCGCATCGAAGTGGTACGCGTAGGGGAACTGGGTGTTCTGCTCGCTCAGCGTGGTGCGGTATTCCTCACCGCGCTCGAAGGTGCTGTCGAAGAGCGAATTGTCCAGGTAGCGCGGCGAGCTCTGCGCGTCGCACATGGAGCCGATGAGGAAGGAGTCCTTGTCGAACCGCTCGGTCGGCTTCTTCTGCAGCCACCAGTCGGTGAGCGGGAAACCGTCCACGACACGGGTGCGCTCGAAGGGGTGGTAGAACGTGTGGCCCGGCTCGCGCCAGTCCTCGAACCGGACGGCCAGCTTGTAGGTGGCGTGGCATTCCGGCATCCATTCGTGCTCTTCCACACCCAGGTAGTTGAAGAAGTGTCGGATGGTGCTGAAGGTGGCCTCGCCCACACCGATCGCGGGCACATTCTTCGATTCGACCAGCGTTACCGAAACCCGGTCGCCGAATGCCGCTTTCAGGTAGGAAGCCGTCATCCATCCCGCTGTCCCGCCACCGACGATTACCACGCTGCTAGCCATGTAGGCCCCTTTGTCCATTGCCGACGAACGTGTCCGGTCGAGCCTCTCCGACCCGTCGACGCGCAGCCATGTCTTTGACCTACAGGTGAAACTGGGCTGTCAGGAGCGCAGATACGTGAGCACGGCCAGGACGCGACGGTGGCCGTCGCCTTCGGACAGGCCGAGTTTCAGGAAGATGCTGCCTATGTTCTTGGCGACCGTGGGCTGGCTGACATTCAGCGCCGCCGCGACGTCGGCGTTCGTCTTCCCTTCCGCCATCAGGGCCAGCACCTCCCGCTCCCGCGAGGTGAGCCGGCTCAGCGGCTCGCTCAGGCGCCGGTGCCGCAACAACTGCCGGACGACCTCAGGATCGACGACCGTGCCGCCCGTAGCGACGCACTCGATCGCCGACATGAACTGGGCCACTCCGCCGACCCGGTCCTTGAGCAGGTAGCCGAGGCCGCCTTCGGAGTGCTCGCCGGACTCCAGCAGCTCGCACGCGTAAGCCGTCGCGGCGTACTGGGTGAGGACCAGGACCGCGAGCCCTTGGTAGCGGTCGCGCAGTTCCATCGCCGCTCGCAAGCCGTCGTCGTTGAAGTCCGGCGGCATCCGCACATCGGTCACCACGATGTCGGGCCGGTGCTCCTCCACCGCCGTGGCCAGGTCACGGCTGTCGCCCACCGCGGCCACGACCTCGTGCTCGAACCTCTCCAGCAGTTCGACGAGTCCTTCTCGCAGCAGGACGGCGTCCTCGGCCAGCACTATGCGGAATCGGGGGTTCGCCACGGAAGCTCCACAACTAGTTCGGTTGGTCCGCCGGGCGGGCTGAACAGCTTGATCCCACCACCCACCACGGCGACGCGATCGGCAAGACCCTGCAGCCCGCGGCTGTCCTTGGGCAGGGCGCCGCCCACTCCGTTGTCGCCGACGCGCAGCACGAGGTGGTTGCCCTCCCGGCGGCCTGTCACCTGGGCGACGCGGGCGCAGCTGTGCTTCACCACGTTGGTGAGCGCCTCCTGCACCGCGAAGTACGCCACCGTCTCCACGGCGGGCACGAGGCGCTGCGGAAGGATGATGTCGACATGTACCGGTACCGGGCTCCGGTCGGCAATCTCGGCCACCGCGGCCGCGATACCACGGTCCGTCAGAAGCTGGGGGTGGATCCCGCGGATCAGCTCCCGTAGTTCGGCCAGTACGCCCTCGGCCTGCTTGCGGGCCTTGGCCACCAGCCGTGCGCGGTCCGACTGCTCCTCGTGGAGCCCGTGTTCCAGGAGGCCCAACGTCATGATCAGCCCGACCACCCGCTGCTGCGCGCCGTCGTGCAGGTCCCGCTCGATCCGCTTGCGTTCGGCCTCGAACGCGTCGGTGAGGCGGATGCGCGACCGGGTCAGGTCCTGGACGCGGGCTGCGCTCTCGGACTCCCGCGGGGCCAGCAGCAGGCGTACGAACGACATCCGGGCCGCGGCCAGCGCGATGACCGTGTAGGCCGCCGGCAGAAGCAGAGCAAGGCCGAGGAGCACCAGCAGCGCCCGGTCGAGCGGGGTGGAGACGTCCCAGTAGCCGAAGACGATCAGCGGACCGAGGTCGACGAAGGGCTCGAGGAACGGGGCGGCGATGAGGACGAGCACGCTTCCCGCCAGCAGGGCACCGCCGAAGTCGATCAGGGGCAGCACGGCCGTCAGGGCGATCACGTAACTGAACTCGCGCCATGTCGCCGCCTCGCCGACGCGGAACCGCAGCCACGCCTTGAGGCCGGGCTCGTCCGGGGCCGTGTGCGGATTGCCGACGGGATCGCTGTCCACCATCCGCAGGCGGAGGCGTTCCGCCGAGGCCACCGGCATGCCGAGCACCGCGGCCAGGAGTATCCACGCGATCAGTTGGGCGTAGCCGGGCAGCTTCTCCGTGAAGAGCATTCCGTTCATCGCCGCGCCCATGATCAAGAACACGACGACTGCTCCGGAGGACAGATAGCCGAGTGCCCGCCACGGCCAGCTGGACATCAGCAATCGACGGGGGGCGAGAGCCAGCGCCTGCCGGCAGCTCAACGGTGCCGCGGCCGGCGGGCGTATATTCACGGACGCCCGCTGGCCGACACTCGGATTCGAGGTCAGCAAAGCACGACGTTGATGCAGAGATCCACGGGCCACAGCCAACACCGGCAGGCCTGACGTCCACAAGGCCGGATCCGTCAACTTTCCTTATGATTCAACATGGTTGACTTCTCAGGGAACGGCCGGGGGGTCTGCCGGCGGTGGTTCACACAACGATGCGCGACCGGGTCTCGGTCGCCATGAACACCCGGCGGAGGTCCCGGATCAGGTTGACCCGCTTCAGCCACCGGTCGGTTCCGTCGTACCTCGGCTGGAACGGATCCCGGCCGTGCACAACGCGGTAGTTGTCGAGAAAGATCGCGTCGCCGGGCTCCAGAACCACCTTTTCCTGCGCGGTACAGGCGTACCTGTACAGCTCCGCGATGGCCTCCGTAGCGGCGTGGTCATCCTCGTCCGCGGCGCAGGTGTCGTCGAAGTCAATGCGCAGGTATCGCGCCTCGGGCGGGCCGAACAGGATTGCGTCCACCTCCGCCGCCCCGCTGGAATGTCCGTGCGGCCCGACGTGTGACTGGTCGGGACGGTGGTGGAACCGTTTTTCCGACAGGATCCCGGACAACCGCTCGGGCAGGTCGAGCCGGTCGGCTCGCACGACGGTGGTACCGATCCGGTCCTGGTTGCGCAGGCAGTAGAGCGCCACATGGTCGCAGCGGCAATGGTGGAAGGCATCCTCGGTGTGCAGCGACAACGGAGCCGTGCTGCTACCGCTGGTCTCCGAGCGCTCCTTGCCGGGCGCCGGGCACACATCGTGCATGATGCGACCGCTCTGCTGGTTGCCCCAGGCGAACGGCTCGCCGAGGACCGCGCTGCACAGCATGAGCACGATCTCCTCCCGGTGGCCGACGCCGTTCTTCTGCGCCATGTCCCAACCGGTCGGGGTCGGTTCGAGGTCGTTGCTCAGGGGCAGCCCCGACAGCACTGCCACGTCGGTCTCGTCGGTCTGGATGCGCCGGAAGAACTGGCGGACCCGGATGGGCAGTGACTCCGCCACCGTCTTGGCGTGCGTGACGAAATGGCCCGGGTCCCAATGACCGTACTCCTCGAGCACGTCGTCGATCAGCCATTCGATCTGCCTGCGCTCGTTGGGTTCGACGACAAGTCTTTTCACAAGAACCATCCTTCAGTCCCGCCGGTCGACGGCGTTATCGATATCAGACGTGCAAGGCTTGAGGCGGATTCACATTCATGCCCGATGAATTCGGCTCCTCGATTCTTTCGAAAATGCCGGCGCGCAGCCACGTCTTTGACCGACAGGTGAAACTGGGCGGTCAGGCAGCAGGTCGGAGCGGGATGCCGTCCCGGTACATCCCGGCGAGCGGGAAGGCGAGGTCCGGCGAGCGGGCGTGGTTCAGGCGCGAGCCACAGGCCGTCTCGTAGCGGTGGTGCGGGGCCTTCCGCCGAAACGGCATTGCTGCCACCCACGCACTCGGTGACGCCGTCGCCGGTCGATCCATGTGCACGCCGCCCGGATGTGTGCCCAGGGCGCGGCGCCCCTCTACGAACCCGCGGATCGCGTCGGCGGCCCGGCCGGGCACAGGTCTCCGCGCGGTCTCCGCCCTGCAGCAGCACCGTCCGCCCGCGCGCCACGACCGCGAGCCGGTCGCGCTGGGACTCGCGTTCGGCGGAGCGCCGACGGATCGTCGATGTCGGTGGACGGACCGCGCGAGGGGATGGCCCGCCTCGCCTCGGCGGGGAGCAGCCACGGGGTACGCCCCGGGGACCGCCGCCTGGGCGCGCAGCGCGGACAGCGGTACGCGCGCTCGTCGCCCCGCCGTGTCGTCACCCGGGCCTTCGATGATCTCGTGGAGCGCGCTCCGTCGGCTGGGTCAGCTCTTCGAGCGGCAGCCGAGAAACCCGGGTCACAGCAGGGATCAAGTGCCTTTGCGGAGACATCAGCTTGACTTGTCAGCGAAACATGGGGCGGGATGCTGCCACTTCGCCGGACCATCGACGTCCGATGAGAACCAGCCTTCCCGGGAGGAATTGATGACCGCGAGTGCGTCCCCCTCGGAGTCCGAGCCGAAACCCGTCTCCCTCCATTTGGAGAATTCCGCGGACGCAGCCGAAGGCCGCCGGGTCACCATTGTGATTCCGACATTCAACGAAGCCGCGAACATACCCGAGCTGCTGAGTCGTATATCCGCTGCCGTGCCACCCGGTCAGGAGTTCTCGGTGCTCTTCGTCGACGATTCGACGGACAACACCCCCGAGGCGATCGAGAAGGAGGCCGTGCGACTGCCGATCGAGGTCCGCGTGCACCATCGGGCAGACCCGGTGGGTGGTCTGGGAGGTGCGGTCATGGAGGGCATCGCCCTCAGCGTCTCCCCGTGGATCGTCGTCATGGACGCGGACCTCCAGCACCCGCCCACACTGCTGCCCGAATTGATCGCCAAGGGCGAGGAGACGGGGGCCGAGCTCGTCATCGCGAGCCGCTACACCGGCGGTGGGGATCACAGCGGCCTCGGCACCCGGTACCGCGTCCTGGTGTCCGGCTTTTCCACATCGGTGGCCAAGGCGCTCTTCCCGAAAGTCCTGCGCGACGTCACCGATCCCATGAGCGGCTACTTCGCCATTGGCCGTGATGTGGTCAGCCGTGCACAAGGCACCGGTGCTGTAAGGCCCTTGGGCTACAAGATCCTCCTGGAACTGATCGTCCGCAGCCGTCCTCGCTCTGTCACAGAAGTGGCGTACGACTTCGGCGTCCGTTACGCGGGCGAGTCCAAGTCGACCGTGCGCGAGGGGCTACGGTTCCTGCGTCATCTGCTACGCCTGCGCACCAGCGGTATGCCCACCCGCGCGCTCGCCGTCGGAGCGATCGGCCTGTCCGGGTTCCTGCCGAACCTCGCGGTCCTGTGGGCGCTGACCCACAGGACCGGCCTTCACTACGCGGCCGCCGAGGTCATGGCAAACCAGGTCGGTGTGCTCTGGAACTTCGTGCTCATCGACAGGGTGCTCTACCGCGGACGCAAACACATGGGCCCTCGCGCACGGCTGCTGAGCTTCATCGCGCTCGCCAACGCCGATCTCGTGGCCCGAATTCCCCTCATGCTGCTGCTCGTGTCCGGCCTCGGCCTCACGCCCCTGCTGGCCACGGCGACAGCCATGACCCTTGTCTTCGCCCTGCGCTTCCTCTGCGTCGACCGCTTCCTGTACCGGTGACGCCGGCCACCCCACGGTCCTTGGGCCGCAGGGCGCGCGTGGGCAGCCCAGCAGGTCGCGACGCGCCCGTCGCGGACGTGACGTACGAACTGCTGTCCGGTCGCCCGGACGGTCGGAGTCGGTCGCGCGGCCGTGTCGGGACAGCTGTGGCCCGGTCGCTCCGGAGCCAACCCTGCCGCCGACCACATCGCGGTGTTCGACCGGGCGCTCGTCACAAAAGGGCCGGATCAGACGCGCTTCAAGGGGCGCTGCCACGATGCGCCAGCGGGTCCGGTACCGCACGGCGCGCAGGCATACCGCACGGAGGACAGCCGAGAAATCGACGTTTCCGCAGGTCAGAACGTTTCCGCAGGGTGAAACTGGTGGGGCGGGTGGGACTCGAACCCAAACCGGTGGCGCGTCTCACCTGCAGTTTCCTCAGAGAGCCGGGCATATCGGCCCGGCTGCGCCCCGCTCGATCCGGTTCCAGCGGATGCGGTGCAGCGTTCGCTGCACCGCATCAGGCGCGTCGTACTCACCTGCCGGCTTCGGGGGAAGTCCAGGTGACTTCATTCGCCGCATTACAGAAGGCCCCGGGGTGAGAGTGAGCATCTGCCAGCCCCGACGGACACCTGCCCCTCCTCGAGAGATCTCGTTCCGCAGCCAAGGACGCACACCTCTGCAGCGCGGCACGGACCATCCCCGCGCGCGGAGAGCACGGATACGTCCTGCTGTCAGCCGATCGCGAGGGCAGCCGATGCGTCGATGAGGGCAAGTTGGCCCGGGCTGGCTCTCCAGGTCCGGGCCTGTTCCACGAAACGGCCCAGCTCCGCGCGGACGGTGGCCGAATCGATGCGCTTGATCACGGGCAGCGTGGCCTCGGCGATCTGACAGGCGTCGTCGAGGCGGCCGGCACCGGCCAGGGCTGTCGCCTGCCGAACCGCGAAGCGGGCCTGGGAGTTACTGTCCGCCGGTTCGGCCGGCCGGTGGTCGGCGGCGAAAAGGTCGGCGGCCAGCTCGAAACGACGGAGGCTGAGCATGCAGGACGCCTCGATGAGCCGAGGGTTGCCGTTCTCGATGCGCGGGCCCCAGTGAGGGGTCCGTTCGCCGATGACCTCGGCGGCGTGGCTTCTGAACCGCTCCAGTGCCTCCTGGCATGCCCCCGCATCGCCTCGGCGCGCATGCCCCTGGGCCGCGCGTCGCGCGGCGTGCGCGCGGATCACCGGGTTGGCCGCCGGATGCCCGGCCGCCTGGTCGGCGAAGCCGATCGCCGCACAGGTGTCACCGCGGTGCTGGGCGATGAACGCCTTGCGGACGAGGGCATACGCGGCCACCGTTTCGTCCCCGCCGTATGCGCCCCAGCGGACGGCGAGATTCGTCCAGCGCAACGCCTCCGCGGGATTTCCCGCCTCTTGTGCCATCCAGCCCGTGTATTCGGCGAACCGTGAGGCCAGCAGCCAGATCTCGGCACGCTGCTCGCCAACGGCGTGCGGACCGGCGTCTGTCAGGATCCGCGTGATCGACTTCATCGAGGCGCTGACGAACCTCGGTCCGGTGGATCTACCGATGCCCTTCAGCTCCCACAGGACCCGCTCGTATCCGGAGACCACGGAGCCGGCCTTCGACGACGTCCTCGGACGGGGCGCCGCGGCGTCCGGCCCCGGCCAGCTCGACGAGTTCCCCGCCGGTGCCGAAGGCCGCGTCGCATGCGGCAGCCACAGCGGGCGTCGGGTTGCGCAACCCGCTCTCCAGATTGCAGATCTGCCCTTCGGAGACGTTCGCACGCCGGGCGGCCTCGCGCACGCTCCACCCCCGACGTGCCCGGAGTGTGGCCAGGACGACGCCGAAGTCGCCCGGTGGCAGACGCATGCTGGCCGATCTCCCTCCCGGGACCGTCCCTGCCGTGCTGTCCGCCGGATCCATACCCGTCAGCGTACGGAGTCCTGCGGCCGCTATTCAATCCCCGGCGAATAGCCACCGAGCGCGTACGCCGCCCCTAGGGTGAGCACACTTCCTGAATCAAGGCTTCCCAGAAAGGGGGCAATTGTGCCGCGCGTATTCCTCAGCTTTCGCAAACCGGACTCCCGATGGATGCGAGACCGCGTCTATCACGCACTGTCCGAACGCTTAGGTGCCGACGAGATCTTCAAGTCGGGCCAGTCGATCCCGCCCGGGGCCGATTTCGCCGAGATCCTGCGGCGGCAGGCCGCCGAGTGCGAGCTCATGTGCGTACTGATCGGTCCCGGGTGGCTCGATGCGCGGGGCGAGGACGGTGTGCGGCTTCTGGACCGGGATCACGACTGGGTCCGAGTGGAGATCGCGACAGCTCTGCGGGCGGGAAACCGCGTCGTACCGGTCCTTCTGGGTGACGCGACGCCGCTGCCCGACGCCTCGGCTCTGCCGGCCGTGATCGCGGAGCTGGCGGGCCTGCAGTTCCTCCGTGTCCCGGAGACCCATCTACCGGACGGGCTGGCGCACTTGGGCGACGAACTGACCTCTCTCCTGTCCGGTGCCGATGCCGGCACCCCTGACGAACCCGGGCACGGCACATCGCCGGCCGCCGATCCGGAGCCGTCCATGACCATGACGGCCCATGTGTCCGGCGGCGGCAGCGCCTACCAGGCGGCCCGTGATCAGACGATCAGGCTGGCGTGAGGGGCGGACGATGAATCATCCCGGAGCAGACGGTGCCCATCGGATCGGGCCGTACGCCCTGCTCGGAAGAGAGCGCACGGTCGGCGGGAGCGAAGTCTTCGCGGCGCGCACGGACGAGGGGAGTCTCGTCACCGTCACGGTCGTAGCCCCAGAACTCGCCGCGGACCCGGAGTTCCGAGACCGCTTCCGAGCCGCCGTCGAGGTGGCACGGACGCTGTCCGATGACTTCCTCGTACCGGTGGTGGATGCCGACGCCGACGCGCCGGTTCCCTGGCTGGCGACCCGGTTCACTGCCGGACTGCCGCTCCGGCAGGCCGTGGACCGGCACGGCCCGCTGTCCGAACCTGCTCTGCGGGTGCTCGCCGACGGCCTTGCCCGGGCCCTGACCGCACTCCACGCGGCCGGGATGGTCCACGGCGAGGTGAGCCCGGACTCGGTGCTGCTGACCATGGAGGGGCCCCGCATCAGCGCCGTGGGGAGGGTGGAAGCCACCGGCGGCCCGGCACCGTCACCGACGGACGACATGTTCCACCTCGGGTCGACCGTGCTGTTCGCCGCTTCCGGAATCGAGCCGGACACGGACGCGCTCCCCGCGTCACTGCGCGACGTGATCGACGGCTGTCTGTACACGGACCCGCCGGACCGTCCCACCGCGGAGCAGCTCGTCGCCTACTTGAAGCATCAGAACCTGCCGTCGCTGAAGGGCAGTTGGCTTCCGTCGTCCGTAACCGCCGACATGGCCGCCGCAACTGCGGCGGTGGGGTCGGAGTCCGCCGGAGGCATCGGCCGGGGCACGTTTCCTCCGCCGCCGGAGTTCTCTGCCGTCGCGGGCGTCAGCCGCCGGAAGCTGATCATCGCTCTCGCCGGGGGCGCGGCCGTGCTCGGCGGGACCACTGCGGCATTCGCCCTCTTCGGCGACTCGTCACCGGCACCCGAGGGCCGAGCCGGCCGGCCGGGTCCACCGCACGGCCGGCCTCTCCGTCGGGCGGGCGGTCCACGGCGCCGACCTCCGCGTCGCCGTCCTCGACGGGCGGACCGGAACCGGTAGTTCTGGCCGGGCCCGACGCCGTCACAAGCTGGTCGGAAGCCGGAAAGAACGCCCCCACCTGCCTGGAGGCGTCCGACAAGGTGGTGATGGTGGTTTCGGACACCGCCACGTCCTTCCTGGACGCCGCGACCGGGAAATCCATGTTCCACCCACTGAACACGACCAAGGACTTCCGCGCGAGCAGCGGCACGTACCCGACGGCGTACGCGGACGGCGTGTTCTACCTGCTCTGCGACACACCGAGTCAGTCAGGCGTGTTGGCGGCATTCGACGCCGCCGGCGGTAAGGCTAAGTGGGCGACCAACCTTGCCGCTTCCGATCCCGGCGGCGGCACGGTCATATCGATGTACCCGAGCACCTATGTGGCGGTCCTGGGGAACACGGTCTACGTATGCGGGACGGAACTCAAGATTGACGGAAAGTTCTCCGCGAAGGAACCGACCACCGGCTACATCCGTGCGTTCAACGCCGCGACCGGCAAGCCGCTGTGGCAGGTCGAGGGCACGGACATCAACAACGTGCTCGTGCCGCCCACCGGTTCCCACCTGCTTGCCGCCTCGGCCGTTCCGGCCAAGAAGCCCGGCCGTGTCCAGATGATCGACGCCGGCAGAAAGGGTGCTCGCGGCTGGAAGGT
Organism: Streptomyces sp. Alt3; assembly: GCF_030719215.1. Classification (NCBI taxonomy): domain Bacteria; kingdom Bacillati; phylum Actinomycetota; class Actinomycetes; order Kitasatosporales; family Streptomycetaceae; genus Streptomyces; species Streptomyces glycanivorans. Next base: position 5,755,547 of record NZ_CP120983.1, on the reverse strand, counting down.
ATCCGTCCCGCACGCCTCGCACTACTTCACAACCGGCTGGCCGCTGACGTGCTACGCCGCCGGACTGTTCCTTTTCGCCGGGGGCAACGGCAACACGCTGTTCGCCGTCGACGCGGCCACGGGCAGCGAGAAGTGGCATCAGCGCTTCGACGCGAAGAACGGGGACCAGGTCCGGATCGGCACCCCGTTCTCCAGCCAGGACGGTGCGACCGTCTACGTACCGGTCGGCAGCGACCTGGTCGCCCTGGCCGCGGCCGACGGCACGCTCCAGTGGGTCGCCGTGCTCGACGGGGCCAGCGACACGGGCACTTCGAACCTGTTCAACGCCTCCCTCAGGCTGGGCGGCAAGAACGCACAGTGTTCGGCGGACACCGTCTTCGCCACCGACAGCGCCAAGACCCTGTGGGCCATCGACGCGGCCACCGGCAGGGCCCGGTGGAGATACAGGGACCCCGGGCAGCCGGACGTGGGGTTCATGTGGACGGTGGGCGGTGACCGCGTGTTCATCGCCTCCCACCTGACCCTGACCGCCATCGCGGCCCACGGTCGTTGAGGGACAAGGAGAAGGACATGGAGACGAGTGTGGAACTCGCCAGCCTGGCATCAGCAGCCGCGGTGCGCCTGATCGATCTGCTGGCGACGGACTGCTGGGGGACGGTCAAGTCCTCGGTCCTGTCGCTGTGGCGGTCCGCGCACCCGGAGCGTGTTGAGGAGGAACTCAACGACGCGCGAGCCGAGTTGCTTCAGGCACAACAGACGGGCGATAGCGCGGAGCTTCAAGGGCTCCTGGCCGCCGAGTGGCAGGCCCGGATCATCCGGCTGTTGGCCACGCGGCCGAACGCCGTCGACGAACTGCGCGCCCTGTTCGGCGGGGAACCGGCCGCTGCCGGAACACCGGACCAGCAGATCACGGGCTCGATGACGTTGAAGGCACATGTCTCCGGCGGCGACGCGTTCCTGGCCGGCCGGGACATGAACGTCACCAGGGACGGACAGGCGTGACCGAACACGGCACCGACGCCTCGCCCCCCGACGAGCCGCCGCCCTGGCAGCCGAGACGCCAGGAGGCCCGCGTGACCGGCGGCGGCAGCGCCTTCATGGCCGGCCGCGACCTCCACGTCCGCCTCGGGGACGAGGGGCGTACAACCGTGCCCGGCCAGGGCTTCGACCAAGTGCCCTGTCCGTACCCGGGGTTGGTTCCGTTCGACGCGCAGCACAAGCAGTGGTTCTACGGCCGTGATCGCATGGTTCACCTCGTGTGCGAGCGGATGGACGCCCGGATGCGTGAGGGCGGCCCGCTGATGCTCATCGGCCCTTCGGGGGCCGGGAAGTCGTCCCTGCTCGCGGCCGGGGTACTGCCGGCCCTGGGCGACGGGCGACTTCCGGTGGCGGGCTCGAGCAACTGGCCGCGGCTGCTGCTGACCCCGACGGCATCCCCGCCCCTGGCGCTGGCGACCGCTGCCGGGCTCGACGCCGAGACCGCCGCGCGCACGGCATCGGCGTGGCAGGCCGATCCCGCACATTGCCTGGCCGAGCTGCGCCGGATCACCGGAGTCGGAGATCCGACGCCCGCCGGGGAGTCCCCCGCAACTGGCCTCGTCGTCGTGGTCGACCAGTTCGAGGAGATCTTCACTGCGTGCGGCGAGGCCGATCGGCAGTGGCTCATCGACGTCCTCGAACGTCTGGCCCGGCCCACGGGCGGTGCGGTCGTGGTGCTGGGAATTCGCGCGGACTTCTATGCCGAGTGCACGGCCCATCCGCAGCTCCGGGCAGCGCTCCGGGCCGGACCGGTCCTGCTGGATCCGATGACGGAGAGCGAACTCAAGGACGCGATCCGCCGCCCGGCCGGCAGCGTGGGACTCGACGTCGAAGAGGGCCTGGTCGAGGTCCTGCTGACGGAGCTGGGCACGGTCGGCGGGCCTCTCGGGGCCAGCACCACGGGCCGGCTGCCGCTGCTCGCACACGCGCTGCGGGCCACCTGGCAGCAGCGCCACGGCCACACACTCACCGTGGACGGGTACCGCGTCACCGGCGGAATCCAGGGCGCCATCGCCATGACGGCGAACAGGCTCTACGACACCCTGCCACCGCCCTGCCAGGAGGCCGCACGGTGGGTGTTCCTGCGGCTGGTCATCGTGGGACGCGACGCCGACGACACCCGCCGGCGCGTCCGGTCCGAGGAGCTGCTGCGTGACGCGCCGGACCGGGAAGCGGCCGCCAAAGTCCTGCATGACTTCACCGAAGGCCGGCTGCTGACCCTGGACCAGGACACGGTGGTGATGACACATGAGGTACTCATCCGCGCCTGGCCCCGGCTGCGGGACTGGATCGGGCACGACCGCACCGGAAACCTCGTACGACAGGATCTGGAAGACGCGGCCGCGCTCTGGAAGGACGCCGGCCGGGAGGCCGCTGTCCTGTACCGGGGGAACCGGCTGGAGACCTCCCTCGCCTGGGCCGAGACGCGCGGGTCGGAACTCAGCGGTGTCGCCCGGGCCTTCCTGTCGGCAGCCCTCCACCACCAGAGGCGCGGGCAACGGCTCCGGCGCGCCGCGGTCGCCACCATCACCGCCCTGGCCGTGGCCGCCTCGCTGGCCGCGATGTTCGCCTTCCGCCAGGAGGCCAACGCGCGGGACGCCGCCACCGACGCCCTGCAATCCCGCGACCAGGCCATCAACGCCGCCGTCACCTCCGCGTCCGGGCAACTGGGCCCGACCGATCCCTCACTGTCTGCCCAACTCGCGCTGGCCGCCTATCGCATGGATCCGACCTCGGATGCGGCATCCCGGCTCATCACGACCCAGAACACCCCACTGGCCACCCGGCTTCCCGGCCCGCGCGGCGCGGTGTACACCGTGGCCTACAGCCCCGACGGGCACATGCTGGCAGCCGGGAACGTCCACCAGAACCTCGTCCGGCTGTGGGACGTCTCCGACCCCGGCCGTCCGGTCGCGCTGGGCCAACCTGTGCCCGTGGACCATTCCGTCAATTCGATCCTGTCGCTCGAGTTCAGCCCCGACGGGCAGGTGCTGGCCGTCGGCGGCCACACCAGCCACAACGGCAACGCCGGTTCCGGCGGATTCGTCGATCTGTGGAGCCTGACCAGCCCCAGCCACCCCGTCCTGCTCGGCCGGCCGGAGAGTCCGGTCATTCAGGGCTTTGACGCCGCGACCTCCGTCGAATCACTGGCGTTCAGTCCCGACGGCCGCACCCTGGCCGCCGGGTGGCACGCCGGCCTCGTCAGTCTCTGGAACGTGGCCCGCCCCGACGACGTCAAGCCCGCGCGAGCTCCCCTGAACCTCCGCTGCCCCGACGTCTTCTCCCATCGCGTCGCGTTCAGCCCCGACGGCAAAACCCTGGCCGCCGCTTGCGCGGACGACGCCGGCACCATCAGCCTGTGGAACACCACCGACCCCGACAAACCCGTCCGCGGCCGTTCCCTGAAGACCGGGGATCGCGTCAGCTCCATGACGTTCAGCCCCGACGGCCGCACCCTGGCCGCAGGGTCCACCGACAACGACGTGCACCTGTGGAAGGTCGCAGACCCGGACCACCCCACCCCCCTGGGCAAACCGCTGACCGGGTCCGCTCAGGCAGTCATGTCGGTGGCGTTCAGCCCCGACGGTCACACCCTGGCGGCCGGCAGCGCCGACCACACCATCCGCCTGTGGAACGTCACCCACCCCGGGGCCATCGGCCCTCTGGGCCGTCCGCTGACCGGCCCCGGCAACGCGGTCACCGACGTGGTGTTCAGCCCGGACAGCCGCACCCTCGCCGCCGGGAACAGCGACGGCAAGGTCGATCTGTGGAGTCTGCCGCCCACCCGGGTCATCGGAGCCGGCGGCAATGTGGCATCCGTGGCGTTCAGCCCTGATGGGCACACCCTGGCCGCCGGAAACCAGAACAGGACCGTCTCACTGTGGAACACCGTCGACCCCGGCAACCCTGTTCCCCGCGGTGATCCGCTCACCGGCCCCAAAGACGCGGTCGACTCCGTGGCGTTCAGCCCGGACGGGCACACCCTGGCCGCAGGCGACAGCGACGGCAAGGTCCACCTGTGGAACACCACCGACCCCAACCATCCCGTTCCCTTCCCTGAGACCCTCAGCGGGGCGAACGGGCTCATCTTCTCCCTGGCGTTCAGCCCGGACGGCGACACTCTGGCCGCGGCCGGCGACGACAAAACGTTCGGCAGCATCGCCCTGTGGGACGTCAGCGACCCCGCGAAACCCTTCACCCGGACCGGCATCTCCAATTCAGAGACGAAGTCCGTCTTCTCCCTGGTGTACAGCCCCGACGGCACGATGCTGGCGGCCGGCGGCGACGGCAGCAACCACAAGGTCGGACTGTGGAGTACGACGGACCCGGGAGTCCGTATCGGCCGGCCGATCGACCAGCCGATCACCACCAGCACCTGGGTAGCGTTCAGCCCGGACGGCCGCACGCTCGCCACCGGGAACAGCCGCGGCATCGTCACCCTGTGGAACGCCACCGACCCCAACCACCTGACGCGCAGGGGCAGTCCCCTGACCGTGCCCGGCGGCAGCCTGTGGTCCGTGGCGTTCAGCCCGGACGGGCACACCCTCGCAGCGGCCGGCCACACCGACAACGGCACCATCCATCTGTGGAACGTCACCGATCCCGACCACCCCACCACCATCGGCCGTCCGCTGACCGTGGATACGGGATTCGTCGCCGTTCTGGCGTTCAGCCCGGACGGTCACACCCTGGCCGCCACCACCGACGACGGCGTAGCCACGCTCTGGGATCTGAAGGTCGAGTCAGCCATCGACCGCATCTGCGCCGCCAGCTCCGGCACCCTGAGCCGTCAGCAGTGGAACCGATACGTTCCCGAACTGCCCTACGATCCACCCTGTGTGACCACGTAGTGGTGGATTTCCGGTGCGGCGAACGCTGCACGCCAAGACGCCCCCGGAAAACACATATCCCCAGGTCAGAACGTTTCCGCAGGGTGAAACTGGTGGGGCGGGTGGGACTCGAACCCATCCAAGTGACGCCTCTCACCTGCAACGATGCCGAAACAACGGACAAAGTGCCCCGTTTCCGTCCGCCTGGATCCTGCTCGATCCGACTGCAACGGGAACCGTGCGGCGTTCGCCGCACCACCGCCTCAAGCAAGAGCTGCCGCAGAGGAGCCCGGGGGAACGATCGCTCTTGCCATCGCCGGATCTTCGTGATCTTGGAATTTCGGCCTACCGCCCCTCACCTTCGCGCAGCTACTTTCCGTAGCGAGCAACTCCCATCTTCGCTGACACGGAAAACGCTGAGAGGCACAAGCTACGGCTCGGTCGTCGGTCGGGACGGAGCGGTAGGCGGATCCAGCACCACGCTGGGCCAGCGTGATGCCCGGTCAGACGATGGCGTCGCCGAGGTCGCGTTCGAGCGCGGCTTTCGGCTTGGCGCCGACGATGGTCTTGGCCACATCGCCGTTGACGTAGAGGTTCATTGTCGGGATCGACATGACACCGTACTTGGCGGCCGTGGCCGGGTTCTCGTCGATGTTGAGCTTGACGATTTCGATCTTCTCGCCGCGCTCGGCCGCGATCGCTTCCAGGGACGGCGCAAGCTGGCGGCAGGGTCCGCACCAAGCCGCCCAGAACTCGACAAGGACGGGCTTGTCGCTCTTGAGGACGTCCGCTTCGAAGGAATCGTCGGTCACGTTCTTGAGGGCCATCGGAGCCTCCTTGCCTATCGGGTCAGTCAGACAGTGGCCGCAGCCGGGGCCGGCTCGGCGGTCTTCTCGGCGTCGGCGAGGGCAGCAAGGTAGCGCTCGGCGTCCAGGGCTGCCGCGCAGCCGGAACCGGCAGCGGTGATGGCCTGACGGTAGGTGTGGTCGACGACATCACCCGCGCCGAAGACGCCGGGGATGTTCGTGCGGGTAGAGGGAGACTCGACCTTGAGGTAGCCCTCGGCGTCCAGCTCCAACTGACCCTGGAAGAGTTCGGTGCGCGGGTCGTGGCCGATCGCGATGAACAAGCCCGTCGCATCCAGGTCCCGGGTCTTGGCGGTGAAGGTGTCGCGGAGCACGACCCCGGCAAGCATGCCGTTCTCTTCCTTGATCTCGGCGATCTCATTATCGAAGACGAAGGAGATCTTTTCGTCGGCGAAAGCGCGGTTCTGCATGACCTGGGAGGCCCGCAGGGTCGAACGCCGGTGGACGACGGTCACCGACTTGGCGAAGCGCGTGAGGAAGGTGGCCTCTTCCATCGCGGTGTCGCCGCCACCGACCACGACGATGTCCCGGTCACGGAAGAAGAAGCCGTCGCAGGTCGCGCACCAGGAGACGCCACGGCCCGAGAGTGCGTCCTCGTTCGGCAGGCCGAGCTTGCGGTAGCCGGAGCCGGTCGAGACGATCACGGCCTTCGCCCGGTGAACGGTGCCCTCGCTGTCGGTGAGCTCCTTGATGTCACCGGTCAGGTCGACGGAGACGATGTCGTCGTCGATCATCTCGGCTCCGAAGCGCTCCGCCTGGGCCCTCATGTTTTCCATGAGGACCGGTCCGTCGATTCCCTGCGGAAAGCCGGGGAAGTTCTCCACCTCGGTAGTGGTCGTGAGCGCACCCCCGACGAAGATCGAACTGCCGAACACGACAGGCTTCAGCTGGGCGCGCGCGGCGTACATCGCGGCGGTGTAGCCGGATGGGCCGGAGCCGATGACGATGACGTTGCGTATGTCCGCGCTCATGCCGTTTTCTCCGGGGCGATCTCGGCGATCAGGCCCTCGACCATGACCTTGATCTCGTCACGGATCGGGCGCACAGCTGCCACACCCTGACCGGCCGGGTCTTCAAGCTTCCAGTCCAGGTAGCGCTTGCCGGGGAAGACGGGGCAGGTGTCGCCGCAGCCCATCGTGATGCAGACGTCCGACTCCTTCACCGCGTCGACGGTGAGGATCTTCGGAGTCTCGGCGGAGATGTCGATGCCGACCTCAGCCATCGCATCGACGGCGGCCGGGTTCACCGCGTCGCCCGGGTTCGAGCCTGCGGAGCGGACCTCGACGCGGTCCCCGGCCAGGTGAGTCAGCCACGCGGCGGCCATCTGAGAGCGGCCGGCGTTGTGGACACAGACGAACAGCACAGAGGGCTTCTCGGACATCAGGAGGTCTCTCTCGTCTCACGATCAGTTCAGGCACAAGTGACATCAGCGCCCGATGGCATCAGCGGCCACTGATGTGAGAGTATCAGTACATGATGACGTCAGTCGACACTGAACTGATCAGGGTGCTGGGCGATCCGCTCCGCTTCCAGATCGTGACTCTGCTCGCCCGCGAGACGCTGTGTGCCAGCCACCTGGTGGAGGAGACCGGCGCCCGGCAGACCAACCTCTCCAACCACCTGAGAGTGCTGCGCGAGGCGGGTGTGGTGGAGACCGAGCCGTGCGGTCGTTTCACGTACTACAAGCTCCGACCCGACGTCATCGCCCAGCTCGCCGGCCAGTTCACCGACCTGGCCGAGTCCGCCCGCAACGCCGCCGAGAACAAGAGGGCCTGTCCGTGACCCCCACCGAAGCACCCGCGACGACCGAGGACTCCTCGGTCGTCCAGAAGCTGTCCACCCTGGACCGCTTCCTCGCCGTCTGGATCCTTCTGGCCATGGCCCTGGGCCTTGGCCTCGGCCGTTTGATTCCCGGCCTGAACGACGCACTGGCGAAGGTGGAAATAGGCGGCATCTCCCTGCCCATCGCCGTCGGCCTGCTGATCATGATGTACCCGGTCCTCGCCAAGGTCCGCTACGACAAGCTCGACGCGGTCACCGGCGACCGCAAGCTGATGGTCTCCTCGCTGGTCATCAACTGGCTCATCGGCCCGGCCGTCATGTTCGCGCTGGCCTGGATCTTCCTGCCGGACCTGCCTGAGTACCGCACCGGCCTGATCATCGTCGGCCTGGCCCGATGCATCGCCATGGTCATCATCTGGAACGACCTGGCCTGCGGCGACCGCGAGGCCGCCGCCGTCCTGGTGGCCCTGAACTCGGTGTTCCAGGTCATTGCGTTCGGCCTGCTCGGTTGGCTCTACCTCGACCTGCTGCCGGGCTGGCTCGGCCTGGGCGAAGGCGAGACGCTCGACATCTCCATGTGGAAGATCGCCCTGAACGTCGTCATCTTCCTCGGCGTGCCCCTGCTCGCCGGCTTCCTCACCCGACGCCTGGGCGAGAAGAGGATGGGTCGCGAGTCCTACGAGGCGAAGTTCCTGCCGAAGATCGGCCCCTGGGCCCTGTACGGCCTGCTCTTCACGATCATCATCCTCTTCGCCCTCCAGGGAAAGACGATCACCTCGCAGCCGCTGGACGTGGTCCGCATCGCGCTGCCGCTCCTCGTGTACTTCGCGATCATGTTCTTCGGCAGCTTCCTGATCGGCAAGGCCATCGGCCTGGCCTACGACCGCACCGCGACCCTGGCCTTCACCGCGGCCGGCAACAACTTCGAGCTGGCCATCGCGGTGGCCATCGCCACCTTCGGCGTCACCTCCGGTCAGGCCCTCTCCGGCGTCGTCGGGCCGCTCATCGAGGTCCCGGTCCTGATCGCGCTGGTCTACGTGTCCCTGGCCTGGCGGAAGAAGTTCACCTCATCCGCGCTCACTACCAGCACCACACAGCACTGATGCACAGCCTCGGCTCTCGCCCACACCCCGCTGCCTGCACTTCGGCCCGCGTCATCATCCGGCCGATGGTGGGGGGAACGCTGCGCAGGGATGCGGCGGGAGCCGAGGTGCCCAGCTTCGGTACGGTGGTGGCCTCGTGACGCGAGCGGTGGATGTAGTGGTGATCGGCGGCGGCCAAGCAGGGCTCGCCGCCGGTTACTACCTGCGTCGCCAGAACCTCGACTTCGTCATCCTCGACGCCCAGCCCACAACAGGCGGCGCGTGGCAGCACACATGGGACTCCCTCCGCCTGTTCTCCCCGGCCGCATACTCCTCCCTCCCGGGCTGGCTGATGCCCGTCCAGGACGGAGCGGAGTACCCGGACGCGGATCACGTCGTCCGGTACCTGTCCGCGTACGAAGAGCGCTACGCCCTGCCCGTTCAGCGGCCGGTCCAAGTAGAGGCCGTACGCCGTGATGGTGAGCGGTTGCGGGTGGAGACGGACACGGGTGCCTGGTCCGCCCGCGCGGTCGTCTCGGCGACCGGGACCTGGTGGCGACCCTTTCTCCCTGCCGTCCCCGGCCGCGAGACGTTCGCCGGCCGCCAGCTGCACACCGTGCAGTACCGCAGCCCTCGCGAGTTCGCAGGGCAGCGGGTCATCGTTGTCGGAGGAGGCAACTCCGGGGCACAGATCGCCGCCGACCTCGCAGCGCACACGGACCTGACCTGGGTCACCCAACGGCCTGCGCGTTTCCTGGCCGACGACATCGACGGCCGCGCACTCTTCGACGCAGCCACCGCCCGCCGCCGCGCCGTGGACACCGGGGACACGGACACAGGAGGCGTCGCCTCGCTGGGCGACATCGTCGCCGTCGCACCGGTCCGCGCCGCACGGGATGCCGGCCTCCTCAAGGCACAGCCGATGTTCGCCCGGCTCACCGAGGACGGTGCGGAGTGGGCGGACGGAACGAGAGCGGAAGCCGCAGCGGTCATCTGGTGCACTGGCTTCCGGCCCGCCCTGTCTCACCTCGCCCCGCTGGGCCTGCGCGGCGATCGCGGCCACATCCCCACCCACGGCACCCGGGCGGTGGACGAACCGCGCCTGCATCTCCTCGGCTACGGCGATTGGACGGGACCCGCCTCGGCCACGCTGATCGGCGTCGGCCGCCCATCCCGGGACGCCGTCCGCGACATCACCACCCTGTTGGGCTGACGCTTCCCCGGGCGGAATCAGGGTTCGTCGAGGGCCGCGGCGTCCACCCAGCGCGCCAGGACGCTGAAGGCCGCGAGCTGTTCCAGGGCTTCGTGCTCCGGCAGTTCCGGCAGCCCGTCCTCATGACTGTTGGGATTCCGGATGCCCGCAAAGCAGCCCTCGGCGAAGGACATCGCACCGCGGTGCACACTGCGGAAGGTGTCACTGCCGTCGTCCGCCATCAGACGAAGGCGAGGCTGACCGAGCTTGGCCGCGTCCTTGGAGAACACACTCTGGAACAGGGCGGTTTCGCTCACGTCGCGGCGTGCAACCTTGTTCTGGGTCTCGGCGTTGACCTTCCTGGCGGCGGCGGTGACCGCCTCACGGAAGTGCCCGCTCCGCCACAGGGACCTGGCTCCATCCCACACCCACCGGTGCATGGCCGCCGCACTGACCTGGGGTGCGTCGTCCCCGAGCCGCTCGCGCACCTCCGCCTCCCGCAGCAGGACAGCGTCAGCACGCTGGACCGCTTCACGGTGCTGGCACCAGCGGTTGACGGACTTGTTGCGGTCGTCGGGAACCTCAGTGCGCCATCGCGGCAGGACCCGGTCCAGGATCTGTTCCACGACCTGGGCACTCGCCACGATCTCGCGGCCTCCGCCGCGGTTGGCCAGGCGGCTGCTGAAGACGACCACGCCAGGTGGATCGGGCGGCGAGTACAGCTCGGTCAGCTTCAGGAAGCTGGCCAACTCGGCCCGGGCCCATTCGATATCGATGCTCATCAGAACATCATCCCTGCGGCCACTGACACCACACCGGCCTTTACGAGCAGCGGATGGCGGGCCTTGCCAGGGAGGTCAGGCGGCGGCAGACAGCAGCTGCCCCATGGCCGCGAGGACAGAGGGCTCCACGCGGTAGTAGACCCACGTTCCGCGCCGCTCAGAACTGAGCAGGCCAGCCTCCCGCAGCTTCTTCAGGTGATGGGAGACCGTCGGCTGGGAGACGCCCACGTCGGAGATGTCGCAGACGCACGCCTCGCCGCCCTCGTGCGACGCGACAGCGGAAAAGAGGCGCAGGCGGACCGGGTCACCGAGCGCCTTGAACATCTTCGCCGTCCGCTCGGCCTCCTCCGCACTCAAAGGCCGTTCGGTCAGCGGCGGGCAGCACGGCACGACAGCCTGCTCCAGCACGGGCAACGACCTGAGATTCGACATACGCCTATGTTGACACACATCGAATCAGCGGGCGAGGGGTGGCAGCCCACGCCCCTGCGAGCCGGCCGGGCCGGGGGCGGGGCGGGGGGCATCTTGCCCCTGACCCGCCCCCAGCCTCGCGGGCCGGCGGCTCAAAGGCCGGCGGCGGCCGGTGCCTTGCGGATGTGGGCGGCTAGGGGAGGAATGACGTATGCGGCGTCGCGGCCCACACCGCGCAGAGTGTTGGAGGCGAAGGACCGCTGGAATTCCAGACCCAGGTAGACCAGGCCGGGATGGGTCAGGGACAGTCCGCCGCGGTGCAGCGGCATGCCGTCGGCGTCCAGGGCGCCGAGCGGCTTGAGATAGTCCAGGCTGGACCGGTATCCGGTGGCCAGCAGCACGGTGTCGGTCTTCTCGCGGCTGCCATCGCCCCAAACGACCGCGTCGCCTTCGAGGGCGGTGAACATCGCGCGCCTGGCCAGGTGACCGCTCTCCAGGGCCTTCCGGTAGCGACCGCCGTCCAGGACGAGGGTGCCACCGATGTAGTGGATCAGCCAGGCCGGCGGCAGCTGGTCGAACCCGGTGGACGTCAGCCAGTGGTGCACATCCCGGCCCTCCCGTATCTGTGCGAGGAACTGCACGGGGTTGCGGCTGGCGAGCGTCACGTCAGCCACTTCCGCGAGTTCGTAGCCGACCTGGACAGCGGTATTGCCGCCCCCCACGACAATGACCCTCTTGCCCGCATACGGTGCGGGGCGGCGGTAGTCGGCGGCGTGCACCACCTCACCGGTGAAGCCCTCCTGGCCAGGCAGGGCGGGCAGCAGTGGATTACCGAAAGCGCCCGTGGCCGCGACGATTCCGGCCGCCTCCACCCTCCGGCCGTCGGCGATTGTCACGCTGAACCCGCCCCCGTCGTGCTCAACGCTGACGACGCGGGTACGCGTACGGACTTCGACATCCAGGCGGTCCGCGTAGCGGCTCAGGTAATCAACCACGTCATCCCGGTGGGGATAGCGGTCTCCGTCCCCGCCGAATGGCAGGCCCGGCAGGGCGCTGAACCGCGCCGGGGAAAACAGCGTGAGGCTGTCGTAATACCGCGGCCACGAACCGGTCGCACGGTCCGAGGCTTCCAGAACGACCGGCCGGAGCCCCTCCCCCACCAGAGCTTCGGCAGCAGCAAGGCCGGACTGCCCGCCGCCGATCACCACAACATCGAATTGCTCCATCACGCACTCACACCAGTCTGGGTTCGACGAATGTCTATGTTGACGTCTATCAATACAGGTGCCATGCTGGCCGTGCAAGCCATCGACGGACGTCGAAACAATCTGGGGAGTCACCGTGAACGCGCCCACCACCGCCCTGCCCACCGTGGTGATCGGAGCTGGCCCCGCCGGCTTGGCTGCCGCCGCCCACCTCACCGGGCACGGTATGGAAACCCTGGTCCTGGAGGCCGGCCCCACAGCGGGCAGCGCGGTGCGCGAGTGGGGGCACGTGCGGCTGTTCTCGACGTGGTCCGAAGTTGTGGACCCGGCCGCCGAGAAGCTCCTGTCCCCCACTGGCTGGACTGCGCCCGACGGCGACACCTACCCCTCCGGCGCGGACTGGGCGGAGAAGTACCTCCAGCCGCTCGCCGACCTCCTCGGCGACAAGGTCCGCTACGGCACCACCGTCACCGGCGTCTCCCGCCTCGGCCGCGACCGCATCGTCGACGCCGACCGTGAGCAGCAGCCCTTCACCGTGCGCATCAAGAGCGCGGACGGCACCGAGGAGCGGATTCTCGCCCGAGCCGTGATCGACGCCTCCGGCACCTGGTCCACCCCCAGCCCTATCGGCGCCGACGGACTTCCCGCCCTCGGCGAGCACGCTGCCTCGGCGCGGATCTCCTACCGCATCCCCGACCTCAAGGACCCCGCCGTCCGCGCCCGGTACGCCGGGAAGCGCACCGCCGTCATCGGCTCCGGTGCCTCCGCCTTCACCTCTCTCGCCACGCTCGCCGACATCGCGAAGGACGAACCCGGCACCCACTCCGTCTGGATCCTGCGACGTGGGATCAGCGGCTCCACATTCGGCGGCGGCAGCGCAGACCAGCTCCCCGCCCGTGGCGCCCTGGGCCTGGCGGCGAAGGCCGCTGTCGACAACGGGTATGCCGATGCAGTCACCGGTTTCCGCACCGAAGTCATCGAGCGCAGTGACGACGAGCGCCTGACCCTGGTGGCTGAGGACGGGCGCCGCCTCGACCCGGTGGACGAAGTCATCGTCCTGACCGGGCTGCGCCCCGACCTGTCGTTCCTGTCCGAGCTCCGCCTTGGTCTGGACGAGCGCCTTCAGGCACCGGTGGAGCTCGCCCCGCTGATCGATCCCAACCAGCACTCCTGCGGCACCGTCTATCCCCACGGCCACCGCGAACTGTCCCACCCCGAGCAGGGCCTCTACCTCGTCGGCATGAAGTCCTACGGCCGCGCCCCCACCTTCCTCGCCATGACCGGATACGAGCAGGTCCGCTCCATCACCGCAGCCCTCGCCGGTGACGTGGAGTCCGCCGACCGCGTCGAGCTCACTTTGCCTGAGACCGGAGTCTGCGGCGGCGCCGGGCTCTTCGACGATCCTTCTGCGGGAGAGGCGGACGGCGGCGGTTGCTGCGCTCCGGCACCCGCTCTGGTGCAGATCGGTGCTTCCTCGCCCGCCTCCGCTGCGAGTGCCGAGGAGCCCGCGCCGTCCGGTGGCTGCTGCGCGTGACCGAGATCGACGCCCGCGGGGCCGCGACCGGAACAGAGGACCGGTCGCGGCCCCGCGCCGTACTCCCAGCCCTGTGCGCCACACAGATCACCAGCTGGGGCATCGTCTTCTACGCCTTCCCCGTCCTCAACCCCCAGATCACCGCAGACACCGGCTGGTCGGCCGGGGCGACCACGGCAGCGTTCTCCCTCGCCCTGCTCATCTCCGCCTTCGCCGGAATACGCGTGGGCCGGATCATCGACCACCGCGGCCCCCGTACCGTCATGACAGCCGGCTCCGTGGTCGGCGTACTCGGCATCCTCGTCATCGCCGCCGCCCCGAACCTGCCGGTCTTCTTCGCCGGTTGGGTACTGGCGGGCTTCGCCATGGCGGCCACCTTCTACCAGCCCGCCTTCGCCGCCATCACCCGCTGGTGGGCCCCCGACCACGTCCGCGCACTGACCATCGTGACCCTTGCCGGCGGACTGGCCTCCACCCTCTTCGCACCCCTCACCGCAGCACTGGCCGAACACCTTTCCTGGCGCGCGACCTATGCCGTGCTCGCCGTCGTCCTCGCCGCCGTCACCATCCCCGCCCACGCCCTGGCACTCAGAGCCCCATGGCCCCCCGCGCCGTCCCCCTCGGTGGCGCATGCCGGAGCATCCGCGGAAGAAGCGGCCCGCAGCCGCCCGTTCCGCGTGCTCGCGGTGGCACTCACGCTCTCCGCCTTCGCCGTGTCCGCCGTGGTCGTCGCCCTCGTCCCCCTGCTCCTGGAACGCGGCTACTCGACCAGTGAGGCGGCATGGGCTCTGGGACTGGGCGGCGCAGGACAGACCCTCGGACGCACCCTGTACGCAACCCTCGCCCGCCGCACCGCAGTCACCGCCCGCACCACCACACTGATCGCCCTCGGCGGCCTCACCACCGCCGCACTCGCGATCACCCCCGGCCCGTACGCCCTCCTGATCGCTCTTTCGATCATCGTCGGAATGGTCCGCGGCAACCTCACCCTGCTCCAAGCCACCGCGATCACCGACCGATGGGGCACCACCCATTACGGCCGTCTGTCGGGACTCCTGGCGGCACCGACCACCACCGCCTCCGCCCTCGCCCCCTTCGCAGGAGCTGCACTGGCGATACGGCTGGGCGGCTACCCCCAATTGTTCGGAGCGTTGGCAGCTGTTTCCGTAATCGCCTCCGTGGCCGCACTTCGCGCCGCTCCGCGTAGCACTGTCCCTGGTCGGTAGGGGCGCGCTGACGGAACCAGGAAAGCTGGCCTCGCCCGCTTCCGAGGCCGGTACATCCGTAGCACCAGCCCGCTGGCCGGCGCTGGCATAACTGCTGTGCCCCGTCCGGTGGGCGGTGCACAGAGACCTCTTCTCAGCCTGCCGACAGGACCATGCCGACGGGTCAACCCACACCGACGAGCCTCTACATGCACTGCAAGCGGGGCTGAGCTTACGGCGACGACATTGAAACTAAGCTACTTAACAGATTAGTGTGATGCCTCGAACCTCTGCACGGTCGGCCGCTCAGCCGGGGCGGCAGCGGGGGGTGCCGCCACATCCGCCACCTTCAGGCGGGTCAGGCGGGGGCGTCGTCCCTCGCTGGACAGGCGGGTTGAGCAAGAAGGAGTTCGCCTCAGTGGCGTCCCACCGTCGTCCTAAGCAGCAAACCCGGAGCTTCGCGACCGCGCTCTCCGTGACAGCAGCGGCGGCCGTCGCCCTGTCGACACAGTCGGCTTCGGCCGACCCCCTTCCCGACCCGAACAAGAAGGGCGTCAAAGCTCAGGTCGACCGCCTGTACGAGGAAGCCACGCAGGCTACCGAAAAGTACAACGGCGCGAAGGAGAAGTCCGACGGGCTCCAGAAGCAGGTCACCAATCTGCAGGAGGCGACCGCGCGCAAGCAGGCTGAACTCAATGAGCTGCGCGGCAGCCTGGGAGCGGCAGCGGCGGCACAGTACCGGTCCGGTGGACTGGACCCGTCGGTACAGCTCTTCCTCTCAGCGGATCCTGACGCCTACTTGGAGCAGGCGTCAGGTCTCGACCGCATAAGTTCCAGGCAAGCCACCGCCCTGGAGCAGTACCTGAAGCAGCAGCGTGCGCTCCAGCAGCAGCGCAGCCAGGCATCGCAGAAGTTGAAGGATCTCGACGACACACGCAAGGAACTGGGGACCAAGAAGAAGGAGATCCAGGCCAAGCTGACCGAGGCGCAAAGGCTGCTGAACACGCTGACCGCCAAGGAGCGCGCGAAGATCACCGATGAAGAGGACCGCGCCAACCGCTCCAGCGACCGCGTCGACCTCGGCAATGAAGCCAGCGCGTCCCAGCGCACCGCCTCGGCATTCAGCGCGGCCAAGAGCCGCGTCGGCATGCCCTACGTCTGGGGAGCGACCGGCCCGAACTCCTTCGACTGCTCCGGACTGACCTCCTGGGCGTTCCGCCAGGCCGGGGTCTCCCTGCCTCGCACCTCCCAAGCGCAGGCCAACGCCGGAACCCGCATCAACTCCCTGAGCGCCCTCAAGCCCGGCGACCTCATCATCATGCGCAGCGACCTGAGCCATGTCGGCTTCTACGCCGGCAACGGACAGATACTTCACTCCCCCAAGCCCGGCGCTCAAGTACGGTACGAGTCCATCGCCCGCAGCGGGATGCCCTTCATGTGGGGCGTACGGATCAGCTGACGCACCACAAGCGAACTGGCGAGATCCGAAGACCGCTTCAGTGAAAGCGCCCCGGCGCCCCGTGAGATCGTGCGGGCGACGTCAGGCGAGGTTCGGCGGGCACGCCAGGAGCAGGGGAAGCAGCGGGGCAACAGCGGCAGCGACAGCCGCAGCGCCGATGACGACGGGGTGAGGATCACCGTCCGGTCCCAGAACGCGGCGCAAGCGGATGAGCACGGTGTGGCCGCCCACCGCGAAGGCGCCCCGCGGGGCGCGCACCGCCGCCATCTCGTACATCGCGGTGGCGAAGACGGCATGCGAGTGCGTACGCACCGCGCGGTCGTCGGCGATCATCTCCAGCAGGAGTGCGGTCTGTTCCCTGGCGTGCCGTGCCAGTGGCACCCACCGGAACACTGAAACGAATGCCTCCGCTGTCGCCAGCACCAGATGGTGGCGGCCTGCTACGTGGGCCCGCTCGTGTTCCAGGACAGCGTCGAGCTGCCGAGCCGAGAGCAGCCGCACAGCCGAATCGCTGACGACGATTCGAGGAGCGTGCCCGGGCAGGCAGTAGGCCGCCGGGGCGCCGTACGGAAGCACCGTCGCGTGCAGGCGGTCCGAGCGGTAGCCCACGATGTCCAGGGTTCTCCGGTGCCGGTTACGCGCCCTGCGCGCTCGCACCACATGCCATACGAAGCTGCCGAACAGCGACAGCAGAACGACTCCCGGGAGAGCGGTTGCCAGTTGTTCCGCGGTGCCAGGGTCCGGCCTGCCGACGCCATCATGCAGTCCGCACGCGTGCAGCACACCAACGAAGCCAGCGTGAAGATGTTCCGTGGGAGTGGCGAGGTGGTACGCCGTAAGCGCGGCCGAGAGGGAGAACGACAGCGCCAGGGCCTGCCACACGAGCACCGCCAGGACAGGTGCTCGGTGCGGCCATTTGCTGCGCAGCATCAGTGGGGGCGCAGCGAAACCGACCATGGCCATGTAGCCGATCAGGGCCGGTGCCGCGTTCATTCCTCGGCCTGCATACCGACAGTCCGCAGCGCTTCACGCAGCGCGGCCACCTCTTCCTCCGACATGTTTTCGACGAAGTGAAGAAGAGTGGCGGGGCGGTCGGTGCTGGCGCCCAGGCCGTCCTCCATGAGCGCCGCCGCGTATGCCTCACGGCTGCGGACCGGCGTGTAGAGCCAGGCCCGCCCCTGCTTCTTGTCGCGCAGCAGCCAGCCCTTGCTGTGGAGGATGTTGGTCACCGTCATCACGGTGCTGTAGGCAACAGGCCGCTGAGTGTTGATGTCGTCAACGATCTCGCGGACGGTCGCCGGACGGTCCCACGCCCAGAGACGGTCCATGATCTCCGCCTCCAGATCCCCCAGCCGTCGCATGACCCCGTTCCTTCCTCAGCGTATTTGCGAACTCATAGTAGGTGCCGACGGGACGGCCTGCCGCTGCGCCTGCGGTCCGAGCCGGGCCGCACCCGCTTCCCTAAGAACAGCTCGGACCGCAGAGATCGAACTCACGGACTGTGCAGGCCCAGGTGCACCAGGACATGGAGTACAGCAGTCCGGCCTCGTGATCGTTCTTGCCGAAGTCCGTCGCAGTGCTTGTCTCCGAGGCCAGACACGCTGTGTGCACGGTCAGCGATGTGTGATCAGAAAGTCCCGGATGGCTGGTGCCAGAGCTTCGGCCAGGTCCACCGCCGTTTCCAGGCTGGCTGACAGGGATACGTCGGCGAGATGACCGTGCGGCAGGATGCGAGCTGCCTCGCTGGCCAGGGCTGCGGGGTGGCGTGCGTCGGCACCCGCAATGACCAATGTGGGCACGGTGATCGAAGCCAGTTCGGTGACTTGGGTGAAGGCCCGGTCTCGGCCGATGGCACAGGCGGCGGCGATGCTCGCCGGGTGCGAACGCGGAATGGCATCACGTACGAGGGCCCCGATGACGGGAGCCAGCATGGGCAGAATGGGCTCCCATGCCGCGTCGATGCCGCGCTGGTTCACGCGTACGGCGAACGCATCGAGCATCGCCGACTCCGCTTCCTTTGCAGCGTCGTCCTCGATGTCTTCCATGCTGATGACCACGGCGGCACGGATGCTGTCCGGGCAGGCGGCTGCGGCCCGCAATGTGACGGTGCCGCCCAGCCCTGTACCTCCCACTACCGCCCGGTGCCATCCGAGATGGCCCAGCAGGGCCTCGACATCGTCGGTGTACTGGGCCCAGTGGTGACGGTCAGGGTCAGTGCACACCGAGCGGCCGTAGCCGCGCACGTCGGGCAGGACGACGCTGAAATCGTCGGCGAGCAAACGTGCAAGCGGCAGCAGGCTGTAACGGTCGGGGCCGCCGCCGTGCAGCAGGACAATTCCCGGTCCTTGCCCGAGCGCCGTGGCATGCAGTTGGCAACCGTCGCTGCCGTGATAGACGAAGTCGCGCATCTCTCTCCCTCGAACAGCGCACCGGCCGGCTGAAGCAGGCCAGGGTCCTCCCAGACGACCCCGCCCCAGCAAGAGCACGGCCAGCACCGTACAAATACTGGCCGGGTATTCAGCATCCAGGACCGTCGCTCGGCGCTAGTGACATCGCGTCGGCGGGGCCGGGCCGGATGGCCCGGCCCCGCCGACGCGATGTTGCGTCCTCAGTTGGCGGCGCGGAAGCTGCGCAGGCGCAGGCTGTTGCCGACGACGAAGACGGAGGAGAAGGCCATGGCCGCTCCGGCGATCATCGGGTTGAGGAGGCCGGCCGCGGCGAGCGGCAGGGCGGCGACGTTGTAGGCGAAGGCCCAGAAGAGGTTCGAGCGGATGGTGCCGAGGGTCTTGCGGGAGAGCCGGATGGCGTCGGCGGCGGCCCGCAGGTCTCCGCGTACGAGGGTCAGGTCGCCGGCTTCGATGGCGGCGTCGGTGCCGGTCCCCATCGCCAGCCCGAGGTCGGCCTGGGCGAGGGCGGCTGCGTCGTTGACGCCGTCGCCGACCATGGCCACGCTGCGGCCCTCGGCTTGGAGCTTCTTGACGACATCGACCTTCTCCTGTGGCATGACCTCGGCGATGACTTCGTCGATGCCGACCTCGGCTGCGACGGCCTCGGCGACGGCCTTGTTGTCGCCGGTCAGCAGGATGGGGGTCAGGCCAAGGTCACGCAGGCGGCGGATCGCTTCGGCGCTGGTCTCCTTGACGGCGTCGGCGACCTCCAGGACCGCGCGGGCCTCTCCGTCCCAGGCGACCGCGATGACGGTCCTTCCCATCCTCTCGGCCTCGGTTTTGGCGCTCCGGAGTTCAGCGGGCAGTTCCATGGCCCACTCGGCGAGCAGCTTCTCGCGGCCGACCAGTACCGCGTGGCCGTCG
Organism: Streptomyces sp. Alt3; assembly: GCF_030719215.1. Classification (NCBI taxonomy): domain Bacteria; kingdom Bacillati; phylum Actinomycetota; class Actinomycetes; order Kitasatosporales; family Streptomycetaceae; genus Streptomyces; species Streptomyces glycanivorans. The sequence continues at coordinate 5,735,850 of NZ_CP120983.1, read as the reverse complement.
ACGATGCCCTGGACTCCGAGCCCGGGGATGTTCGCGAAGTCCTCGGGGGTGGGGAGCGGACCGACCTTGTCGGCCGCTCCGGTGGCGACGGCCTGGGCGATCGGGTGCTCGGAGGAGTGCTCCAGGGCACCCGCGAGGCGCAGGACGTCGGTCTCGTCCGTGCCGTCGGCCGTGTGCACCTTCAAGAGTGTCATCTTGCCGGTGGTGACGGTGCCGGTCTTGTCGAGGACGATCGTGTCGACCTTGCGCGTGGTCTCCAGGACTTCCGGGCCCTTGATGAGGATGCCGAGCTGGGCGCCGCGGCCGGTGCCGACCATGAGGGCGGTCGGGGTGGCGAGGCCCAGGGCGCACGGGCAGGCGATGATCAGTACGGCGACGGCCGCGGTGAAGGCGGCGGTGAGACCGGAGCCGTTTCCGAGCCAGAAGCCGAGCGTGGCGAGCGCGAGCCCGATGACGATCGGTACGAACACCGCGGAGATCTTGTCGGCGAGACGCTGTGCGGCGGCCTTGCCGTTCTGCGCGTCCTCGACCAGCTTGGCCATCCGGGCCAGCTGGGTGTCGGCGCCGATCCGCGTGGCCTGGACCACCAGGCGGCCACCCGCGTTCAGCGTCGCGCCGGTGACCGTGTCCCCGATGGAGACCTCGACGGGTACAGACTCACCGGTGAGCATCGAAGCGTCCACGGCGGAGGACCCCTCCACCACGGTGCCGTCCGTGGCGATCTTCTCCCCAGGACGGACCAGGAAGCGGTCTCCGACCTGCAAGTCCGCTGTGGGTACGGTGACTTCGCGGCCGTCGCGCAGGACAGTGACCTCCTTGGCTCCCAGTTCCAGGAGGGCCTTGAGGGCGGCGCCTGCCTTGCGCTTGGAGCGGGCTTCGAAGTAACGGCCGGCCAGGATGAAGGCGGTGACGCCGGCCGCCGCTTCGAGGTAGATGTTCCCGGCGCCGTCGCTGCGAGCGATCGTGAACTCGAAGGGGTGGGTCATGCCGGGTGTACCGGCCGTCCCGAAGAACAGCGCCCACAGCGACCACAGGAATGCGGCCGACGTACCGACCGAGATCAGCGTGTCCATGGTGGCCGCGCCGTGCTTGGCATTGGTGAACGCGGCGCGGTGGAAGGGCCAGGCCGCGTAGGTGACGACGGGCGCGGCAAGGGTGAGGGAGAGCCACTGCCAGTACTCGATCTGCAGAGCCGGGATCATCGCCATCGCGATGACGGGTACGGCGAGAACAACGGCGGTGACGAGCCGCTGGCGAAGGGGCCGTAGCTCGATGTCCGCGCGCTCGTCCTCGCTCGGACCGCCCGTCGCTCCGTCCTGTTCGGCCCGCGGAAGGGCGGGCTCCTGGGCGGAGTAACCGGTCGCTTCGACGGTGGCGATCAGGTCCTGCACCGAGATGTCATCGGCGAAGCTGACCTTGGCTTTCTCGGTGGCGTAGTTGACGGTGGCCTCGACCCCGTCCATACGGTTGAGCTTCTTCTCGATACGGGCCGCGCACGAGGCGCAGGTCATGCCGCCGATGGCGAGCTCGACCTGGGCGGTGCCCTGAGTCGTGGTGGACATTTCCTGCTCCTCGTTCGGACGGAACTACGGGGCGGTGGCCGGGGCCCGGCCTGCGAACAGGGCCCCGGCGGCCGGTGGACTGTGGCGCGGGTCAGGCGCGGCCGGAGAGCTCGTAACCGGCGTCGTCGACCGCTGCCGCGATCGCTGCGTCGTCGGACGTGCTCTTGGTGGTGACGGTGACCAGGCCGGCGGTCACGTCCACGTCGACGGCCAGGACCTCGTCCAGCTCGCCGACCGCCTTCGTGATGGCGGTCTTGCAGTGCCCGCAGGTCATGCCTGAGACGCGGTAGACGGTGACGGTGGCGTCCGTGACGGCGGTCGCAGCCTCGCCGGTGCTGGTCGAGCAGGTGCCATCAGGAGTACAGCAGGACATGAGTTCCTCCTCGGATCCTTATACCCCTAGGGGGTATCAGTGCTGATTCCATGTATACCCCCAGGGTGTATTTCTGGCAAGCGCCACGAGAGACGGTCGCTTATACCCCCTAGGGGTATAAGCTCGTGAGTGCGAGGCCACCCAGAGGCCCGCCGGGTACGAACCCCAGAGGGAGCAGCCATGAACACCGCAGTGAAGATCACCGCATTCACCGCCGCACTCGCAGCGTCGTTCGGCGCCGCGTACGGGCTCGGCGGCTCCGTGGACCCGATCGCGGGTGGCACCGAACCCGCCACCCATGCCGGGCATGCGAAGGACGCCCCACCGGAGAGCGGGAGCGGCGACGGCGGCCACACGGCCCCACCGGCGGGAGGGCTCCAGATTTCCGAGGCCGGATACACCCTCGATCTCAAAACCCCTCGCGTGCAGGCGGCACAGACAAGTGAACTGCGCTTCGCCATACGCGACAGGTCCGGCCGACAGGTCACCGCCTACCAGCGAGAGCACGACAAGGAACTCCACCTCATCGTCGCCTCACGCGACCTGGCCACATACCAGCACCTGCACCCCACCAGGGCCAAGGACGGCGTCTGGAGCACCCCCGTCGACCTCCCCGCCGCCGGCGACTACCGGGTCTTCGCGGACTTCACCCCCACGGCGAAGAACGCCACCAACCTCACACTCGGGGCCGACCTCGCCGTCTCCGGGGCGTACAAGCCCGCAGAACTGCCCAAGCCATCCCGCACCGCCACGGTCGACGGGTACTCCGTGACGCTGAACGGCAACCTCCGTCCCGATACAGCGGAAGAACTCACGCTCAGGGTCAGCAAGGACGGGCGCCCGGTCACCGACCTCCAGCCCTATCTGGGCGCGTACGGGCACCTTGTGGCGCTGCGCGACGGTGACCTCGCCTACCTGCACGTCCACCCCCACGGCGAACCCGGCGACGGCACCACCGAGTCCGGCCCGGAAGTCTCCTTCACCGCGACTGCGCCCAGCCCTGCGGCCTATCGCCTCTTCCTCGACTTCAAGCACAAGGGCACCGTTCGCACCGCGGCGTTCACCGTCCACGCCGGAGCGCCAGCCGACACCTCTCAGCTTGACGAGCCGGCGGCCGAGACCGAAGTCGGCGGCCATCAGCACTGAGCATCAAAACGACATGCGAGGTCACAAGACGCCCACGGCCTGCCAGTAGCGCGCGTCGCGTAGAGCAGCCGCGTAACACCAGCGCGTCAGTGGCTGTGCCCGTCATCGATTCCAGATTCCGCTGGGGTTTCCCCTGCTGCCGGCGAGACACTCCCCTCCGGGGATCCGGCGGGGCCCGGCCGATCAGGCTGCGACTGCTGCTCTTCGGACTGAGGTTCCGTGCCGCCCCCGTGGCTGTGGCCACCTGCGCCAGGCTGCTCGGACAGCGCGGACGCCAGTTGGCGCAGTCCGAAGAAGCTGATGAGTACCACCATGAGGACGGAGAGGCCGGCCAGGCCGAAGACGCGGCGCCAAGAGGTTCCTTCGTCCTTGATCACGTATGCCAGGAAGGACAGTGCGATGCCGGCCGGTATGAGGACGGCCGCGCGTGCGGGGAAGTCCTCGAAGTGCTGGAGACCGCCGCTCAGCATGCCGATTCCGAAGGACAGCAGCAGCGAGGCTCCTATGACGACGAGCATCCGCGGCAGGGCCGGCTTGTGCCGGGCGAGGACGAATTCGTTGAGGACTGTGGCGGCGAGGAAGACCAAGACTCCGTACCCGGCGATGCGGGTGTAACGGGTGGGGTCGAGTGGGTGGTGGACCACGGCGCCGCTGATCAGTCCGGCCCCGACGAAGTAGCCAACGTAGCCGAGGTATCGCGCAAGCAGGGCGCTCTTCCGTGAACGGGCCTTGCGCAGGGCCGCTCGCCCGGGTCTCTGTGCGGGACCTTCGAGCGTGGCAGGGCGGTCCGCGAGCTGGGAGGTGGGCACCAGTTGCTCCTTGTTAGGTGGGGTCGTTGAGGCCAGGCGTGGGCGCCCAGGCGGCCTAAAAGGCGGGATTTCGCTACCGCTCGGCGCTGCGGCGCCCAGGGTTCGCAGTAACCGGCTGGGCAGGGGGCACATCAGTGCCCCCGAGGTGGGGGGTCGACCCGGTGCGGGGGAGGTCGGGTGGCACCCGGCCTCCCCCGCACTTGCCACGACCGTTCGGGTCAGGCGGTTGCAGGTACGGACTCGGATGCGGACTTTGGCGTTGCGAGGCGGCCGGTGCGGTCGAGTCCGTACAGCGCTGCTGCGCAGCCGAGGCCCAGCAGGGACAGGACGATCCACGGCAGCGCGGACATCCCGGCGTTGCGGGCAGCGTCAAGGGCGGCTCCGGTAAGGAGGTTCCCGACGGTGATGCCGATACCGCAGATGGTGTTGTACAGGCCGTAGTGGGTGGCGACGAGGCGGTTGCCGGAGAGACGGACGATGGTGTCCATCTCGAACGGGTAGGCGATCATCGTGCCCAGGGCGAGCAGCAGTGCGGACAGCGCGGGTGGCACCGCGGCAAGCAGCCACAGGCCAAGCCCGCCGTCCGGAACCGGCACAGCCGTGGCCAGCAGCAGCGGTACGAACGCCAGCCCCATGGCCAGCAGGCCCCACACGAGTGCGCGGCCGGGCTCCATACGGGCCTTGCACCAGGCAGTCACCCGCGTCTGGCCCAGGATGGTGCTGAGCCCGGACACGGCGAACAGCACCGCCACCGCAGCCGTGCCGAACTGGCCCTCGCCGCCCAGACGTCGCACCTCCAGCGGCAGCGCGAGATAGACCTGGAAGGTCATGACGTACGAGCCGACCATGGCGAGCGAGAACAGCAGGAACGGCCGGTTGGCCAGGATGCCGCGCCACTGCACCAGGACACCCCGGCGGCTGTCCGCCCCGGACTTCGTGTCGTCGGCCCTGCGCGCGGGCAGAGCCCGGATCTGCACGATGCTCAGGACCGCGAAAATCCCGGCGGCTGTGAGACAGGTGACGCGGAAGTCGATGCCGGTCAGCGCCATTCCCACCAGCGGGCCGAGGAGGATTCCGGCCTGGTAGAAGACGTTGAACAGCGCGAACGCCTCCACTCGCCGTTCCCCCGCGTCCGCCGCCAGGTAGGCGCGGGTGGCCGGGTTGAACAGCGCACCAGCCAGACCGGTGGCGGCGGAGGCGGCGATCAGCGCGGGGACCGACTCCACGAGCCCTAGGGTCGCGAAGCCGACGATGCGCAGCACCATACCGGCGATGATCATCGGCTTGTACCCGAACCGGTCGGCCAGGGTCCCGCCGACCAGGAACATGCCCTGCTGGCTGAAGTTGCGGACACCGAGGATCAGACCGACGAGCCACCCGGCCAGCCCGAGGGGCCCGGCCAGGTGGGTGGCGAGGTACGGCATGAGCATGTAGAAGCCGAGGTTGATGGTGAACTGGTTGACCATCAACAGCTGGACACTGCGCTCGTAGGTGCGGACCTGCGCGAGGGTGCTCTTCACCGCGCCTCCCCTGCACCGGTCCGGTCACGCACGTCGTCGCTGCTGAGGGTGAGCGGGTCGACCACGCTCGTACACCGGGCCCATCGGGTGACTTCCTTCTCGTCCAGGCGGCCGATCACGTCGGGCTCGGCAGCAGGCGGGCTGTCGAGCAGACCATGGGCCGCGCAGTAGTCGTCGTCGTAGACGGTGCCGAGGTAGCGCTGAGGCCCGTCGGGGAAGATCGCCGCGATCCGGGTGTCCTCGGGCATCTCGCGGGCGAGCCATCCGGCGACCAGGGCGACCGCGCCGACGCTCCATCCGCCGGTCGCGTAGTGCGAGGCAGCCAGCTGACGGCAGGACCACACCGCTTCGGCCGGGGCGACCCAGTGCACTTCGGAAAAACTGTCGTAGGCGACGTTGCGCGGGTAGATGCTGGATCCGAGCCCGCGCATCAGCCGTGGCCGGGCGGGCTGGCCGAAGATCGTGGAGCCGACGGTGTCCACGCCCACGACTTTCAGATCCGGGTAGAGCTGCCGCAGCACCCGGGAGACGCCTGCAGAGTGGCCGCCGGTACCGACACTGCACACCAGAACGTCGATGTGAGCGAGCTCGGTAGCCAGTTCCAGCGCGAGCGGCGTGTAGGCCGTGGTGTTGTCGGGGTTGTTGTACTGGTCCGGGCACCAGGAATCCGGGTACTGCTTCATGAGTTGGGTGACGCGGTCGCGGCGGGCCTGTTGCCAGCCGCCGGTGGGGTGGGGCTCGGAGACAACGTTGACCTGGGCGCCGTAAGCGGTGAGCAGCCGGGTCATGGACATCTCCAGGCCCGGGTCGGTGACCAGGGTGACCGGGTGGCCGTGGACCATGCCCGCCAGGGCCAGGCCGAGGCCGAGGGTGCCACTGGTGGACTCGATGATCCGCGCTCCGGGCTTCAGATCGCCACGGGCTCGGGCGCGTTCGACCATGTACAGACCGGGGCGGTCCTTTATGCCGCCGGGGTTGAAGCCTTCCAGCTTCGCCCAGAACCCCCGTCCGACCGGAGCGAAGGGCTCGCTGACGTGCAGGAGCGGCGTGTTGCCGACCAGGCCGGACAGGGCGGCGTGGCCGGGCTTGGGGGGATGGGTGACGTTCGGAGAGTGCATCAGTCGGCCCTCATCATTCGGTGAATGGCGCGTCGGGTACTGGTCTCTCGCACGCCGCCCGGCCCCGAACCGGTGATCCGGTCCCACGGGCGGAGCGACGGCCGCGGCATGCTGCGGCGGGAAGAGGCGGCCTACCTCCGCCACCGGCAGAGCGAACACAAGGTTTCTCGGCCTGAGCCAGCTCCTGGCACCGCCACCTGTGCCTGCCGAACGCCGGCGTCAGCTGACGGCGAGCACCCCGTTGTCGCTTCGGGGGCGGTGGCGGCGGACGTCGGCGTACGCGTCTGCTGGCCGGCGACCACAGCGGTGTCCGCGCCGGCCGGCGAGCAGGACGAGTCAGCGGGTGCGGCAGCGTGCGGCAGTTGCTCAACGCCCTGCTGGGCAGCCGAGACCGCGCGGGGCACGCCGTGAGCATCGCTGGGCTCGTGGAGCGGTAGCGCACAGCCGAGGATGCTCAGGAGCAAGCCGCTCAGGAGCAGGGCCATGAGCCGTTGCTGTACCGGTGCGATCACGGGACGTCGGCGAATACGGGTGGGGGACGGCACAGTTCCTCCGCAGGCGGCCGTCGCGCGCCCCAAGGGCAGCGCAGCGGCGGGCGGGACGTTCCATGGCAGGGGCGACGTCGCAGGAACCTGCCTCGCGACACAACGCGGCGCGTCGGAGCAAGGAGAGAGACAGCGACGACCGGCCTCATCGCGCCCACAGCCGCAGAGGGCTGCCCGAAGTCATGTCACACGGGAAGGCGTGGAAGGCCGGGGAAGGTCGCCGGTGCTAGATCTGCAGGACTGTGGCTCTTATCGACGTGCTCGGCAACTGCTTGGCTGCCGCGACGTCACCGAAGGCGATCGGAGTAGGTCGCGGCAGTGCAGGAGCGTCTGCCACGACCAGGGCGCAGAGGCTCGGGACATCCAGAGTCGGTGCCTGCTGCGGCTGACCGGGTACGCACTCCGCAGCCGTATGAGACGAGCCGTCATGCTCACCACCATGGTGATCAGCCGGCCCGTCCTCGACAGCGAGGCCGTGGCCCACGTCCACAGCGGACGCAGTCACGCTAGCGTCCAGGTGAGCGCTGACCGCTTCCTGGCTCACCCCGTGCGCGTATACGAAGGTGAACAGCGTGACGGCCACCCACAGCATGCGCAGCGGACCCGCTGACGAGCGGGCCCGTGCCACACGGGGAGACGACCAAGCCGTGACCATGCCGTGATCCTAGTCGCTCATGCTGCCGTCCATTCGCCGCCCCGGCCTCGAACAGAGCCCGAACAGACGGTCCTGTCCGGACACGCGTATCGGCAACAGCACAGGTGATGAGCAGACGACGGCTTCCGTGAGGGGTCCGAGACGAGCGCAAAAATAGGACGTGCGTCACACCCGGCCTGGGGCGCCACCCATCGGCGCGCTCACGACTGCCTTGGAGTACCGAACGGTCTGCTAGTCGTGCAACGGAGCCGGGCCTCACCGCCCACTCCGGGGAGCGGCAGGCGGCCCCGGGTGCCCAGGCCCGCCCGTCAACAGCTGTTCAGCTATGTCTCTTTGCCCGATACGAGGGCCACCAGGATGTCAGCGACCGGTCGTTCGGCCGCATGCGCCTCCGGCGCTCGGCAAGCAGGCAGAAGGTACGGCCTTGGTCGGAGCTGATCACCAGGCGATCCGCAGTGCCGACTCGTACCTGCGTCCTTATCGACCTCCCGCCGGCCTGCGGACTGACCGGTCACCGAGGGGTGGCGCAGACGGAGCAAGAGCTCGCGCAGGGGCGGAAAGCGAGTGCCCGGGCGGGCTCTCCTAGGGACCCGCAGGGGCGTGGTTGCCGTCGGTTCAAGCGCCGTGCCTGGTCACGGGGAAGGCTTCTTCGGGGTCAGGAAGAAGGTCAGGAGCGCGGCTACGGCAGCGACGACCGCGCCCGCGGCGAACCCGGGGGCGAAAGCAGCTGCGTCACCTCCGGCGATACCGGCTGCGGCCATGCTTGAGACCACAGCAGCTCCCAGCGATGCGCCAAACTCGTGGAACGTGCTGAGAATGCCCGAAGCAAGGCCCGCTTCGTGCGGTTCGATCTGGCCCAGCGCAGTGGCGGAGGCGACCACGAAGAGCACTCCCGTGCCCGCGGCAGCCACCGCGATACCCGCAACCGTGGCTGCCGTGTTCTCCCACAGGGCGGGAGCAGTCATCCCGGCGGCGGCGACCAGCAGGCCCGCCACTCCCAGCGTCCTGGATCCGGTCCGCCCGATGACGCGGCCGGCGGCGTTCGCGCCGATCATGGTTGCCAGTGCCACGGGCAGGAAGAACAGGCCGGTTGCCAGCGGCCCGTGTCCGCGGTGGTCCTGGAGGTAGAAGGTGCCGAGGAAGAACACCATGATCATCAGAGCTGTGGCCACCAGGATCAGCAGCGTGCCCGTGGCCACCGGCCGACGCGTCAGAAGGCGGATGTCCATCAGAGGCGTCGCCGTCCGCCGCTGCCAGGCCGCGAAGGCCCAGTACAGCAGCAGAGCCGCAACCACCAGACCCGCCGTCGCCATGGTGATCCACCCCTTGTCGCCGGCGCGTATCAGCGCATAGGTCAGGGTGCCGGTGGCAGCGGTGACCAGGATCGCGCCCACGGCATCCAGGCGCCCCGAGGTGGCACGCCGCTGTGGCGGCAGGTAGGCCCTCAGTGCGACGACCAGCGCCAAGCCCACGGGGACGTTGACGAAGAACACCCACGGCCAGCCTGGCCCCGCGGTCAGCAGGCCACCCAGCAGCACGCCCAGGGCGGCGCCGCTGCCACCGAGGGACGACCAGATCCCCAGGGCCTTGTTGCGCTCCTCGCCCTCGAAGAGCGTCACGACCAACGACAGGGCCGCCGGGGACAGCATGGCCGCGGAGAGGCCCTGGATCACCCGGCCGGCGAGCAGCATGCCTCCCGATTCCGCAAGACCCGCCAGCAGGGAGGCGCCGGCGAACAGTACGAGGCCGAGAAGGACGAGGCGCCGCGCGCCGAACAGGTCCGCAGCCCGGCCCCCCAGCAGGAGAAGACCTCCGAAGGCCAGGGTGTACCCGCTCACGACCCAGGTCAGCGCCTCGCGCTCCAGACCGAGGTCCGCTCCCAGGTGCGGCAACGCGATGGCCACGACCGTGACGTCCAGGATGAGCATCAGCTGCGCGACGCCGACCAGGCCAAGAATCTTCCACCGACGTGGATCCGGTGTGCGGGTGGGACTGGTGGAGATCTCTGCTTCGCTCACGACGGTCTGCCCCCTTGCAGGTAAGTCGAACAGGCTTGTACGAGTTATGGACGCTACTATAACTCGTACAAGCCTGTTCGACTTATGGAGTGAAATGCCTCGCTCGACACGGCCAGGAGCGCGTCGCGCCGACGCGCAGCACAGCGTCGAGAAGATCTTGGACGCGGCCATCGACTGCCTCAGCCGCAACCACGACGCGAGCGTCGTACAGATCGCGCAGGCCGCGGGCGTCGGCCGAGTCACCCTCTACGGCCACTTCCCCTCCCGGGAGGGTCTCGTCGAAGCCGCCCTGGCACATCTGCTGGAACGCGGCGAAGAGGTCCTGTCCGGGCTGGACCTGACGGGCGAGCCGGCCCAGTCGTTGCGCGAGCTCATCGACTCCAGCTGGCTGCTCATCGCGCAGTCCGGTGCGATGCTGGAGGCCGCTCAGAAGGTCCTGCCTCCCGGACGCATCCATGAACTGCACGCCGGACCCGAACAGCGTGTGCGCGAACTCATCGTGCGAGGGCAGGCACAGGGCGCGTTCCGTGACGACCTTCCCGCCGCCTGGCTGGCCAGCGCCCTCCACCACGTCCTCAAGGGCACGGCCGCGGACGTCAGGAGCGGCGCCATGACCGCGGAACAGGCCCCGGAGTTCATCGCACAGATCACTCTCGCCGCCTACGCGCCCCAGCCGAGCTGCTCGAACAGGCCATGACCTGCGTACCCCCCTCCCGTTGGGCGCAAGTGGCACTTCACCGGCTGACCCGATGGGACATCCATCCAGGGTGCGGACTCGTGGGGGTGACGCTCGGACCAGTGACTGGTGGTACGCGCGAGCCGAGCCTCCGACCGATGGTCGGCGCTCCGGCCAGACGACCCAACCTGCTGCAACTGACCCCCAGACGCCGGGTGGATAGGTCCACCTCATGGATCTTGACCGCTTCGGCGACGCAGCGGAGGCTCACGGACGGGATGCGTATACCGCGCAGGTCGCATCGAAAGGACGGGTCCTCCGCGAGGGCGAGGCCCGATCTTCCGCCCAGAGGGGTTCGCGCGCCCGCCGCCACCTGGTCGGCCGCGTTCGGTGCAGCCCACCGGCGAATGCTGATCATGCGCCGACCCGCTGTGCAGCGACGATCGACGGTTTAGTGCTGGTTTAGTGCGCCATAACGCGGCCCTGCGAGAGGTCCGGCCGACCGGCGGGAAGAAGGAACCAGCCGGAGATCCCCGCAGCCACGGCGATGACGGCGGATGTCGTGAAGGCGGCTGCGTAGCCGCTCAGGTCGCCCGCCCCTTCCAGGCTCGCCCCCGCGACCATCGCGATGACGGCGACTCCAAGGGCGGCGCCGAGTTCGTGTGCGGTGGTGACAAGGCCGGACGCCAGACCGGTGTCCTGGTGGCCGAGGCCGTTCATGGCGGCGGTGGTGGCGCAGACGAAGGTGGTGCCGAGGCCGAAGGACATGAGAGAGAAGCCCGGGGTGAGGCCCGTCCACAGTCCGCTGTCGGCCGTGAGGCCGGCGAGGAGGAGTGCGCCCAGCGCTGTCAGGGCGAATCCCGCCACTGCGGTGAGGCGCCAGCCGATGCGGCCGACCGTTGTTCCGCCGAGGTGGGCGCCCAGGGTGACGGCGACGGCGACGGGGAGGAAGGCCAGTCCGGTGGTGAGGGCGTTCTCGCCGAGGATGTGCTGGACGTAGAAGGAGTTGAGGAAGAAGGCGGAGATGAGCAGGCCGCTTGCGGCCAGCATCACCAGCGCGCCGGCGAGCAGGCTGCGCCGGGCGAGAACTTCCAGGCGTACGAGCGGCACCGCGACGCGGCGTTCCACGGCAAAGAAGGCGACGGTGAAGACAGCCGCGCCAACCAGGGGTAGCCAGACGTGGGCGGTGTCGAAGCCTCGGTCGCGAGACTCCACGAGGCCGTAGATCAGGAGAGCGGGGGCCGTGGTCAGGGTCAGAGCACCCAGCGGGTCAAGGCGCTTACGGGAAGGGGCCGGAGTTGCCGCGCGGTGCGTCCCACCGAGCAGCGCCGGTACCGCGACGAGGGCGAACAGGCCCACGGGGATGTTGATGAAGAAGATCCACGCCCAGCCGGGTCCGGACACCAGTACCCCGCCGAGCAGCACGCCCGCGGCGGCGCCCGCGCCGCCGATCGCCGCCCAGAGACCGAGGGCTTTGTGCCGGGCGGGGCCGTCGAACAGGACGGTGACCAGCGCCATCGCGGCCGGGGAAAGGAGGGCCGCCCCGACGCCCTGGACGGATCGTGCGGTGATGAGTGCAGGACCGCTCGCGGCAAGGCCCGAAGCGAGGGAGGCGGCGGTGAAGAGGGACAGTCCGACGAGGTACATGCGGAGTTTGCCCAGGGTGTCCGCGAGGCGTCCGCCCAGGAGCAGGAGGCTGCCGAAGAACAGCGTGTACGCGGTGACGATCCACGTCAGCGCGGAGCCGGAGAGGGAGAGTTCGGCACCGATCGTGGGCAGGGCAACGTTCACCACCGTCACGTCAGCGATCAGCATGAACTGTGCGAGGCAGAGCAGAGCGAGCACCCACCAGCGATGCCGGTGAACAGGCGACGGCGGCCCCTCGTGTGGGTGGTGCACGTGCTGTGACGCCGATGTGGTGTGCCGTGGGTCCACGGAGGATCTCCCTAAACTTTACACTTCTGTCAGGGATAAGGTACGCGCCGCTCGACCGAATGTGAACAGCACTGTAAAGTTTGGCGCCGACGACTACTTCAACGGAGGTGCCGATGGCGGACGAGAGTTCCCCCCGTCGGAGGGCGGACGCAGAGCGCAATGCGACAGCGATCATCGACGCGGGGGTGGAGTGCCTGCTGGTGGACCCGCAGTCGAGCATGGCGGCCGTCGCACGAGCGGCGGGGGTGAGCCGGGTGACGCTCTACTCCCACTTCCCCACACGCGAGAGCCTCCTCGAGGCAGCACTGGAGCGCTCCGTCGCGCAAGCCGTTCACGCTTTCGACGCCGAAGCGGGTGACGTCGGGCTCGCCGATGAGGCACTGGCGCGGCTGATGCGCTCGTCCTGGCAGGTGCTCGACCGGAACTTCTCCGCTTTCGCAGCCGCCGCGGCGGCTCTACCCCCGGATGTCATTCGCGGCCGACACGACCGCATCCTCCGCCCCGTGCGCGACCTGATCCTGCGCGGTCAGCAAGAAGACGCGATCCGCAGGGACCTGTCGGCGGACTGGCTGGTCACCGTCGTCTATCAGCTGATGCACGCCGCTGCGGGCGAAGTCCAGGCGGGGCGGCTCACCAGCGCGGCGGCCCCCGACGTTCTGACGGCAACCGTCCTGGCGGCGTTGCGGACCACAGACGGGCAGCAATGACCATCTCCGCGAGAGGTCAGCCGACTGAGAGCGTCTCTCGACGGCGGCGCATCCCGCAGAACGGTCAAGCACCGCCGACGAGTCAGCGAACACCGCACCCTGACCCGCCTGGTCGCGTCCTGGTGAAGGGCGGTGTGAGCAGCTCGCGGTGCGAGCGGCGTCGCGCCGCCCAGGCAGAGTCCAGCCGCCCGTCACGCCCTCGCCCCGGCTCTTGCCGTAGCATCCGGCCGGCCAGTAAGCGGTTCGTGGGCAGCTGCTCATAGGATGGGCGCATGACCGGCAGCACAGGATCCAGCCGCCGCCCCACCGGGCGGCTGTTCGTGCTGCTCATGCTGGCCGTGCTGACCGGCCTGCTCGGCATGCATGCCCTGGGCCCCGGAGGGGCACCGGCAGGCCGATCGGATGCCACGCACGAGATGGCGATGGCTCAAGTGGCCGACGCACCGCACCTGAGCAGTGGGTGCTCCCACACAGACGGCGGCAACGACCATCTCGACCACGCGGACGGGACATGCGCGGCGGCCGGAATCGGCTCCGCGTACGCGCCGCCCGCACTGACCAGCGCCCTCATGGACACGCCTGCCGCTTGCACTCCGGTGGCGGGCACGGCGCGGCTCGCCGAAGGCTGCCGAGCGCCTCCCGACCTGTCCGAGCTGCAACTCCTGCGGATATAGAGCGGCCCGCACGGCACCCCGATGCCCGGATGTTCCCGGGACCGGTGCCGCGCCTTCGTACGCCCTCATCCCAGATCCCTCGCGCGCCGCCGCGCAACAGCCGCGCGCACAAGGAGTTGCACCATGACCAGCAAGCGATCCCTCGTCCGTCGTACCGCCGCTGTGGCCGCTTCGGCAGCCGCCGCCCTCGTCCTCGCCGCCTGCGGTGGGAACGGTGACAGCTCGGCCGGACACGACGGGCACAGCAAGGAGTCCCCGTCTGCCTCGGCGTCGGCCTCACAGGGCCAGCAGAACGCGGCCGACGTAGCCTTCGCCAAGGGGATGATCCCCCACCACCGCCAAGCGGTCGAGATGGCCGACCTCGCGCCGTCCCGGGCCGGGTCGGCTGAGGTGAAGGCGCTCGCCGAGCAGATCAAGAAGGCCCAGGACCCGGAGATCAAGACGCTGTCCGGCTGGCTGACTTCGTGGGGCGAGGAGGTGCCCGCGGAAGGTGCCATGGACCACTCCGAGCACGGCATGAGCGGCATGATGACGGCCGAGGACATGGACAAGCTCAAGGACTCCTCGGGCAAGGCGTTCGACACCGCCTTCATGGAGATGATGATCAAGCACCACGAAGGTGCCGTATCGATGGCCGAGACCGAGAAGGCCGACGGTTCCTACGAGCCGGCCAAGAAGATGGCAGACGCGATCATCACGTCCCAGACAGCCGAGATCACCCAGATGAACGAGCTGCTCGGCAAGAACTGACCGCACCTCGGCAGGGGCGGGCGCCCACCGACGTCCGCCCTTGCCCGTGCAGCCCCATCCGCCTTCGGCTTCCCCTCAACAGCTTGGATCGCACGTGATCGCCTCCGTACACATACCCCGGCGCCGCGGGCGCGCCGCGCTTCTGGCCGCAGCCTCCCTGCTGCTCGCCGCCTGCACCGGCCCCGAAACGGACGCCGGCACTCCGGCCGCCGATCCTGGGACCGGGCATCTGCACGGCCTCGGCGTCGACCCGGCCGACGGCACCGTCTATGCCGCGGGCCATCTCGGAGTCTTCCGCCTCAGCGACGGCGAGGCGGTTCGGGCGGCCGACCGCTACCAGGACACCATGGGCTTCACCGTCACCGGTCCGTCCACCTTTCTGGCCAGCGGCCACCCCTCCCCGACCGACCCGGATGCCCGCTCGCCCCACCTGGGCCTGATCCGCAGCACCGATGCTGGCCGCACCTGGAAGACCCTCTCCGCCGAAGGTGAGGCAGACTTCCACGCCCTCCAACAGGCCGGCGCGTCCCTCTACGGATTCGACAGCCAGAGCGGTCGACTGTGGGCCAGCGCCGACCACGGCCGCACCTGGAACAAGCGCGCCAAACAGCCGCTTCTCGACCTCGCCGCCTACAGAAAAACCCCCGAGACGGTGTGGGCCGCCACGGGAAAGGGCCTTGAGCGCAGCACAGACGGCGGGCGCACCTTCGACGCCGTTCCCGGTGCCCCCGCCCTCATCGCCGTCGACGCAACCGGGCCCGGCATGCTCGTCGCCCTCGCGGCGGACGGCCGCGTGCTCAGCAGTCAAGGCGGTCGCAACTGGACCGAGCACGGCCGCCTTCCCGGCGGTGGTGTTCCCACCGTGTTGACCGCAGTGACCACGCAGCGGCTGCTGGCCGCCGACAGCACCGACACCATCTATCACTCCAGCGACGCCGGGCGCACCTGGAAGATCCTCCACCAGTCGACACAGGCGGCAGAAGACCACTAGAGGAATACCCCTAGGGGGTATACGGTTGATATGTGGAGCCCGGCGAACGGACCACACTGGACGGGAATGGGGATGAAGGTCATGGACCACAGCACTCACCGAACCGGCACCGGACACGACCCGGCCACCCACGAGGGCCACCACGCGCACGCCGATCACCACGGAAAGTACGCGCAGGGCGCGTCTTGGCCGATGGCCGCGAAGGCCACCCTGCACTGCCTGACCGGCTGCGCCATCGGCGAGATCCTCGGCATGGTGATCGGCACCGCGCTGCTGTGGGGCAACGTGGAGACCATGGTCCTGGCAATCTCGCTGGCGTTCCTTTTCGGCTACTCGTTCACGCTGTTCGCGGTTCTCCGGGCGGGCCTGGACCTCAAGAGCGCAGTCAAGGTGGCACTGGCCGCCGACACCGTCTCGATCGCCGTGATGGAGCTGGTCGACAACGGCATCATCGCCCTGACCCCCGGCGCGATGGAGGCCCACCTGTCGGACGGGCTGTTCTGGTCGGCGCTCCTGGGCGGATTCGTCGTCGCGTTCCTGATCACGACGCCGGTGAACAAGTGGATGATCGGGCGCGGCAAGGGCCACGCCGTCGTCCACGCCTACCACTGACCTCTTACCCGCAACGCGCCCGGTGCACCTCACATGCGCCGGGCGCGTTCGCGCTGATGGGAGTTAGCTGGAGGTATACCGGGGACTCGCGAGGCGACCAACCGGATCCGCCGGTCCCACGGAGAGACAGAGGCATCCTTATGTCCACCACCGTGAAGGACATGCTCGCCACATACCCGGCCGACCTGGGCGACGTCGACCGCAAGAAGCTCACCCGTTGCATCGAAGAATGCATCGCCTGCGCCCAAGCGTGTACCGCGTGCGCGGACGCCTGCCTATCGGAGGGCATGGTCGGCGATCTCACCAAGTGCATCCGCACCGACATGGACTGCGCCGACATCTGCAACGCCACCGCGTCCGTACTTTCCCGGCACACCGGCTACGACGCCAACGTCACCCGCGCCATGCTCACCGCCTGCGCCACCGCGTGCAGAGCCTGCGCCGACGAATGCTCCTCACACGCCAGCATGCACGAACACTGCCGCCTGTGCGCCGAAACCTGTCACTCCTGCGAACAAGCGTGCAACGAACTGCTCCAGGCCCTCGGCTGACGGCCCCAGGGCTCCCCGGCCAGACGGGCAACCCGCCCTTCTGCGTATCGCCCTGTCAAGGCGATGGGAATCCTTGGAAACGGCAAGGGATGCTCCTCGCCTCACTCGCTCCGGGGGTTCAACGAAGTGGGGAGTTTCAACGATCGACCTTCGGGTCGTCGGCTGGGGCGAGGATGGTGCAGATCTCGTCCTCGGTGCAGGCGGCGGGGTCGGTAGCGGCGGCACGCCGGGCGAGCCCGCGCAGTGCCTCGCGGGTGACGGTCAGTTCGGCCAAGCGGCATTCGATGTCGGCGAGGTGCTGGTCGATAAGCGCGGTGACGTGTGCGCAAGGGGCCTGGCCTCCGTCACGCAGGGCGAGGACGGACCGGATTTCGGCGAGGCTGAGGCCGGCCCCCTGGGCGTCGCGGATGAAGTCGAGCCGGGCTTTCGCCTGCTCGGGGTAGTCGCGGTAGCCGCTCGGGGTGCGGGGCGGGCCGGGCATCAGGCCGGTCTGCTCGTAGAAGCGGATGGTCTTGGTGGTCAGCCCGCTGGCCGCCGCGAGCTCGCCGATGCGCATGCCTCCACGTTACTGCTTGACCTTCCAGTGCGCTGGAAGGTCTAGCATCGGGGCAGGATGATGAGCTGGGAGGGTGAGCAGGATGCGGATCACGGTGCTGACGGTTCCGGAGTGCCCGAACGCCCCACTGGCCTTGGAGCGGATCACCGTGGCCCTGGCGGGGCGGGCGGCGCAGACGGAACTGGTCGAGATCCACGACCCGGACCAGGCCGCCACGCGAGGGATGAACGGCTCGCCGACAATCCTTCTAGACGGCGTGGACCCCTTCGCGTCAGCCGGGGCGGTGCCGAGCGTGTCGTGCCGCCTGTACCGGGACGCCGGCGGCGAAGTTACCGGCGCCCCCAGCGTGGCCGCGCTGCGCGAGGCCCTCACCGGTGCCAGCCAGGTGAGCGCTGCCGCACCGGTGGACTGCTGTGAGAGAGACGCTCTCGATGCGGTCGGGCGGGCCGGGCGGGGACGCCGTGCACCCGCCGAGCAGGGCCTGCGGGCGGTGCACCAGGCGGTGCTGCGGTACTTCGCCGAAACCGGGACGGCCCCCGGTCCCGAGGTGCTGGAGCCGGTAGCCGAACAGGCGGGCCGGACGGCCAGAGAGCTGCTGGCCGAGTTGGCCGCCGAGGACTTCCTGACCCTGGACGAGGCCGGGCAGATCCACGCGGCGTACCCCTTCTGCGCCGTACCGACCCGCCACCGCGTACAGATCGATGGCGGTGTAAAAGTGTGGTCCATGTGCGCGATCGACGCACTCGGAATTCCCCCCATGCTGGAAGCGGATGCGGTGATCACTTCCTCGGACCCGGTGAATGGCGAGCAGGTCACCATCACGACCCGGGGCGAGGCGGCCACCTGGGAGCCGGAAGACGCGGTGGTGTTCGTCGGTCAGCGACCAGGCGGCGGGCCCGCGGCTACCGCATGCTGCGACGCGCTGAACTTCTTCACCTCCACCGCCTCCGCCCAAACCTGGATCAACGGTCACCCGGGTATCCCCGGCCGTGTAGTCACCCAGGCGCAGGCCGAGGAGATCGCACAGCAGACTTTCGGTCCGCTGCTCGCCCCCTGAACTCGCGCCTATTGGTCACGGTGATGCGGCGGCCCCGCTCTAACCGTCGTGAGTGGGGAGATCCATCGAGCAGGTCTTGGCTCACCCCGAGTGGGTGGTGGGGATTTTCAAGGAGCCCCATCAAAGGCGCGCGGGCCGTGCCATTCGCAGACATGGACGGTGGCGTCGTCCTCCAGTCGTCCCTGGTGGTAGTCCATGACGGCGTCCTTGAGACAGCGCAGCGTCTCGTCCACGGGGAGGTTGTCGGTGTGGTGTCGGATGATGAAGTCGATGAAGGGCTCCACGCTGAACGCGCGGGCTTCGGTGATGCCGTCGGTGAACAGCAGCCGGTCGCCGAGCTCCAACTGCTCGGTACTTTGTTGGATCGGCAGATTGAATGCACTGCCGTAGCGGTCGCCGTAGCATCATCGGTCCCAGAGCCGACCTCGGGCGAACGAGGAAGCGATCCCGATGGGCGCCCGGTCAGGACACCGGCCAGCGATTCAGGCAACATGCCCAGCACGGTGTCCGTGGCGAAAAAGAGATTCGTCTCCTTGACCAAGTGCCGTGGGTTACCCATGCAAGTCGCTGAGCGCGCACAGGAGATGGTGCCAGCCCAAGCCGCTGAGCCCGGTGCCCTGAAGACTCGGCGGCACAGGGTGTGCATATGCCTATGTCGTGGATCGCTCGACGCTACGCAGCGGCCTGGGCTGGCTGGGGTCGGGCGCCCAAGGTCTGGCCCAACACCCGTTCGACCGAGACCAGGATGACGACCCGCTCCGGGTCCGGAGCCGGCGTACGGCCATATCGCTTTCCGTAACGGGCAACCGCGTCTTCGACCACATCGTCGTCGGTACACACCTCCGCCACCCCTTCGAGGGTGGCCCACCGGCCTCCGTCGACCTGACACAGGGCCACGCGGGCTTCGCCCCCACCCGCGAGAATGTTGGCCACTTTACGACTCGATTTGCGGGTGATAACCCGGGCCATTCCAGCGTCGACATCCACCGTCACACCGACGGGCACGACATGCGGTCGCCCATTGGGCCGCAGCGTGGTCAATGTGCACAGATGGTACTCATTCCAGAACTCCAGGTAACTATCCGGCTGGGTGGATATCGCGTTCGACATGGCTGAAAGCGTAAACGCCTCAGTTGCCCGAACTGCCCCAGAGTGACCGCCGCCACACCCCTTCCCGTCAGCCATTTTGTCCACTTCGCCGCCGTTTGCGCGCCCCCTCGCCTGACCTAAAGTCTCAGCTTGATAACGGAGTCGCCCATCGACTCGCAAAAGTTGATCCGTTCACGCCAGACATTAAAAACGCAGTTCAGAGGCTCGTACGGGATTGAACAAGGTTGTTTTACGTCACTTTGACCGGTCGAAATTACCTGCCGTCTACACGAATCGATCATGTTCTTCAGGCCATGTCTTGCCTGAAGCGTCACGTACTGTCCAAAGAGGTTCCCGGGAGCTCCACGGGGCAGCCCCGCTCGGGATGTCAGCGCGTATTCGCATACGTGACATCCGAGAGCGGCGGGAAGCCCTGGATGCCCTGGCATCCCTTCCCCTGCGAGGGGGTCTGGTGGGGCGCAGGAGCACCGACCGCGGTCGGTTCCGGCGCCGGGAGCCGGTCGTCATCGACATGGGCGCGGTGTCGCCCGGCTCGGGGGAGCCATCAGAGCCGGTTGGAGGTATTACTCAGTGTGGTTGGATAAGAGTGGTCGAGACACGTCGGAGCCCAAGGTTCCCGCTCAGGACGGAGTCAACCGCCGTCGCCTTGGGCGCTGGCGTACAGCCACAGCCCGGACGGTGGAGAAGGATCTGCACCGTCTGATTCGGCGGGAGCTGCAAGACCTCGGGGTGACTCCCCCGCTCGACGTTCACGACCTTTGCGAGAAGCTGAGCCGACGGCGCGGGCGCCCGCTGTTTCTGCGTGCAGCTCCGCTGCCCAAGCCCGGCCCCTCGGGCATGTGGGCGGAGTACGACACCTACGACGTGATCCTCTACCAGCAGGAGACGACCGAGCTGCACCAGGATGGGATCATCCTGCACGAGGTCGGACACATCCTCGTGGCGGAGAACGAGAGGGCAGCCGAGGACTCCGCCCGCGAGGTGGAGACGGATACGCCAGATACCGCCCCTGACGAAGACGCGGCGGCCGTCGACGTGGAGGGGTGGGCCACCCTGCTGCCGGTCTTCGGGACCGAGGCGATCAAGCGTGTCGCCCAGCGTTGCTCGTACGACGACGGCGAGGAGTGCTCCGTCGAACTCGTGGCGACGATCATCCTGGAGTGGTCGGCCCTGCTCGCAAACGCCACTCCTCCGGCTGACGACCCCGCCCTGCGTCGGGTCGAGGCGGCTTTTGGCGACCGGCGAGGATGGCTGTAACTCGTGGAACTCCTGCTCCTGGGGCTCCTGACCGCACTGGTCTGGAAGCTCTACCAGTGGAAGCGAAGCCCGCATGACGCACCTCTTCGCGCGGTCACCCTCTGCCTGCTCTGCGCTGCGCTCTCGTATCCCGTAGCGATGCCCGGCGGTGCGTCCGGAGTCGACACCGTCGCCGGCCACGGCACGGCGAAGCTGATCCAGAACGTGCTGCTGCTCCTGACGGTCTACTTCCTCATGTGCTTCTACCTCTACTCCGCCGCTGACGAAGAAGCGGGACGTCGGCGGGCACGCAAGGAAGCCGTACTCGTCGGAATCGTCGCAGTCGCGATCACCGTGGCTGCGGTATCGGTGCCACACGAGGTCTTCGCCGGCAGCTTCAGCACAGCCGACATGACGATTCCCCAGATCGCCTTCTTCTACGGCGGCGCTGGCCTCTACCTCATGTACGCCCTCGGCATGGCGTTCCGGTGGACTCGCCAATACGCCCGCATGTCCCGACGCCCGCACTCCACCGGGCTCTGGATGACCGCCGTCGGCCTGGGAGCGATGGCCGTAGCGTGCGCGATTCGAGCCGTCATCGTCGCCGTCCGCTCAGCAGATGTGGACGTGCCACACCCCCTTATGGTGGCCGTGGCCTTCCTCTTGGTCGCATCAATCCTGCTGTTCGCCGCAGGTGTCACCTACTCCGGAGCCCGAGCGCGAATCTCCTCCCTACGACTCTGGCTTCGACACCGGCGTGATCATCGTCGCCTCTCGCCTCTGTGGGAGCTGCTGGCGGAGGCATATCCGGACAACGTGCTGAGGCCGGCATCCCCTGCTCCACTGGACCGATGGCGGGCCCGTGGCGTGCACCGGCGCTACCACCGCCGCATCATGGAGTGCCGCGACGGCCTGGTGGACATCAGCCCGTACCTGCTGGACGAGGGTGACGACAGCACAGTCCTCAACCTCGACTCCGCCGAGCTTGCCGCCCGTCTCCGCCGGGCCTCCGCTCGGATCGAGAAGGGAGTCCCCGCGCCCCGCCGCGCGGTCCCACTCGCGATGGCGCTGGGGAGCGACCGCGAGTCGGATGTGAAACAACTGATTGCGGTATCCGACGAACTGCGCGCAGCCGCATGACCTCGCAAGATCAAGGAGTCACGATGCTGATTACCGGTGGACGAGTGCTCGTCGACTCGGGGACCTATCTGGAAGACGGTGCCGTTCTCATCGAGGGCGACTCGATCTCTGCCGTCGGGCCGCGCAAGGAGATCGAGGAGCGGGCCGGGGCCGACGTGCCTCGATTCGAGTTCGGCGGAACCGTGCTGCCGGGGCTCATCGACGCTCACGTTCACCTGGCCTTCGATGGCGGGCCGGACCCTGTGTCCACCCTCCAGGGCTCGACGGATGAAGCCCTGTTCGAGGACATGCGGCGGCGCAGCGAACAGCTCCTGCGCAGTGGCGTTACCACCGTCCGCGATCTCGGCGACCGCGGCGGACTGGCGCTTCGTCTGGCTGCGGAGATCAGCGATCGGCGCACACCAGGACCGAGGATCGTCTCCGCGGGCACCCCGGCCACCACCGTGGGCGGACACTGCCACTTCCTCGGCGGCGAAGTCTCCGGCGAAACCGAGATCCGCGAGCTCGTACGGCGCAACCTCGCGGCCGGGGCAGGCGTCATCAAGGCAATGGTCACCGGCGGCGGTCTCACGAAGGACGGCCCCAGGAGCCATCAGTCACAGTTCACGGCGGAGGAACTGGCCGCCCTTGTGGAGGAAGCCCACAAAGCGGGCGTCCCTGTCGCGGCCCACGCGCACGGTGCCGACGGCATCGCCTCAGCCGTAGAGGCCGGCGTCGACACCATCGAGCACTGCACTTGGATGTCGAGCGATGGCCTGGACTTCCGGCCCGACGTGGTTCAGCAGATCATCGCGAAGGACATCACCGTCTGCCCTGCCGTAAGCCCGCACTGGCAGATGCTCCCGCGCTTCTTCGGCGAGGAGCGCGCCAACGCGATGTTCGACCTGGTGCGGCAGATGGCCGACGCCGGAGTCCGCCTGATCGCGGGGACAGATGCAGGCGTACAGCGTGCCGGCTTCGACGGGCTTGCTCAGGCCCTGTCGTTCTACTCGCACCTGGGGCTGTCGAACGCCTCGATCATCGACATGGCGACGTCGCAAGCGGCTGCTGCCCTGGGCCTGGGCGAGATCACGGGGAAGGTCGCTCCCGGCTTCCGAGCGGATCTCCTCCTGGTGGACGGTGACCCGCTCGCGGATCTCTCCGCACTGAGCGGAGTCCAAACCGTGTTCGCCTCCGGTGTGCGCCACGAACCGAACAGCACGGGACAGTAAGAACCTCACCCTGGTGCCCTGTTTCCTGACCCTCGCGGGTCCGGGGAACAGGGCACCAGTGCCACTCCAGGAACAATTGGCGATTAGATGCGTATTAGGTCGGCTTGTACGGTAGACGGCATGTCTGTGGATATCCGTACTGTATTGCGTAAGCAGGAGGATGAGCTGCGGCGCTTTCGCCGGAACCTGTTCTCTACGGAGCCGGCTGATAGCGGCCTGGCCTCTGTACTGCCCAAAGACGTGCTGGAGCAGTTGCGGGCGGAGGGAAAGACGGTGCCGCACCGCTTCGGACCGGTGCGCTCGGTGATCGACCGGCATGCCGTCCTCACCATCGTCGGGGACATCATCGACCAGGCCGTACTCCTGGACCGTCCTGGCCGGGAAGGGGCTGTGCTGACACTGTCGGTCGCCGCGCGGCACAAGCAGCTCGGCACTCGCCAGGAAGTCGACCCGGGGGAGGCGCGGGCCTGGGTGGAAGCGATCGTGGGCCCCAAGTGGCTGCCGCACTTCTACTCTGCTGGGGCCCTGAGCGGCTCCGCTGCGGGCGAGACTTCGCGGTCGAGGCCGTTGACGACGCAGTACTTCTATCTGTTCCTCGGCGCGGACGGTGTCCCGCACGGTGAGCCAGAACATCAGCTCGGCGTGCAGTTGACCCTGCTCACCTATACGCCCTGACGATCACCAGATCCCAGGGCGAACGTCGCCTGGTGCGGCACTAGTTGTTGGTGCTTGGGCCGGCCTTCTTGTCCAGCTCGCTGGCGAGGTCGTTCAGGATCGAGAGGACATCGGCCGGCAGGCCCTCGGCGCTCAGTCCGCGGGCCCGGACTCGGCCCACCTTGCCCTGCTTGGCCGCCGACATGAGGCGGAGTCCTTCATAGACCTGCCGGGCGACGGACTCGTTCGGCTCGAAGTACAGCTTGGAGACATCGAAGAAGTTGGCCAGACCTTCGAGGACCACGGGCACCGGTGCGTCATCTCCACCCGTCCGCAGGGCCTCGATGTCCTCGGCCGATGTGACCTGGGAGCCCGCGTAGGCGTTCACCGAGTCCGCGATCTCCTGATCCCCCGGAGCGCTTCTGCCCGGATAGGAGCGCTCCAGCAGGAGAGTGATCTTCTCTGCCAGCGTCTCCGGCACCTTCTCGGCCTCGGCGGCGTCCTCGTCAGCCTCTCCGAAAGACCGGTCCTGGGCGCGCTTCAGCTCGTCCTCGGTCACCCCATATGCAGCCGCCAGGAGAGGGACGTACCGGTCCTTGAGCCGTCGTACGCCCTGCTCAGCTCCAGCCACCGGCCCATCGCTCTTGGTTCCGATGACCGCCCGCGTCTCGTACCGGTAGAGGCCAGCGTCGCACCGTAGGTCGGTCAGATCGGGCAAGCCCTCGCGCGGGAACAGGTCGTCCAGACCCCGGTTCAGCACCCTGGCGAGAGCAGGCAACTTCTCCTGATCGGGTGTCGTCGCTCCCGACTCCCACCCCGCCACGGTCGAGTCCGCAGCACCGAGGGCGGACGCCACGTCGGCCTGCGAGACGTCGGCGGCTCGACGTACCGCACGCACACGTTCTCTGTCGAAACGGCGAGCTGGCATCGGACCTCGTTTTTTGGGTGACCCGAGGAATCCTCGGACTGTTGACTTTTGATGCGAACCAAGATAGTTTCATCTTAGCGAAAAACGAGGGGGTTCGCACCCCTCTCAGCCTTCGCACACCTGCGGTTCGCATCGTGGACCGACTTGGTGGAGAGGGGCTACCGCGCATCACTCGGGCGCGGTTCCTCCCTCAAAACGCCATCGGCGTCCGAGAGTTCGCACCTCTCGGACGCCAGACAGCTCGTGATCCGCGGCCCCCGACAAGGGCGCTGGTCACTCGCACGGCCACTCCGTGTCCTTTCGCACGGCACGACGGAGCGGCGTACCACATAAAGGAGTGTCGCATGTCCCCTACTACGGGCTGCAACCCGAAGGTGGAGATCCCTTCGGGCCCGGCCGAACGGCTGGCGGCGCAACTGTCGTCCATGCTGCCGGAAGCCGCTGTCGTACAAGTTCGACTTCAGGGGCCTCGAACCCTGTGGCCCCACCTCGGGCTGACCGCCGTGAACGCCCGTGGACGAACCCTTCGTGTCCCTCGGGCGAAGGCGCTGACCATCGCCCGGTGGATCATTCGCTCGTTCCCCCAGGCCGGATGGGCGGCCTCCGGCGGGCATGCCTTCGACCTGCGGACCGCCGAACTGCGCGGGCTGGAGGCGTGATGGCGGCCGTGGCACCGGCGAACGCGGGCCCGGCCGTGGACTTGCAGGGACTCGCGGCCATGGTCGGTCTCTTGGCTCAGGCCGGCGGCCTGGACGCCTTGTTGGGCAGTCAGGCTACGGAGTCCCGCGACAAGCGTCTGCACATCGGGTACAGCGAAGCCGCTGAACGGTTGAACATTCCCGAGAAGTGGCTTCGTGAGCGTATATCGACGCTCCCGCACCGGAAGTTCGGGAAATTCGTGCAGTTCACGGAGGACGACCTCCACGCGATTTCCGATATGCACTTCGTCAGCCCTGGCGCAAGGACCCAGAGGGATGACGAGTCGGTACTGATGGCGCTTCAGCCGTCCAAGCGCTCTCGTAAGCGTTCCTGATCTCCTCTCGCGCCCGATGGAACAATTCGCGGCGCTGCGAACATCGCGAGACACAAATGAGCACTGACATATCCAGCCTTATCAAGGCTGTGCACCAGGGAAACTGGCTGCCCCTCCTGGAGGAGTCGAAGAGAGCTCCGGGTAAGCACTGGGCCGAATCTGCCCGATGCGCCAACCAGGACATCAACATGTTCGTCCCTCTCGCAGACGGCCCGCGGGAAGACCCCGACGTGGTGAAAGCCAAGTTGGGAATCTCCCTCAATCGTCCTCGCAATTTCTGCGCGTCATGCCCTGTGGCCGTCGCTGCCCGGTGCCTGGTGGAATCCCTCAAGGATGACGACGAGTACGGCATTCGGGGCGGCCTTCTGGCTTCGGAGCGCTCAGAGTTGCGGCGTGCTTGGCAAGACCGGGACACCGAGAAAGCCGTAGAAGGCGCCCTTAGAGGGTGCACCTCACCTCTGACAAAGCCCGCCCGGGACGCGGTGATTGCGCGGTTCGCCACTGATCCCTCACTGGACGCTGCCGCCGTCGCCCGCGGGCTTGGCGTGACGCACGAGTATCTGCTGAAACTCGCCCGTCGCTACCGAAAGTCTCAGGCCGGGCAGGGCACGCCCCTGCTCCACGTCGTAGCTGCCTGACTCCGCTCCCGAAGATACGATTTTTCCGCACGGCGGACCCTGCGCTTACGGGAGTTCTCCCATGCTTCAGAACAGCCCCTACGGATTTCGCCGTACGAACATCGGTGCTGAGATCCGAGGAATTGCACCTACGGCCGTCCTCGTGCGGGTCTTTCCCGTACGTCGGTCTGTTACCCACCTCTTCGAATCGGATTTTTACCGCATGCTCATCGACCGCAGGACCGAAGAGGAAGTGGCGCGAATGGTCAGGCGCGGTTTCGGCAGAGCAGCCGACTGGCGTCGCGCCCACGATTTCTACCTCCCCACCGAAACGCTGTATCTCACCCCGGAGCCGCATCAAAACGGCTACGTCCCGGAAGACGACCAGTCTTTTGGTCTTTCCCTCAGCCGTCGCATATTCATAGGCTGCGGTGAACGCTGATGAGCGACATAGCGACCGAACTAGTCTGGTCACAGTCAAAGTCGTGCCGGGGTTCGCGCCTCGTCATGCTGGCGCTGGCCCGTGAGGCGAGCGACGACGGCAAGGCGACGCTGACCCTGGAAGAGATATCGACGCTTACCCGTCTTACTCCCCGTTCGATAACAAAGTGCCTCGGAGAGCTGGCGAAGCTCGGAGAACTGAGCCACGAGCGGGGAGGGGGTGCTTCCAACCCGAATGCCTACTCGATACTGCTGTGCAGCAATGGCGTTGGCCATGTCGGTTCAGAGAAAGAACTTCCTACTCCCAACCCTGAAGATTCAGAAGAGGGAACTAGGTTCCAGGAACTTCCCTCCCAATACTCCGCTCCGGAAGCCGGAAGTGGGAAGTTTCACCACGCAGATTTGGAAGTTTCTTCCTCGCGCGTGCGTGGTGGTAATACTCCCTACGGGAGTATTACCACCACCAAAGAGCAAGCTAGCTTGCTGGGGTCGTACCGAGAGAACAGCACCGTCAAGCAGGACTCGGTGAAGGTTCCGGACGGAGCCAAGGACCTGGTAACAGCCATAACAAGCGCTGGAATGCTCGTCGGCTGGCGACTGACCGAATCGGAATGGGATCGGGTAACAGCTCTCGCAGCACGTTGGGGAAATGAACGGCTGGTCGAGATGGTGGCGCGGCGATGGAACGCCGACCGCCCGCCACAGTCCGCCCGCTATCTGCTGCGTATCTGGGCTGATCTGCCCTCGCACGCTCCCGCAGCAGCCTCCCCGGGGAATGTCGTGCCGTTGCGTCGGCAGTCCGGAGGCTGGATTCCCTTTCAGAACACCGCTGCCCCCAGCGCTTACCAGAACGGATTTTGATCATGGCAGAGCCGGAACGCGCGGGCAGCGCCAGGTCGATGCGCGCAATGGAACGAATACTCGCTGCGAAAGGACTTCAGGCCGTGCCGGACGTCAACCCCGCCGACGAGGCACCGGAAGAGAACCCGGGAGACCGCGAGTGGCACTGCCGGGCTCGGGCCGACTACGCCGTGAGCCGCTGGCAGCGGGCAACCCCTCCCCGCTTCCGTGATGCTGAGGCCACGCTGCCGGAGGTCGTCAGCTGGGCGGACCGGGCACTCACGGACAACGCTGCCGCTGGCGCTCTGCTCCTCACCGGTCTCACGGGGACGGGCAAGACGCACCAGGCGTACGGGGCCTTGCGGAGGATCGCGGCCGGCGGACCGGACCGGTTCGAGCTGATCGCCGTGAACTCAGCGGACATGTACGGCAACCTGCGCCCGTCACAGGTCATGGGGGCAGCAGAACACGAGCTGCAACGGCTCAGCCGGGTTCAGTACCTGCTCCTCGATGACCTCGGCACGGCGAAGACCTCGGAATGGACCGAAGAGGTCACGTACCGGCTGATCAACTTCAGGTACAACCACTGCTTGCCAACGATCATCACGTCCAACCTTCCGGCCCGTGATGAGAACGGCCCGGACCTGAGCGACTTCGTCGGGGCCCGCGTAGCGAGCCGTCTGGCCGAGATGGTCACGACCCTCGTGCCGATGATCGGCGCCGATCGGCGCCGTGGTGGGAGGGCGGCGTAATGCCCGTCCGCCTCCGCGGAGCCTCCCGCGACGCCGCAGCGCTGTCCACAGCCTGTGCATACGTCGGTCCTCGCAGCCGGTACGCGAACCCGTTCACAGCCGGGGTGCGGTCCCCGCTCGGTCCTCCGATGGACGCTGCGGAGTCGGTGGACCTCTTCGCCGCCACGCTCCGGGGCCCGGTCGGACGTCACTACGCCGCCCGCTTCGCCCGAGTCCTGCGCGGGCTCGACTTGATGTGCACATGCCCCCTTGACGCTCCGTGCCACGCGGACGTTCTCCTCCGCCTCGCCAATGAGCCCGGCGGCAGCACCGCACCCTGCACTACCGATCTTCTGGAAGGCCCCTGATGAGTCACCCGATCATGCTTGCTGCGGCCAAGCACCTCACCACCGCAAAGGAGCGGCGCAAGACCGCTCGGGAGGCCGCGTTCCGCACCTGGGGTCCGAGGTCGATCACCGCAGCGTCCAAGTACGCACGCACCCTCCTGGGGGACGCCGCAGTCACGCTCGACTGGGAGGTACTGGGGCTTCTCAGCTTCGAGGAACACCTGCAAGCCTTCGCGTCGCTCGACACGACCGGGGGCCAGCACCTGGAGCTGTACTACACCGATCAGGGCGGCGCGGAACGAATCTCGCTGCGGGTGTCGTGCGTGAGCTGCCCGAGTCAGCACGTGCACGAGGTCACGTCTTTGGAACAGCTCGGACAGCTCCTCTCGCAGACCCCTGCCTGGCAGGACATCAGCCCGCGCGACGGGGGCAACCTCTGATGTCACACGCGCACATAGACACGGCGGCGGGAACCGAACAGCAGGAGGGCTACAGCCTGCGCGGAATGACGGCCTGGGACCGCAGTGCGATCATCCTGCTCGGCGCGGCCGGCTTCGCCTTCTCGTACGACGCACTGCGTCAGATCGCCCTCGCGATCCACGCCAGGGAGACCTTGTCCTACCTCTTCCCGGTGTTCATCGACGGGTTCATTGCCTACGGCGTGCGGGCGATCGTGCTCCTTCGGCACCAGCGGTTCGCCGCACGGCTCTACGCCTGGTTCTTGTTTCTCGCGGCGACCGGGGCGAGCCTCGGCGCGAACGCTCTGCACGCCATCACGTTGAACGATTCTCCGCAGGCCGGACGGTCCGCGCTGCACCTTACGGACAGCGTCGTCGGTGTGCTGTCGATGCTCGCGCCCCTCGCACTGGCCGGATCGGTCCACCTCTACATCCTGATGGCGCGGACGGCTGAGCGGGCGGTCCCGGACCGGGCTGACACTGGTCCCGGACCGGTCCGCGAGGAGTCTCCGACGCTCGAACGCGTCACGGTCCAGCAGGGTCCTCGTCCGCTGGAAGCACCGGCACCGATGCCTCTGCGGCGGTTGACGAGCGGTCCGTCCGCGCCGCAGGATGCCGCCGCAGTAACCGTTGACCTGCGGAAAGCCGAGCCCCTGCCCGACGTGGAACCACGTACGGAGGACGCTGCGGCTCACCCGTCTGCGGGAGCGGACGGAGAGGAGACGGAGGGTAGGAGCGCGGACGGACCGGGCGGCGGACCTGCGGACCACGCGCCGGCCACAGCAGTGCCGGAGAGCACGAAATCCTCCGGCCCCACGGCGGTCCGGACCCCTACGGACGGCGAAAAGCCGTCCGTCCCGGACGACTCGGAGTGCCCCCAGGACCGGGAGGCGGACGACGACTGGTTGGCAGAGTTGCTGCCGATCGCGCGGGCCGCTACCGAGCGGGCCGGACGGACCAGTCGCGAGGTTGTCGGGGACGCCGTCCGCAAGCACCAGGCGATCAGCAACGACCGTCTTGGTGTGCTGCTGGCCCGGCTGAAGGAAGAGGACGACGAGGCTACGAGGACACCCGCCGCTGCCTCCACCGCCCTCTGGTGATCTCATCTCATGACGGGCCCGGGGCCTGCGTGGCTCGCGCCGTGCATGCCCCGGCCGGTCAGCTTGATCAGGAAGGAACGACGATGTGGTCTCGCCGACGCGACCGGGCGGAGGACGCCGTCCGCGCCGATGCCGTACAGGCAGCGTCCGCCCTCACGGTTCACCTCCAGGGCGGCGGCAATCTTGTGCCGGTCCAAGCGGACGGCGTTGCACTTGCGGCCGGTGAAGTCGCCTTCGCGGACGTGGCGTGCTCCGCCGCCCGCTTCTACGGGACAGAGGTCGACTACCCGACCTCGGCCAGCGGGTATTTCGAGGATCACCCGACCTTCGGCCGGCGGTGGGTGAGCAACGGTCGTCTCGATGCCCGTCGGCACCAGGAAGCGGAGGATGCCGCCCTTCCGCAGTGGCGCGATCACACCGCCGCCCGAGTGGTGCTCACCTCAACCGGGGTCCGGCTCCTGCCGCTGAGGGCTCGTGAGTGGATGCCGTTCGAGCACACCCTTCTGACCGGAGTCGCTGCTGAGCCGTCCGCTGTCGTCCTCTCGTACAGCACGTGCGCACCCCTGCTTCTTTCCGGCCCGGCCGCGCCATGGCTCGGCGTGGCGATTGAGCACCTGCGCCACGGGGCCGCATAGGGCCCGCAAAGCCTCCCCCTGAGCGAAAGCCGGAACTTAATTCCTGGAATTAAGTTCCGGCTTTTTTCGTGATTCGAGTTGTCCGCGGACCCCTGCAAGGATTCAGGCACGGCCAACGCCACAAGGCGTTTTCCGGCCGTAGAGATCTGCTCACGATCTCGCCCGAATCACGGAAGGGGCTGATGACCTTGATATGAGTAACGCGCCCGTCAGCTCAACCGTCTCGCAGATGCGAAACAAGATCGAACTCTCTCGCAGATGAGACAGGCAGATAGAGCTATACGCTCCGGCCTGCTTTGCGATTTCCCCGGCATTCGCCGGTAAAGCCCGCAGGAGGAATCCCCCTCCTTCCTGCGAAGGGGCGGCGCGGCCCCCAGCCCCCGCGGGACCGCGCCGCTCGCACTTCCGAAATCTCTTGCACCAAGGTTGTGGTTCCCGCATGCCTCGATCCACCCGTTTCATACCCATATCAGCCGCAATAGGTGTGGCTGGTTCCCTGGCCCTTCTGTCGACCGGCTGCTCCAGCTCGACCAACGACGCCTCCGCGGCCTCGACCGTGTCCGCGCAGCCGCACTCCGTCTCGGCGGGCATCCCCGACACGGCCACGCCGCACAGCAGCGCTACCTCCTCCTCGTCAGCTACCGGACTCCCCAAGGACGTTGAGCGGACGGCGCGGGCCTTCACTACGGCCTACGCGGAGCACGATGCCCGCGACGGTGCCGACAGCTCGTACGCGGATGCCGGCGCTCGGGC
The DNA here is from genome assembly GCF_030719215.1 of Streptomyces sp. Alt3. Taxonomy (NCBI): domain Bacteria; kingdom Bacillati; phylum Actinomycetota; class Actinomycetes; order Kitasatosporales; family Streptomycetaceae; genus Streptomyces; species Streptomyces glycanivorans. Next base: position 5,704,361 of record NZ_CP120983.1, on the reverse strand, counting down.
AGCCCGGCTCGCCTCGGGGGAACTCGCTGGCGTGCTCGCCCAGAAGCGGCCGAGTCAAGACGCCGCCTGGGCCGCCCTGCGGGCCGAGAAGGCACATCAGACGGCCAAGATCACGTCAGCAGTCGTCCCCGACGGCGCACCTGCGGCAACGGCCTCCTCCGCTCTCGTCCGCGTGAGCTACACCCTCACGACCGCCCCGAAGTCCGGTCACACGCGCAGCAGTAGCGAACAGCTCGCGCTCCGCCTGGAGCACACCTCCATGGGCTGGCGCGTCACCGCCTTGCCCTGGGCGTGACGGGGCCGCGATGAACAAGGGCACGCAAGCTGGCCTGGGACTCGTCACGGCCGGGCTCATCACCGGTGTCGCCATGCTGACCACGTTCGGAGGGGCCGACAGCGCCTCCGCGCAGGAAGCCGGACCGGGTGGCGGCATCACGACGGACGCTCCCGTGCCGGGCTGGGTCCGTGAGCTGATCAACAAGCACGCGGGCGAGTGCCCGCAGGTCACAGCCTCGCTCCTGGCGGCTCAGCTCTACACGGAAAGCCACTTCAACTCCGGCGCGACGTCACCCGTCGGCGCTCTCGGGATCGCCCAGTTCATGCCGGGGACCTGGGCCCAGCACGGCAAGGACGGCGACGGCGACGGGGTCAAGGACGTCCGCAACCCCGCCGACGCCATCGCCGCGCAGGCCGCGTACGACTGCACCTTGGCAAACGAGGTCAAGAAGGTGCCGGGCGACTCGACGGACAACATGCTGGCCGCGTACAACGCGGGCGGCGGAGCGGTGATCAAGTACGGCGGCATCCCCCCGTACCCCGAGACCCGCAACTACGTGCGCAGCATCCGCGCTCTGGCCTCGAAATGGGCCGACGCCGTCAGCCCGGACGCACCGGCCGGCAAGGGCGCCGCCCGCGCGATCTCGGCCGCGAAGACGGCCCTGGGCACTTGGTACCGGTGGGGCGGCAGTTGCGTCATGCCGTACGAGGGTGTGGGCGGCTGCGACTGCTCCTCGCTCACCAAGATGGCCTGGTCAGCGGCGGGAGTGAACCTGCCGCGAACCACGTACGACCAGGTCCACGCAGGGACCGCCGTCAAGGCCGTCTCCCAACTCGTCCCGGGCGACCTGCTGTTCAGCGTCCCGGGCAGCGCCGGCCCTGAGCACGTCGGCATGTACATCGGCGGCGGCCAGGTCATCGACGCACCGCACACCGGGGCTCAGGTGCGGATCAAGCCGCTCAGCTACTGGAAACCGCAGATCATCGCGATGCGGCACGTCGGCTAATCACGCCAAAGCATCCCAAACCATTCCTCACAGCACCAAGGGGCTAAACCATGCACAACCTCCTTTCTGCCGCTGCCGATCCCTCCCTGCACACGACCCTCGCCGCCGGAGCCGATGTTGTGTCCGGCGTGAAGCCGGACTGGGGCCCCTTCGGGAAGCTCGGCGGCACGGCGAAGGTCATCCTGGGTGTCATCGCCGCCGTCGTCCTCGTCGTCGGCGCCGGTGCCTTCCTCGCCGGTGTCGGCAAGTCGAAGGGGTGGTTCGGTGAGGGCCACTCCACGATGGACAGCTCGCGCGGCAAGGGCATGATGGTCGGCGGCCTGACCTGCGTCTTCCTCGTGGCCAGCTTCGGCACCATCTTCGCCATCACGTACGGCATGGGTGTGTAACCCATGCCTATCCGATCCCGGAGGAACGTTTCCTCCTCGAAAGCCAGCGGAGCGCGCCGCTCGTCGGCCAAGCTCTGGGGCATCGCGGCTGGCGGCGCAGCCGTGGTCACCGCGGCCGGGGTGGTCGTCAGCATGACGACGGGCACCCCTCCGGCCACGGCACCCTCCGAGTCGGCACCCGCCCACTCGGCTCCGCAGGCGAGCGGGGAAGGCGTGCGGGAGCTGCACGGCGTCCCCGTCGGCTACCCGCACACTCGATCCGGCGCCAAGGCGGCAGCGGCCAACTACACGACGGTCAGCGGGAGCTCGCAGTTTCTCGCGGACAAGGACGCGCGGCACCGTGCGGTGGCAGTTATGGCGGCCAAGGGCTCGGCTGATGCGGCGGTGAAGAAGGCCGACCACGCTGCCGAGGACGCGGTCGCCTCCCTGCGGGGCGACACCTCCAAGGTCTCCGTGAAGAAGACCGTCGCGCGTACCGGTGTCCTCTCGGCGCATGTCCTGGGCTTCGACGCCCACGGGGCGATGGTGCGGCTGTGGACGACGACGGTTCGCGGCAGCACGGCCGGGCACGCGACACCGAAGACGGGTTTCCAGTCGGTGACGGTCACCCTCACCTGGGAGTCCGACGACTGGAAGCTGAAGGACAGTTCGGCCTCGACGGGACTGGTCGCTCCGATCGACGTGCGGCAGGCATCCAACGTACCGGGCGACTTCTCGGACTACGTTCCGGCCGCTGCAGAAGACCCCGTGCTGAGCGGCGCCGAAGACCGCAGTGGATTCCCGGCACCGTACGGACACAACGAGCGCGGCGCGCGTGCCGCTGCCGTCAGCGCCACCATGCTCTACGGCGACCCTCGGTTCTTCACCGATGAGGACTGGCGGCACCGGATGCTGTCGGCCACGGCCGCGTCGAGCGTGCTGCACTCGGTCACCTCGGACACCGACTCGACGGCTCGTCTGGTCATGGAGAACCGCGGTGTCGGCGCGGACGGGACGACCGTCGACGGCAGCGAGCTGATCACGCGGACGGCGGCGCTCGCCACCCGCTCGATCTCCTACTCCGACCAGGCCGCGAGCGTGGAGCTGTGGACGGCGTCGGTGGGGGGCGTCGCCGGGAAGGACGAGACGCAGCGCCCGCAGGTCGCCTTCCTGCGGATGACCGTGGATCTGGTCTGGGAGGACGGCACCTGGAAGACGACGGCCGTCACGCCGTCCGAACCGCTCGTGCCGTCTCCGCCGGCCATGCAGGAGGCGGCCCCGGCCGACAGCTTCGCGGACGTGGGGGGTGCCAGCAATGCGCCTGCGACTGCGTGACGACGCCCCCGGCCTGCTGACCATCGAGCGGGGAGCGCCGGGTCGCTGGCGCCGCCGCCTCCAGGCGGTGGCGATGGTCAACGTGGTCATCGGGTTCGTGTTCGTGCCCTCGGCGGTGGCCAATCCCTTCTGCTACATCCCGATGGTGTGTGAGGCGAAGGCGGCCATCGACTTCGTCAAGGACCCGCTGGGGTTCCTGCTCCAGAAGCTCACCGAGGCGAACATCTGGTTCCTGCGCAAGATGCTGGAGCTGATCCAGAACACCACGAAGATCGACCTGACGAGCCCCGGCTTCCTGAAGCAGTACGCGATCATCTTCGCGGCCTCCAGCCTGCTCACCGTGGCCCTCTGGTTGATCGCCGTGGCCAAGCGAGCGGTCCGCGGAGTCGCCCTGACCACCGCCGTGTCCGAGGCGATTGGCTTCCTGCTCCTCCAGTTCGTGGTCAACGCCCTGACGCCGGGCGCGATCGCGCTGCTGATGAAGGCCATCGACGAAGTCACGGCCGTCTTCGAGCCGTACGCGACGAGCAACTTCAAACCGTTCCTGGAGAACATCCTCAAGGTCATGGCGGCCAACCCCACGGAGGGTGTGGGACAGCTGCTGGTCGTCAACCTCATCATGATGTGCGGCGCCCTGCTGATGTGGATCGAGCTGCTGATCCGCAGCGCGGCCATCTACGTGGCCGTCGCGCTCGGGCCGATCGTTAACGCCGGGCTGGTCGATCGCGACCTGTGGGGCAAGTCGAAGAAGTGGTTCGGCGCCATCTTCGCCATCGGCCTGAGTAAGCCGATCTTGTTCGCTCTGCTGGGCCTGGGCGGCGCGATCCTCAGCGACACCTCGGGGAGCATGTCCGACGCGGTCTCCAAGACCCTGGTCGGCGCGTTGATCCTCCTGCTCGCCGTCTTCGCGTCCGCCACGCTCTACAAGTGGGTGCCCGCATTCGGCGACGAGATGGCCAGCCTCCACCATGACCGGAAGAGTGCACAGTCCTCCGGCCCGGCCGCCGCGATCGACGGCCCCGCCCAGCACGCCAACAGGGCGATGGGTGCTCGTGTCCAGGACTCCTTGGTGGGCGGCTCCAAGACCGCTGGCGCGAAGACCGCTGGCGCGAAGATGGGCGGCGGAACTGCTGTGGCCGGACCGGTCGCGGCCGGGGCCGCCATTGCCAAGGCCGGCGTCGACATGGCGAAGAACAAGGCCACCAGCTCCCCGGGTGCGCAGGGCACCGACGCCGCAGGCGGCGGCAAGCCCGAACAGCCCGAAAGCCAGCAGGGCGGCGAGGACACCGCCGGAACGTCCGGCGCACCGGCCGCCGCTCGTCCCCAGGGAGCGACCTCCGACCCGGTCGTCAGCTCTTCTCCGGACTGGTCCTCGGCCGGTGGCCACGCCTCGGCCGGACGCGCACCGGAAGCCAGCGGGGCACCGAGCACAGCACAGCTGTCCTTCCCGCCGTCAACCGGCGCGGGAACCTCGGGCCCGCCAGCGCCCGCCTCCCTGTCCCCCGCATCAGGAACCACCTCGGGCTCCGGGCCCTCCGTCACGCCCCCGCCGCCGTCGCGGCCCTCGGGCGGCCAGGCACCCGGACGACCGAACCCCAGCAAGGATCAGTGACCTTCCATGTCGACTCGTACGTATCAGTTCGGAAAGCACCGCCCCACAGGGCTGGTCGGCCGCCGAGACCTCGGCGAACAGGTCGTCCTCGGCGGCGGCGCCGTCACCGGCATCCTCTTCGGCTACCTCTTCAACGGCGTGACGGCCATCGCCGCAACGTGCCTGGTCCTGCCGATCCTGCTCGCCCTGGTCATCGTGTACGCCCCGTACCGGCCCAAGGGCACGTCCCAGCGGCGCACCTTCTACCGCTGGTGGCGGATCAACCGCTACCACCGCAAGGCGCTCCGCCGTACCGGCGGCGTGTGGGTGTCCCCGGCCGTCGAAGCCGGCGTGCGCCGCAACGGCACGCCCCCGGACGCCGCTCTTGTGGAACCGGAAGGCGTCACGGGCATGACGTGGGTTCCTGTCACGGTCCGCGGTCAGCAGGCCGTCGTAGTCCTCCAGCCGGAGGCCGGGTGCGTCACAGCCACTCTGGAGATCGCTTCGCCCGGCCTCGGCGGCAAGGAAGTCGGTGAGCAGATCGTGGCCCTGGAGCGCTGGGGCGAACTCCTCGACGCGTTCGGGAACGTCGAAGAACACCCGGTGAAGCGCATCCAGGTCCTGGCCCGGCAGATGAAGTCGGACCCCTACGCCCACCAGCGTTACATCGCGCAGCGCGACGAGTCGGCCGCGACGACGGACGCCCCGCAGTGGCTGAAGGACTCGTACGACGTACTGGCCAACGCCGTCTCCACCAGCGCCGAGGAACACCGCTACTACATCACCATCCACGCCCGGTTCACCCGCGACCTGGCGGCCGAGGGCGCCGCCCGCGGCACTGGTGACGAAGGGATCGCCGCGGCCATGGCCGCGTACCTGGATGAGCTGTGGTCCCGCGCGGAGGACGCCGACCTCTCCGTGATCGCACCCCTGGACGAAGGCCGGATGACCGCGTTCATCCGCAACTCCTACGACCCTGACCACGCCATCTGGGACACCGACCTCCGACAGGCGCACGCCTTCCCCCGCAACGTCGACGTCCGCGACGGTGCCCACGTTGCCACCCGCGCGGCAGGCTCCACGGACAGCTGGTACCACGCCACGGCCGCCGTCGTCGGATGGCCCACGAGCCCTGTCGGCCCCGACTTCCTCTCGCCTCTGCTGATCGGGATGCCCGACGTCATCCGCACCATCTCCATCACGCAGCAGCTCGAACCTAACGACAAGGCCGTGGAGCGGATGCTCGCGGAGGACACGAACAACCAGGCCGAGATCGACCGCGACCGGAAGCGCGGCAAGAACATCGACCCGCGGGACCAGATCGCCGCCAGCGCTACCGGGTCACGCGGCATGACCCTGGCCTCCTCCGGCGCGGCCGGCTCCGCCGTCGTCGGCTACATCACCATCTCCTCGCGCAGCGCCGAAGAGCTGGAGCGCACCAAGCGCACCACCGCCTCCCGCGCCCGCAACGCGCACCTGCGGATCGAATGGCTTGACCTCGAACACGCCCGTGCCTTCGCCACGACCCTTCCCCTCGCTGGAGGCATCAAGTGACCGACCTCCTCGGCCTCGCCCCGCTGTCGCCGATGTACGAGACGGTGCGCCGTCCCCTCTACACCGAGACGACCACCAGCCAGGCCCTGTACCTGCCGATCGCCCCGCCGACCCTCGGCACGGCGGGCGCGATCATCGGCCGGGAGCTGTACTCGGGCAAGGCGTTCATCTACTGCCCGTTCTCGGCGTTCGGTGACGGTCTGCCCGGCGGCAACATGATCGTCATGGGGGACACGGGCCGGGGCAAGTCGGCCCTGACCAAGACGTACGCGGCCCGGCAGATCCGCCTCGGGCGTCAGGTCGTCGTCCTCGACACCAAGGAGCAGAAGGAGCGCGAGGAAGGCGAGTGGGCCGCGCTCGGCCGCTCGCTGACCGGCAAGGCCCCGGTGAAGTTCGCGCCCGGTGGCGGCCGTGGTGCCTCGTGTATCAACCCGATGGACCCGGCCATCGCGGGCAAGCGGCAAGTCGAGCTGGTGCGGACGATCGTTGAACTCGGTCTCGGCAAGGCCCTGGACGAGTTCGCCGGCTCTGCCCTGCGGATCGCGATCCGCAGGGCCCACCAGCGGGCGGGAGAACTCGGCCGCACCCCGGTCCTGGCCGACGTCTCCGCCGCGCTGCGATCCCCGGAGGAGTCCGACGCGACGGCCAAGAAGCGTACGCGGGACGAACTGCTCGGTGACGGCCTGGAGGCGTCCTACGTCCTGGACCGGCTCTGCGGCAGCGAACAGGACGACACCGGCGACCTGACGGGCATGCTCGACGGCCCGACCAGCCTGGGCGTGGATCTCGACGCCGACATGATCGTTTTTGACCTGACCAAGGTTCCGTCGGGCGGCGTCGCCATGACCATCCTCGTCGCCGTGATCTCGGTCTTCCTCGAAGAGGTCTGGCTGCGCCCGCTGTGCGAATGCGGGACGGAGCCGGGGCAGCACGACCGCGTCGTGGTCGACGCGAACTCCGGGGCCTGGGAGCTGGGGCCGAACCCCGGCTCCGGCTGCCGCCGCTACACGCAGCGCAAGCGCATCCTCGTCTGCGAGGAAGCCTGGCACATCCTCGGGACCCCTCAACTCGCTTCGCTGCTTGAGAAGTTCCTGAAATTCGCGCGGGGATACGGGCTGAGCTGCATCTTCATCGTCCATCACCTGTCCGACATCGACGACAGCCCAGAGACCCAAGCGGCGTTGAAGATGGCCGACACCATCGTGATCTACAGCCAGAAGAAGGCTGAGGCGGAAGCGACGGTGGCCCGGCTGGGTCTGCCGTCCTGGACGGCCGAGCACATCATGCGCCTGCGCCGTGGGATCGCGCTGTGGAAGGTCGGCGAGGTGATCTACCCCGGCGTCCAGCACCTCTTGGTGGAGGCAGAACAGCACCTGTGCTTCTCCTCCGGCTCGATGACCGACCTGACCAGCACCTCCCCGGACGCCGAATGAGCGGATACCACCGCCCCTCGACCGCCGACCCCTTCCACACAGACTCGGAACGAGCCCCCGCCATGACCGCCACCACCGACCACACCACGCTTCCCGCCGACGAGCGCGCGGTGCGACAGGACATCGACCAGCTGCACGCCGAAGCGCTCGACCTCGCACGGCGCATGAAGGAACTGGCCCTCGTCCTGGACCACGGCGACTACTCCGCCGCTGGAGGACGCGTACGTACGGCCGTCGCCCACATCTGGCGAGCCGCCGAGGACCTACACAGCGCCTTCCACACCGCGCCCCCGCGCTGTGCCGGGCCCGACGCGTCGATGTCGCGGCTGTGCGGCCGGCGGATGCGCTACCTGGCGGCCCGCGTCGCCCGGAGGGCCGAGTAATGGACATCATGCCCGGCGGCATCTCCCTTGTCCTGTACGCCGTGACGGCCGTGTGCGCGGTAGCCCTGGTGACGCTCTGGTTCCTGCTGAACCGCGGACGGCGCAACGCCGGATTCGCGAGCAAGGGACAGCTCAAGCGCCAGATGTCGGCCAAAGCAGTCCTGAAGGCCACCGAGATCCGCCCCTCCCTCACCAGCGACGACCGCCACCCCAGCCGCGCAACCGGGGTGAGCTTCGCGAAGGACCGCCCCGCCGGTCGCTGACCCTCTTTCCTTGTCACCCGCCCACCTCCCTCCGGAGTACGTCATGCACCACCCCCTCGATCCTCACGATTTCGGCTACTCGCTGGGCACGTCGCAGCGCCCGAAGGGCGTCGAGCTGTGGTCCCGCGCCGACAAGGCATGCCGGGTCATCGGCCCGATGGGCAGTGGAAAGACTCTGCGGTTCTTCGCCCCGCTCGTCCGCCGCTGGGCCGGGCCGGTCCTGGCCACCTCGACCAAGCCCGATCTGGTCGAACTGACCCTCGACGCGCGGCAGCGGGACGGTCGCCCCGTCGCCGTCTTCGACCCGCAGAACATCGCGCCGAGCCTCCCGCGCTTCCGGTGGACGCCGATCAACGGCGCAGCCGACACGGAGGTGGCGATGATGCGCGGGAAGGCGTTCGTCGCGGGGTCGCGCACCCCCAACGGTGCGGCACAGTCCAGCGAGGGCAGCGCCTTCTACAAGGGGCAGGCGTCCAAGATCCTCGCCGCCTTCTTCCACGCCGCCGCCCTCGACGGCGCCTCACTCGACTGGGTTCTGCGTTGGGCCCGCAAGCTGACCGACCCGGCACCCCTCGGCATCCTCAACGCTCACCCGGGCGCCGGCCCCGGCTGGGCGGACATGCTTCGCACGGCCACCACTGGCGACAGCCGCACCGTCGGCAACACCGCCTCGACCCTCGACGCGGCTCTCGAACCCTTCATGCACCAGTCGGTGATCAATGCCCTTCAGGGAGACGGAGGGGACCCCACGGACTTCGGCGCGTTCCTCGACGCCGGGGGCACCCTCTATCTCCTCGGCAAGGACAGCGAGGTGAACAGCGTCGCGCCGCTGACCACCGCGATAGCCGAAGACCTTCTGGATTTCGCGGAGGCACACGCCCTCGCGTCCCCGGCCGGGCGGCTCGACCCCGCACTGCTCGCGGCCTTGGACGAGGCGCCGAACATCGCGCCTATCCCCTCCCTCCGCCAACGCGTCGCCGACGGTCGGGGCCGAGGCATCACAGTGGTCTACGGCCTCCAGGCGTGGGCGTCGGCTCGTGCCCGTTTCGGCGAGGACACCGCCAAGGAGCTGGCGGCCTTCACCAACAACGTCATCGTCCTGCCCGGGGACAAGGACCCGGACTTCCTGAAGGACATGTCCGACCTGTGTGGTCAGGTCGAGCGAGAGCGCACGACGAAGACCACGTCCGGCGGAGACCGCGGCGGCCACTCGACGGCCACGCACATGGCGCTCGAACCCGTCCTTCGAGGAGACGAGATCAAGGGCCTCCCCGAGGGGCACGCCCTGGTCCTCGCGGACAACCTCCCGCCGATCGTCTCCCGGCTCGACGGCATGTGGACCTGGGATTCCTGGGCCGAGATCGAGGGTCACGTCCGTGACCTTCGAGCCGCCAATGAAGCCGAGCGGACCCGGCGGGCTACGGAGAAGAGGAACCAGGCCAAGGCCCACGCGGTGGCGTGGGCCGGCCGTGAAGGAGCGGCTGCCGCATGATCGAGACCCTGACCCACTTCGAGCCCTTTCCCGAACCGCCCGCACTGATCTTGGAGTACATCGCGGAACGGAGCACGGAGGAGTCCGTGGCCGCCGACGGTCCCGTCCCGTGGGACATCGGCGCCCTGTCAGCAGAGCTGATCAAGCCGATGCCCGCGTGGCTCGATTCCGTGTGCCGCTGGCTGAACCGGACGTACGCCTGGCAGCCGCAGGACGTCATCCCGCCCTGCTGGGCGAAGCACGAGGGCCTGGCATACGAGATCGCGGCCCTGGCCTTCGCCAGGGGAGACGCGTACGCGGAGGCGGGCTCGTCCGTGATCTGGCACGAGCAGTACGACCGCTTCCTCACCCGAATGAACAAGTCGTTGGGCAAAGCAGGCGACGAATGCCGCGTCGGCAGGCACGACGACCGTCCGGCGCGTTTCCAGCTCGCGGCCTGGCCCACGGCCAAGGACGAGAGGGCGGGAGTTTCGGAACGAGTCCAGGAGATGGCCGGATGATGGCGGACCCGAGCATGGTCTTCTCGACCGACCCGCGTTACGGACTGGTGGCGCGAAGCGGCTGGGAGCAGGAGGAGGCTCGAACCGTCCTCCGCGATTTGGGATGGGTCTGGGAGGAGGAACTGCACGCACTCGTTCAGCCGGACAACGTGTCGGCGGTCGAGGCCGGCGTTCAGGCCGTGGAAGAGCTGCACCTACACGGCCACCACACTGGCTATTCGATGGGTCCGTACGGCCCAATGCTGCTGACTCTGGATCGTGCCGAGACTGTCATCACCAAGGAGGTTGGTTGCGACACCCTCGACGGGCCGACGCCTGAAATGGTGACGACGGGCTCGCGCGATGGGTCCCACCTAGCGTCGACCGATGCCGTGGCCCTCCCGCCTCAAGAGCCGGATGTTGCAGATGAGTTCGAAGGGCCCAGTCTGTAGCGCCCCCATGTGGAAGACCACTTGCCAGCCAGCCGAAGCCTCCCGTGCGGCCGATTCAGCTCCTTCTTGCCCAGTAGTCCACCAGCATCTCGCTCGGCCAGACGGGCTCGCGGACTGGGCCGCGCGGCCCCATCTCGCTGAAGAACGGGGACACGTCGTAAATCTTCGTCCCGACCACCGCGTCCAGATCGGTCACTCGGAGCCGAAGGCCGTCGACCTCCAACAAGCGAGGGAAGCTCTGCGCAAGCTGGTTAGGGCGCCGATGGTTGCGGTGCGCGAACGTTCCCGTGGCAGGCCACTGCGCGTTACCGCGCGGGCTCCGGGCGTGGTACTCGACGTCGTCGGGCGACGACTGATCGAAGTGCCACACCACCACCAAGTGGGAGAACTCCTCCAGGCCCTGAACGGAGTCGATGGGGAACTCGTCCTTGTTGAGCTGGATCACGGACTCGACTCCGCCCCAGTAGTCATCGGCCACCTCGCTGCGACCAGCGATGACTTCCCCGATCGGCTGGATCTCCAAGGCCACGGGCCCGTCCCCCTCGACTCGAATGCACAGACGCTGGCGATCAATCTACTTGGGCAAGATACGAGGCAGCTCGGGCATCGAGTACCCCGACCACGGGGATGCCGCGCTTGCGGTAGGGCGACAGCAGGTGTCGCATGTCGATGACTCTCTGCCGCGCGCGGCCGGAGTAGATCCCGTCCTCCATCGCGTCCAGGACGCTGGTCCACGTTGCGCACGCCTCTTCCACGCCGCCCTGGGCGATCTGCGTCGCGCCCATGTACCCGAGGGTGACCGCGTGCGTGCGCCGGAACGCAGCACCGCGTGTACGCACGGAGCGGCGAAATTCTTTCACTGCCCGCCGCTGATCGCCCATGTCCCTTAATGTGCAGGCCGTCTCATGGGCGAGGGACGCCTCTCCGAAGAAGAACGTCCGGTCGGGCTCCTTGATCCCGTCGTGTGCGTTGGAGAGGTCATCTTCGGCTCGCAACAGGGCCTTCGCCGCCCGGTCGTTGTGTCGGTTCGCTGCGAGAGCCCGCGCGTGCACCACGCCCAGGAGCGCTCGCTCTCGCGGGGTGGCGGCTGCGTACCGCTGCCCGTGCACCGAAGCCCGCGCGAGTTGGAGAGCTTCGTGGCGAAACCCCATGTCGAGGGCTTGGTGGGCCATGGCTCTCAGGATGTGCCCGCTCAAGGGTGCGTCGCCGGACCGGGCTGCCAGTTTTACCGCGATGTTGAATCGCTGGAGCGCAATGGCGTGCTCGCTGTTGTCAAAGGCCATCCAGCCCGACACGTAGGCCAGTTCTGCCGAGGCAGAGAACATGGCGCGCCGGGTCCCGTCGTCGGCGAAGCGTCCTCGGAGGAAGCTGTGAACGTCGTTCTTCAGGTACTCGTCGACGGCCCGCCGGCCATGTCCGCCTCCGCGCCGTTGGTCCATGCGCGAGAACGCGAGGGTCAGTTCCCGTACGGTCTCGACGTCCCCGTGGCCGACCCGCTTCCGAGCCGCGGTCTCCTCGACCGGTGGCTCGGCCATGGCCTGCCACCACTCCGCGTCCGGCAAGATCAGAGACGCCGCAGAGTACACGCCGCCTGCCAGCAGTCGACGCCGGTCCGTGTTCACGCCATTCCCCAAGTCGCTCAGCGCGATCAGAGGATCGACGCGCCAGTCCAGCGCCTCCTGCGCTGGCGAGGTGGCGGCTGCGAACCCGATCTCTTGTGGCGTGATCTCACGCTTCAATCGACGGGACAGCGCCTGGCACAAGATAGCGGGAGCGACCCCTGATGCCTGGACGCCTCCCACCCACATGCTCACGTGGGAGCGTCCGATCTTGGAGTTCTCCAGCACTTCGCCGTTCAGCGTTTCGGCGGCGACACGGTTGTATGCGGCGGTGGCCTGAGCCCGTGACCAGCCCGCTTCCAAGAGGAGCGAGGCCAGCCGCTCATTTCTCTCGCGCGCCATTCTGCGCCCCCGAACCAGAAAACGATCTTTGACCACGTTGACCGACCCGCCCCGCCGGGTAGCACGGGGAGGGGCAGACACTCAACGTAGTGCTCAACTAAGCACTGGCGCAGAGAAGATGTCGCAAAGTCACCCGGTCTGAAGCCCGTGCCTCGGCGCTAGGAACGGAGATCCCGAACCATCACGGCATAGACCGGAGAGTCGGCGAACGGCTGCTGCTCACCGGTCTTGCGGTAACCCCACCGTTCGTAGAGGTCCTGCACCTTTGGGTGAGTCACGTCGACCAGGAGTACAGCAAGATCCTCGTTACGCCTGCTCAGCAGCGCCTCGTGCAGTCGATCCGCGATTCCTTGCTTGCGCCACTTCGGCCGCACCATGACCTCGGAGACTGCGTAGGTCGCGGTGTAGCCGTTGTTCGGTTCGAACGCAGTCGAGCGCCACCACTCGCGGCCGACTTGCAGCGGCGCGCCGTACGCGAACCCCGTCGGCTCCTCATCCTCGAAGGCGACGACGCACGTGAAGCCGTCCATGCCGGACCAGTGGTCGACGAACCACGGGAATCGTTGGTTGAACTCGTTGTCCATCGCTTCGGCATAGGAATCGGCGTGCACGTCGATCAGCATCTGCTTGAAGCCCTCGGGGAGGCTTCCATGGTTGTAGTGGCGCAGGTCGATCAGCCTGGTCACACTCGACTCCATTCTTCTCGCATACGGTCTGCCCAGTCCCGTGCGTACGCCGTGGAGGGCGCCAGCCGGAACAGGTCTCGGTGGAAATCCCCGATCAGGGTGCGCATCCGTCCTGGAAGAGGAGCGCCATCCATGGTCTGGAAGACAGTGGCCGCGGTCTCCGTTGCCCGCTCGGGCTCACCTTGGCGGAGCTGCGCGAGGGCGAGTTGGCATGTCGCCAGGGCTCGGTTGCGCTGGAACTCCGCCGGGATCTTGGCGAGGGCTCGATGGGCCATGGCCTCGGCGGGGGCCGCTTCTCCGTTGCGGTTGAGGATGACGGCGGCAAGATGGTTGAGCTCAGCTGGACCGTAGAACGCAGTCCAGCGAGGCCGCTCGTCCGGTGCCGCTTTCCGCAGGGTCTCCTGCGCTGATTCCAGAGCCCGTTTAGCCGCTCTTGGATCGCCGAGTGATGAGTGAGCAAGCGCGAGACGTACCCGCCCCATGGAGCTGAAGAAGGGGTCCCTACGAGCCGCCTTCGAGGCGTTGGCCGCCTGGGCAGCCGCTAGTTGCTCAGGCCAGTTCTTCCGCTGGTAGGCGAGCATCGCAACGTTGATCCACACCCGCATTCCGGTCGCGGAATCCTGGGACAGTCCCGCGAAGGTAGTGGACTCGTGGAGGTGTGCCTGCGCTGTGTCCAGCTCCCTCAGGTCGATGCAGGCCCAGGCCGCGATAGTCGTGTACTCGGCGGCGAGGGCGTACAAGGCGCGGCGCACACTTTCGCTGGCGTTTCGCTGTTGAAGTTCCAGGATCTTGGCCCGGCCGTCGATGGCTGCGGCAGCAAGGGATCGGTGTCCGCCCTGACGGTCGTCCGCTTCGACGAGCTTGTTCATGCCGGCGGAGGCTCGATCCACGTCCGTCATGCTTACCGAACGACGCTGTTTTCCGAGGGGTACAGCGCTGGCCGCCGTTCCTGTGGTGGCAACGATGAAGTCACGACGCCGCACGGGGCCCTCCGGAGGATGTTGCATGGTGCTGGGGGTGTGGAACCCCAGGTCCGCCACGGGGCAGCCGAACACACGCTCAAGTGCAGCGCAAGTACGGCCGATTGGCCGCCGAGTCGTCCCGTTGAGCAGGTTCCGGATCGTGCGCGACGACATGTCCCCAGGCCTGCCTGCGATCTCCAGAAGTGCCTGGTTGCAGCGATCAGCCAACTCGTCCTGGGTTAAGTCGAGTTCATCCATCCGCTTCTTCAGGATGACGTTCACTCCCATGCACTGAAAGTAGTACCGCCACTACCGAGCTGCCCAGAAACTTGGCAATGGGAACGCAAAGTCTTCCGGTCTATAGGGATGCACGAACCTCGGACTATTCCTGTCGCTCGGTCACCGAGAGTCGTTGACTGAGTATCAGCCGTCACACCGCACATCGGCGTAGAAGGCAACTCAGCACGGCGACGTACCAACCTGGTGGTCATTGTTGATCTTTGACCACCTTGACCACCTCCAAGCCCTTGACCCCATTCCGGGCTCAGCGGATTGGCGGTTCGCTCTTGTAGGCCAGCTACCAGACGAGCGGGAGCACTCCACATGAACGCCTCCACTGGCACAACCGACACAGCGAGCGCCGACCGCTTGGCCAGCATCGGCCTGCCGTGGAACCGCTTCACCCTGGGGAGGTCGTAATGCCGCTCGCTCTTGCCGACAGGCTGACGGAGTACCTGGACAGAGCCGCGTATGTCTACCAGTGGCCGCTGTATGCGCCTCCGGAACCGTGGAGCCCGGAGCCCGCCCGACCGCGCAAAGCGCCGGCATGGATGGAAGCCGAGCGTCGGGCCTCTCTGCGGTGGCGCACGGACGAGATCCGCATCACGCCCGATCCGATCGTGAGGCTCGGGGTCGCGCGTCGTGAAGTCCTTGACCACCGTCTCGCGCACCTCGAAGCTCACGGCCGAACCCCCCGTGTCTGCCTGTACTCCTTAAACCCGTTGCGGGAGCGGCCAGCGCCCTCGTTCGCTGCGCCCCGTGCCTATGCCACCGACGAGGGCTGGCGGATCGGCGCCGATCTATGCATTGCGGACCGGCTCCGCAAGACGGACCCGATGCACCGCCCCGGCTGGCGCTGGGTGCTGCATCTGGTGCACGCCGGGCACATTGATGGCGTCGTGGCTCTGGCTCACACGGACATCAGCCCGCACCTGGACGAGTACGAACTCCAGCTCGACCTGATGGCTCACTACGGCGGGTTCGTGGCGCTCGTGACGCCGGAGAGCGCAGGGGCGAAGCGTCGAGTGACACCGCCGGCGAAGGCACCCGAGCTCACGTACGGAGTGCCCGTCGGCGAGGTGCGAAGTGCGCGACGCAACAGCGCTGCACGACACATCCTCTCCCATTGCTCTCAACTGGGAGGAGCATGATGGGCCCCGCAACGTCTGCAGTAGTCGTGACCGCGTGTGAAATGCAGCAGAGCATCGGCTCCGGATTCGCAGTCGCCTTCACCCCGGACGAGTGCCGCGTCTCAGACATGCGCAAGATCACTGCGGCCTACCTAAAACTTTGGCGAGTACCGGAGTCGACCGCCGAGAACGTGATCCTCGCGGTGTCGGAACTCGTGACCAACGGCATCAGGCACGGACACGGCGACGTAGGGCTGAAAGCCGTCTGCGCCGACGGCGGACTCCGGATCGAGGTCACGGACGGCAACCCGAACCCGGCCCAGCTCGCCCAGGCGGAAGACGACGACCTGTCCGGCCGCGGCCTCTTCCTCGTCGCAGTCCTCGCCCACAACTGGGGAGTCAGCGACGACGGCCACACCACGTGGTGCGTCTTCCGCCTCTCCTCGGGGAGGAACTGATGACCGCCCTGATGTACGAAAGCACTGCACCATTACCCGTCGCAGCATTCGCCAACGACGAGGAGACAGCCAGCCGAGTCGACCTCGGCCTGCGCCGCTTCCTCGCCTCCGACGCGGTCACCGTCGCCCTGTACGACGACCTGGAGACCGTCCTCGGCGAGAACGCTGCGCGCCTCTCCCCTGAGGACAGCGCGGTTATCTCGGCCCGGCTGAGGGACGTGGCCCCGACGCTCAATGATGTGGTGGCGCGCCTGCTGAAGACCTACCCATCGGAGATGGACGACGTCATGGCCCGAAGCAGCGAGTTCCCCGGCCCGGAGGGTGCCCACGGGCACCTGGTGCGCTTCGCCAGCTCGATCCTCACCGTCCTCGACCTGATGGGCGAACTCGCCGTGCTGAGGGAGGTCGACCCCTCATGACGCATTCCCCCACCCCAGACGTCGGGCTGCTTCCCCCTGCGGCCCGACTCCCCGCCCGGCGCTGGGAAAACACGGCTCCACACGTCCCCCGACGGGAGCCGCAGCGCCCCAGCGCTGGGCGGAACACCCTCCGCATCACCCTCGCTGCGATTCTCTGCGCGCTCATATCCGCTGGACTGCTTCGCTCCCCTCGCCGTCGGCCAGACCCCGCCATACACGACTTGGTAGCCGCTGATGAGGCGCGGTTCGTTGAGCTGTGCCTCCATATCGCTCGTACCCGCCAGAGAGGAGTACAGCAGTGACAACGATCGCGAGGATCACCCTCGCCCCCAGGGAACGACAGATCATCGAGGGTCTGCGCGATGGCAGCACCATCGCTGTCGTCGCCCACGGCCTCAAGATCCGGGAGGGCACGGCAGCCGGCTACCTCAAGTTGGCCAAGCGGAAGCTGCACGGAGTGAGCGATAACGCCACCGCTATTGCCGTCGGCTACGCCACCGAAGCCATCGACCGCCCGGAGCTGCTCGCCCCAGAAGGGCTGTACCTGCCCCTTGCGCAGCGTCAACTCATCCCGTTCATCGCGAGGGGAATGCGCTCCGCGCAGATGGCCACCGAGCTGAAGCGGCCCGTCAACATCGTTCGCCGAGACGGGCGGGACCTGATGACCAACCTCGGATCCAAGAACCCCGCTCACATCGTCACGCGGGCGTGGCAGTGCCAGATCCTCACGGCAGATCAGGTGATCTCATGGCTCCGCTGATTCCACTACGTCATGAGATCCCTCGCAGCACGGGGCGGTGCCAGAGTCTGCGGACCGTAGCACGTAGCGCACAAATCGCTCTGTCCGCCTTGAACCTGCCGTCACCGAGATCTGAAAGTCCGCGGATTTCTGTGGGGTCGGGCCAAGCACATGAGCACACGACTTCACTCACCTCCCCGGTTCCCGACAAGGTCGAGGTCCTGGCCCTCGTGGAAGCAGCGCTGTCCTGGGACGTAGACAGCCCCGCTCTCCCTACGGTCAAGAACGCCCTCGCCATGGCACAGCAGTTCACGGACTTCGGCCGGATCGTCGCCGACGACTTGGAAGCCAAGCTGCTCGGCCTCCCCGCGGACTTCTGCATCGGTGCACGGGCAACTCTTGGCGAGGCCAGCAGGCGCCTCTACCTAAGACCTCTCGCCCAGACCGCTGCCCCACGGTCAGCCGCCCACCGCGCACAGAATCTTGCTCGGCTCGTCCAGGCGCTGAGCCGCGCGTTCGGTGAGGTCTACCGCGAGCAAGTCCGCTCCCGCTCAGTCCAGGCACCACAACGGGAGTGACCCCCAAGGACTGGGGTCTCCTCTCGGTCGCGTGGACCTTCGTGCCCGTGCACGAGGACCCGAGAGCGTCACGAGGAGGCGGCGCCGGGAGAGCGCGCCCCGGTCGCGTTCCGTGGGGGAGCTTACGGCCAGCCCTCTCGACCGCTCGCCAGTCGCAACGACAGGTGAGTGCACGACCCGGCTCCCAGCCTGAAAGGACGGCTCGGTGCCGGAGGAAGCGTGTGGGGAGGAGCCGTCTCCCTGTGGTCCCTCCCCGCACCG
This sequence comes from Streptomyces sp. Alt3, assembly GCF_030719215.1. Lineage (NCBI taxonomy): Bacteria > Bacillati > Actinomycetota > Actinomycetes > Kitasatosporales > Streptomycetaceae > Streptomyces > Streptomyces glycanivorans. The sequence continues at coordinate 5,686,255 of NZ_CP120983.1, read as the reverse complement.
AAATGATCAAGAACGAGAGAGAGAAGGGTAATGCCGCCTCATCTGGAACCCATATCGAGCCACTTCACGCGCTATCCGCGCCCGCGGCGCGTAGTCAGCCTCGGAAACCCGAGCCCTGACTAGCGTCCTTGCCGCAGCGCCATGCCGGCACCACGCCCCAGCCCTTCGACGAATCAGGTCATCGCATGACTACCACTGACACCTCCGCCGTCCGCGATCCCGACGCACTGCGTGAGGACATGCTGCGCGCCCTGCATGAGCAAGACGGGATCAAGTCCGAGGCCGTCGCCGCCGCGTTCGCAGCGGTGCCGAGGCATCTGTTCGCCCCCGACGCACCGCCGGAGCTTGCCTACGATCTGCACAAGACCGTGCCGGTCAAGACGGACGAGAACGGTCTGAGCCTCAGCGTCATGTCTACGGCCCACCTCCAGGCCGTCATGCTGGAACAGGCCGAGGTCCGGCCCGGCATGAATGTCCTGGAAGTCGGGTCCGGTGGCGTCAACGCCGCCTATCTGCAGGAGCTTGTCGGGAGTACGGGAAACGTCACCACCGTCGACATCGACAGCGACGTCATCGACCGGGCCCGCAAGTGCCTGGATACCACCGGATACACCCAGGTCAAGACGGTAGTGGCTGATGGAGAGAACGGGGTTCCTGAGGGTGCCCCGTACGACCGGATCATCGTGACCGTCGAAGCCTGGGACATCCCGCCGTCCTGGGTGGGCGGCCTGGCCGAGCAGGGACGGATCGTCGTGCCCCTCAAGGTCCGAGGCACCACTCGCTCGATCGCCTTCGACCGTGAGGGCAACAACCTGGTCAGCCGCTCCTACAGCTTGGCGCACTTCGTGCCCATGCAGGGCGAAGGCGCCGCCGCGGAGCGCAAGGTCATGCTGCGGGAAGGCGTCGCGTTGCAGACGGACGACGACCGTGTGCCCCTGGAGCGCGAAGCGCTCAGCGCGGCCCTGAGCATGCCCCGGCTGGAGCGTTGGTCCGGCGCTGCGTATGACCTGCCCGACGAGCTGGAACTGTTTCTCACCCTGAACCTGCCGAGCCCGGCCCGGCTCCACGCTTCCGAGGACATCGTCGCGAGCGGGCTCGTGGAGGCGTCCGCACTCAAGGGCGTGCCCGCCCTGGTGAGCGGGGACAGCATCGCCTACCGCACCCGCCGCGAGAACAGCGAGACCGACGGGTTCGAGAGCGGCGTGATCGCCCACGGCCCGCAGGCCGAAGCGCTCGCCGAGGTGTACGCGGACCTGCTCCGCCGCTGGGCGCAGAACTACCGCCGGCGGGGAGCTGCGACGTTCCGCTACCTGCCGGGCCCTGCTCCCGCCCCCCTGCCCAAGGGCGCCGCACTGCGACGCCACGGCGTCGTCACGGCGACCTGGGCCTAAGACTCCGGGGCTCTCGGGCCTCGGGACCGTGCACTACCAGTCAACTGCCCAAGGAGGCAACGCATGACCGTACAGATGGAGCGCCCGCTGACGCCCGCGCAGTCGGTCGTCACCCCGAAGTCGTCCGGTGAGACGGCGGACTGGGAGCTCGACATCACCATCGTCGAAGGTGGCCCCGCCGCAGACCAGCTCATCCGCCTGACGGGCGACGGCTGCAACTCGACGTGCGCCACCGCGTGCACGAGCTGCCCGTAAGCAGCACCGACCCCCTTATTACGGTGCCCGGCCACGCCTGCACGGGCGAGGTCGGGCACTGCGCGGCCACAGGAGGGCACATGTACCGGCACGTCGATGCAGCGCTGATCCGAGCCGCTGCAGGAAGCCCTGAACCAGCCGACTGGCCGACCCTGGTCGGCACGAATGCAGGACCCGCATCATGGCGAGCGTGGCTTCACCAGACCTGGCAAAACCTCGAGTTCGCTGCCGCCGTCAACGCTGCCAGCCCGGACCTCGCGCGTCAGGTCGAACAGATCGGCGCCGACCACCCGCTGCCGGACTCCGAAGTACGCCGCACAGTGCTCGCTGTCCTGCGCTACCTGCTGCGCGCCCGCACCCGCGCCACGCCGTTTGGTCTGTTCGCTGGAGTCGCGACCGCGCGAATAGATGCCGTGGGTTCGCTGCGCACCGGTTCCGCGCACCACCACACGGCCAGAGCAGACGCTGAACACAGCACGGCCCTCGTCGAACGCTTCGAGCAGCACCCCGCGCTGCAACCGCATCTGATGCTGCTCACCTCCACCCTCGCCGTCGAACAGGACGGCCACGTGGTGATCGAGCACCGCCCCAGCGGAAAGCGCGACGTCGGCCCAGAGCACGTACGAGTACGACTGACCGGGCCCGTACGTGGAGCCCTGGACGGTGCACGCGCTCCGATCCGGTGGAGCGACCTCGCTGCGAAGCTCGCCACCGACTTCCCCGGCGCCCCCGCCGTGGCCATCAGCAAGCTCCTCGCGGGCTTGGTCGAGCAGCAGGTTCTCCTCACCGACCTGCGCCCGTCGATGACGACGCCTGACCCCCTCGCCGGGCTGACCGAGCACGTGCATCATCTGCCCGTCCACGAGCGGATCGAAGTCCATGCGGCGCCCATGACGGCGCTCGATCTCCGCCTGGACTGGGACCTGGCACTTCCCGAAAGCGTGCCCCACGAAGTGGCTGCGGCAGCGAGGGCGCTGACCCGGCTCGCACCACGAGCTGCGCTGACCGGCTGGACCGAATGGCACGCCCGGTTCCTCGACCGGTACGGGCCGCGCGCAGTCGTCCCCGTTCTGGACGCCATCGACGCCCTCGGGTACCCGCCCGGCTACCTCGGAGCCAACATCAAGCCGGAGTTCTCACCACTGCCCGATCGGGACGCCCGCCTCATCAAGCTCGCCCAGGCCGCCGCCGCGCAGGGCAATGTCGAAGTCACCCTCGATGACGCCGAGCTGGAGGACCTGGCCACCACCGATCCCGGGCGTCCCGTCCAGCCCAGCACCGAGATGACCGTACGCATCGACGCCGAAGACATCTCCGCCCTGCAACGTGGCGAGTTCGCCCTGCACGTCGTGGGAGTGGCCCGGTCGGCGGGAGCGACCGCCGGGCGCTTTCTGCACCTGCTGCCCGCCGAAGACCGCCGTCGCATGTCCGACACGTACGCCGGACTGCCGGCAGTACACCGCGGCGCGCTCGTCGCGCAGATCAGCGCCACCCCCCTGTCCGCGCGAGCCCAGAACGTCGCGCGTGCACCCCGAGTGGCCGACTTCGTGATCTCGCTGGGTGAGTACCAGAGCCAGGACACCACCATCATTCCCGTCACGGACCTGGCCGTCACTGCCGACACCCAACAAATCCACCTCGTCTCGCTCTCCCGGCGCCGGCCGGTACACACCCTGTTGCTGAACGCCGTAGACCTGGGCCTGCACTCTCACCCGCTCACCCGATTCCTGGCCGAGGCGCCCGTGGCACTGACGGTCCCCTGTACCGGATTCCTGTGGGGCACCGCCGCCTCGAACCTGCCGTTCCTGCCCGCGCTGCGCTACGGCCGCACGATCCTGTCCCCGGCCCGCTGGCGCCTCACCCGCGATGACCTTCCCGCCGGGCCGGCGTCATGGCCGCAGTGGGGAGAGGCCCTGGCCCGATGGTGCCGAGACGTTAACCTTCCCGAGCGGGTCTACCTGGCCGAAGCAGACCAGGGCCTGGCCCTAGACCTGACGGAGCCCTCCCACCGGGCGCTCCTGCGGGCTCAGTTAGACCGCGACGGCACGGCGATCCTGCACCCCGCTCCCCGCGCCGTAGACCTGGGCTGGACCGGTGGCCGGGCCCACGAGGCTGTGATCCCGCTGGTCGCGCACCAGAAACGGGCCCCAGTGCGACCGACAGCCCACGTCGTCAACCGTGAGCACGGGCACCTCCCCGGCAGCGGGAACCGTCTCTATCTTCAGCTGCATGGACGCCGTGACCGGCAAGATCCCATCCTGACCCGGCACCTGCCAACGCTGCTCAGCGAGCTGGGTGACCCGCTCTGCTGGTTCATCCGCTATCCCGACCCTGACGAACACCTCCGCCTTCGCCTGACCTGCGCGCCTGGCACCCTGGGCACGGCCTTCGAGCACATCGGCGCTTGGACAGAACAACTTCGTCGCCACGATCTGATCACCCACACCAGCGTGGAGACCTACCACCCGGAGACCGCACGGTTCGGGGGACCCGCGACCCTCGACGCGGCCGAGTCGTACTTCGCCGCCGATTCCGCCGCCGCGCTCGCCCAGCTCACGGCCGAAGGAGCGAAGGGCGCACCGGACGCCCATGCGATGACCGCCGCGAGCATGGTGGACATCGCCACCGGCCTGCTCGGCGACCAGTCCACGGCGATGCACTGGCTCATCGAGCACACCCGCACCGCGCCGGACCCGCCGCCCCGTACCCTCTACCGCCAAGCCGTCGACCTGGTGCACACGCACCCCGCGGGCTTGGACAAGCAGACCGCCGTGGCCTGGTCCAAGCGGCGGAGAGCACTGGCCGACTATGCCCACGTGCTCGCGGACTGCAACGAAGACCCCGGCGGCCTCCTGCCTGACCTGCTGCACCTCCACCACGTACGGATGTGCGGGCCCGGCCTGCCGGAAGAGATCACGCACCTTCACCTGGCCAGGGCCGCCGCCCTGAGCTGGAGGGCACGAGTAGGGAGAACACCGTGACTACGACAGCCCACGCCCCCGTCGCGCTGTCGACCGCCGACAAACTGGCCGACGCATTGGCCGACCCGACCAGCATCTGGCCGGGCGATCGCCCCAGCGGTGGCCGCGCCTGGCCCCAGTCGCTCGCCGGAGGTGCGTCAGGCATCGCCCTGCTGCACATCGAGCGGGCCCGTACCGGACACGGCGACTGGGACACCGCGCACGCCTGGCTGGCTGCGGCTGTGGACGGCGCGATCAGTGCGGCGGCCAACGCGAACCTGTACTTCGGCGCTCCCGCCCTGGCGTTTATCACGCACCGCGCGGCGAGCGCATCAAGCCGCTACCTGCGGCTCCTGGAGCGCCTGGACGCAGCCACCCTCGCCGTCACCCGCTCCCGTCTCAGCGCCGCCCACCAACGCATCGACCGCGGTGAACGTCCTCCGATGGAGGAGTTCGACCTGATCCAGGGTCTTTCCGGGCTTGGCGCTTACCACCTCAGCCGTCACCCTCACCACGAGATCACCCGCGACACCCTCAGCTACCTGGTGCGGCTCACCGAGCCCCTGTCCGAACCGACCGGGCTGCCGCCCTGGTGGATGAACGTCGCGCCCACCGGCGCACCCCATCCCGACTATCCGGGCGGCCACGGCAACTTCGGCCTCGCCCACGGCATCGGCTCAACCCTCGCCGTGCTCTCGCAGGCTCTGCTCTCCGGAGTGCCCGTGCCTGGCATGGCCAACGCTGTCCAGCGAATCTGCGCCTGGACCGACCATTGGCGGCAAGGTGACGACGCCCAGCCCTGGTGGCCCGGCCAGGTCACCGAGCAGCAAGTAGCCGACCGCCGAGTCCACTCCAGTCTTCGCCCGCGGCCCTCCTGGTGCTATGGGGTCAGCGGCACCGCCCGCGCCCAGCAACTAGCCGGACTCGCTCTGGGAGACGCAGATCGGGTGCAGGCCGCCGAGCGCGCGATCCTTTCGGCGCTGCGCGACCCAGTGCAACAGGGCCAACTGCCGGAGATCGGGCTGTGCCATGGGATGGCCGGTCTTCTTCAGGCCGCGTGGCGGATAGGTGCCGACACGGGCAACCCCGAGGTCACCGCCGAACTTCCTTATCTGGCTGCCCGGTTGATCCGCGCACTCGACGACGGACCACATGATCCGGAACTCCTCGACGGAGCCGCCGGTGCAGCGCTGGCCCTGCACACCCTCGGCACAGGCCGCGCACCGGCCCCGTACTGGGACACCTTCCTCGCCCTGGCGTGACCACCCCGGAGGACCTTTCATGAGCACACCTCACTGGTGCCAGGCCAACGTCGCCTTCTCCCACTGGGAACAAGCCGAGGCCACGGCCATATCCCGCATTACCCCACTCCTGCGCGCGGCCGAGCGCGATGGCGCACTCGGCACATGGTTCATCATCCGTAAGCACCCCTGCTGGCGCATCCGCTATCAGAGCACCGCCACCGGACGCGACCACATGAGCACAGTTCTCGACGGCCTGACCGCTGAGGGGCACATCAAGAGCTGGACAGAGATCATCTACGAGCCTGAACACCACGCGTTCGGCGGCGACGAGGCCATGGCCTCCGCCCATCGCTTCTTTCACCGCGACACCCTCGGCCTCGTCGGGTTCCTGGAAAGCGACACCGGCCGACACCGCCGAGAGACCTCCCTGATGCTGTGCGGGCTCATGATGCGCTCCGCCCAACTGGACTGGTACGAGCAGGGCGACGTCTGGGCCCGCGTCGCCGCACACCGGCCGCAGTCTCCTCAGGCCGCCTCACTCCAGGGTGGACAGCTCCACGACGCCGTACACCGTCTGCTGCGCGTCGACCCACAGTACGCGATGCAGCCGGGCGGGCCGCTGGCCCATGCAGCTGAATGGGCTCGCGCATACGTGGAGGTCGGCAGCGAACTGGCCTGCCTCAACGAGACCGGGCACCTCCACCGAGGGCTACGAGATGTGCTGGCTCACCACGTGTTCTTCGCTTGGAACCGACTCGGCCTGCCCTACACCACGCAGGCGACCCTCACGGCCGCCGCGAGAACCGTGATCTTCGGACAGGACCCAGCCATCGAGAGGAGCGCCGCAAACCATGTGGAAGGCTCCTGACACCCTCGCGAGACGATTCCCGCTCGTCGCCCGCCCACGCCCTTCGTGCCTTCCACTACCCCAGCGCATCCATGCGCTGTCCCTCCTCGCCGACTCCGCGACAGCTCACGGCGACCTCAGCACAGCGTCCACCGTCTACAACCAAGCTGCCTTGATCGCCTCCGACGTCGGCGACACGGAGGCGGCCCGTACCTGGTGCCGGCAGCACGCCGCCGTCTACCTGGGCGCCACCCCTCTCGAAGCGGCAGACGCGATCCGGGCCCTGGAACCCGTCGTCAACCTCGTTCGCCTCCAACTCAGGACCGGCAACGCGGACGCGGGACACCAACAGCTCGAATCTCTCTTCAACTCGGTCGCTGCTGACCGGTCCGCCCGCATCGACGGAGTGACCGTTCCCGCAAGCCTCGTGTCCACAGCACAGGACCGCCGCGAAGTCACCACCTGGTTGTGGGCTGTTGTACTGGCCGACGGGACCCGCTCCCTGACCAGTGCCGGCCGCTGGGGCGAAGCACTGTCGCACGTTCAACGGCACCGAGGTCTCGGTCGCCGAATGCTCGACGGGCGCCAAGTAGCGGTCATTGCAGCGCTTTTGAGTGGAGAAACAACGCACGTCAAGTACCTCCTGGCCAACACGGAACCGGGCGACATCTGGGAAGCCGCTGTCACGGACTGCCTGACGGTCCTCTGCCTCCGCAGCAGTGACCTGGGGTGGCGGCGCCCCCTCCACAACCTCGTCGACACCTACCTCGCACTGCCTGAGCCGGAGGGACTGACGTCCTTCCGGTCTCGGCTTGGGTTGGCCGTACTGGATCTGGTCAGCTCACCAGAGGACTCCGCTGCCAGGAAGATCGTGACGGACCTCTGCCGCCGCGCCGCAAGGGCCGAGGACGGCTACGCCGCACGGGATGCGCTCTCCCACCCATGGACCCGCGAGTTGGCCACGGATGACGAGAGGAAGCAGTGCCTTCGGCTTCTCAGCTCCTGCGCTCTCCGAGCTGGCCAGCTACCCGCCCGGGAAGGGGTCCAGCTCACCGAGGCGGTGCGCCAAGGCGATCGAACAATCCGCGCGCGGGTTGGGCAGGCGACGGCATCGGAAGCCATTTGATGACCGAGCACGCACCCGGCGGGCGTCTTGACCGCCGAGGGGCAGGTGATTGCCGCAATCACGATGCCCGGAGGCACCTCCCTCTCTCTAATCCAGCGCGTTTCATGCCCTCGCCCCTCGCGCTGGACAGTCCTCGAAGCCTCATCCGCCACAGGCGTTTCGGGCGTCGGCGATTCGGCCAACTCCCCGATGCCGCGCGCGGCTTCGTAGCGGCACGCACACGCGCACTCCGTTGCTGCATAAGGGCGCCGACGCGTCCGGAATCGAGCGCGTTCGATTCCTCGTCAGCGTCGTTATTCCGTGCACTGCCGGGCCATCCAGGCGCGGCATCAATCCCCACAGGAGGGACCAGGTGACTGTGACTGCCGCCTCGACCGAATCCCCCGAGACGCCGCCCCCTCCACCCCCGGCCACCATCACCTACAACGGCAAGCACGGCCAGAATCCGCTGGCAGACGCCAGTTTCAGCGCTATGTGCCGCCGCCTCCCATCGGTCCTGGGACGCACCGCGCGAATGGCGTGGGCCGTCGACAGAGTGGCCGCCCTACTCCTCCTCGCCTGCCAGTTCCTTACCGGCATCGCGGCCGCTGTCGTCCTCGCGTTCACCGCACAGGCCATGACCCACATCCTCGGAAACGACGAGGTATCCGAACGCCTACACGACGCCTTGCCCGCCCTGATCGTCGTCACGGCCGCTGCCGGCGTCGGCCGTATCAGCGGAGCCCTGTCCTCTTACGCCAACGGCCGGATCACTCCGCGGCTCATGACCGAGGCAGACGTCGCTCTGGTAGCCGCCGTGTGCCGAGTCGAATCTTCCGCCTACGGCCAAGACGGCTTCAAGGACAGGCAGGAAGCCGCAGAGGTCGGTGTAACTCGCACCTCGATGATGGTCCAGGACGCCCAGCGCTTCATGTCCGCGCTGATTCGGATGATCGCTGCCAGTTCCGTCATCACGGCTCTCCACCCCCTGATGCTGCCTCTGCTGCTCCTGGCCGTCATTCCGGCGGGCGCCGGGGCGGTCCTGTCCGCGCGCGTCGACTACGAGACCCACTACCTCAACGTCGGCGACCGTAACGTTCGCGCCCTCATGCGATCGTGGGCCACCTTCTCCCGCCACGGAGACGAAGTCCGGGCCAACGGCATGACCGGCTACCTCATCTACTGGTACCGCGCTCTCTCGGACCGCATCGACCAACGCACGCTCACCACCGCTCCCCGCCTGCTGCGCATCACTCTCGCCACGAGCGCCCTCGGCGGAGTCTTCCTGTGCGGCACATGGGCCACTCTCGCGTGGCTCGCCGCCACCGGTCGCGTGGGACTACCCGTCGCCGCTACCGCCGTCATCGCCGTGCAGACCACCCTCGCCGCCCTCAGCAACTTCGTGATCTACGGAGCCGCGCTGTTCCACACCTCGCTCTACCTGGCCGACATGCGCGCCTTCCTCGACATGGCCGAAGAATTGGCGCCCAAGCGCGGCGAGCTCATGATCCCAGAAGTCATCGAAGAGATCAGGATCGACGAGGCCGTCTATCAGTACCCCGGGAAGGACGAACCCGCTGTTGCAGGGGTGTCCCTCTCCCTGCGCCGCGGCGAAATCCTGGCCGTCGTCGGCGAGAACGGCTCGGGCAAGTCGACTCTGACCAAGCTGATCACCGGCATTCTGCTCCCCGACAAGGGCCGCGTCCTCTGGGACGACGTTGACTTGGCCCAAGCGGACCCCGACGCCGTGTGGAACCGGACGGCGCTCGTCCCGCAGAACTTTGCCTGCTGGCCCCTGCGAGTGCGCGAGAACATCACCCTCGGCCAGCCCCGCACCTTCAACGACGACGCGGTGTGGGACGTCGTCGACGCTGTGGGGATGCGCGACACCGTGCAGAAGCTGCCCCAACAGCTGGACACGCTCCTTACCAGGGAGATGTTCGGTGGCGCTGAACTGTCCGGCGGTCAGTGGCAGCGCCTTGTGTGCGGGCGAGCCCTGTACCGCCAGACGCCGCTCCTGATCTTGGACGAGCCGACATCTCAGATGGACGCGCGGGGGGAGCACGCTCTCTTCCTTGAGATCAAGAGGATCGCTGCCGGCCGCATGACGATCGTCGTCACCCATCAACTCGAAAACACACGTCTCGCCGACCGAGTGCTTGTAATGGACAAAGGCCGCGTCATCGAACACGGGACATATGACGACCTCGTGAGCGGCGGCGGATTGTTCGCTGAACTCGTCGCGCTGGCCAAGGATCGGTGACTCCCTATACCGCATAGGTGCGTCCACGCCCACCCATCACCACAAGCAAAGAGCTACCACCGCCCATGCAGAACGACACGTGGAACATCATTGACGCCTTGGCCGCCCGCTTCACCGCACACGACACGGAGCGGGGCCTGTCGCTGGAGGAGCAGTGGACGCTCCAAGTACTGAAGATTTCCGAGGAGACCGGGGAAGCGGCCCAGGCCGTCATGGGCGCCCGCGGGTTCAATCCACGAAAGGGCAACAGCCACACCTGGCAGGACGCCCAGGATGAAATCGCGGACGTAGTCATCACCGGCATGGTCTCCCTGGCCCGAATGCGGCCCGACGACGCCCTCGGCTTCCTCCACGAGCAACTTGTGGCCAAGGCCGCAAAGTTTCTGCCCGCAGAACAGACTGACCCCGCCCGCGCGTCGTCGTGATGTAGCAGAGTCCCGACTGACCAGCACTCGTCGAAAGGAACCGACCAGGTGACGCCCCCAAGCGATCCCTCGAAACCGTGGGCTGAATGGCATCAGGAAGGCATGGGACCTACTCAGGAAGCCTTCCTTGAACTGGTCCGCCAGACCAAGGACACCAAGCAGTACTGCCAGAACATCGTCTGGGGAAATCTCCAGACTCCGGACTACGCTCGGGCCATCCTGCGCCTGGTGGTCGACTTCCACGGTTTCCCGGACGACATCGAAGACGGTGTGGCCGCCCGCACCGCCCGAGCCTCGCTTATCGGAACGGGAGAGCGCACGTATCACGTACTCCTCGGCGAAGGGGCCCTCAGGCGCAACATCGGAGGTGCCGAAGTCATGCGTGGCCAACTTGCACGGCTACTTGCAGCATTCGCCCTCCCCGGGCTCACGCTGGGCGTGATCCCTGACCGCGCCCAGCTCGACATCTACCCCGGCAACAGCTTCGGGATCTTCGACGGTGCACGCGTCGAGATCGAGAACTTCGCCGACTCTCCAACCACCACCGACCCCGAGCATGTGGCGACCTACGGCAGGGCTTTCGACCTCTTGGCGCGCGGCGCGGTGTACGGAGGGGAGGCCAGCGCCATGGTCCAGAGCGAACTGCGTGCTCTGTAGAGCGCCTACTCAGATGGACTGGAAGACGCACCTAGCGAAGTTCACGGCGTGAGCTCATCTGGCGCATCGTCGCACGTTTGCGGTACATCGTCGTGGTGCAGCTGTGGGGCATAGAGGGCTAGGGTCAGGGGCTCGGATGCAGGTGTGGTCGTCAGTTCGTCGGCGTTGAGCTGAATGCCCATCTGAGCCCTTGAGGCCAACTCATTACGCAGGCCCGTCACCCGGTAGGTAGCGCCGTGAGCAGTGCTTCGAGCTTTGGTCGCCTCGGTCCGAAGGCGCTTGGCTGCTGCGTTGTCCTCCCCCGTGGCACGGTGTAGGAGTACGGCCTTTTCCTGCTGTGACATGTTCGCTTCGGTGAGCACGGGCTCGTGTTCGCCGGTGGGCCCGGCCATCTGGACAGCAGCCTGGAGTCGCGCGTTGATCTTCTCCAGTTTCCGACCGGTCTCTTCGTGGGTACGAAGCAGTCCTTCGCGATCTGCCTCGACCGCAGCTCGATCGTCCCCACGGAGTGTCAGACGCCCGAAGCGCCCCGTCGCGGCCAGCTGCTGTTCGAGACCTTCGATACGGGCCTGTGTGCCGTTCAGTCGGGCGGTGCGTTCAGCAATCGTGCTGTCCAGCGCTCGGAATTCGCGGATGGCTGCGGCCCGTTCGGCAACGTCCTGATGGCGGCGGTGGAGTGCAAGCGAGTTCGGGCCTGATCCGGCAGCAGCCTCCCGTTCGGCACGGTCCGCAGCGGCCTCCGCCTTCTCGGCCGCCGTGCTGGTGGCGCGAGCCGCCGTCGCCGCCTTGCGCACAGCGTCGCGCAGGGCTGAGTTACTGAGGTGGGCGTACGGACGATCAGCCGTCGGCGCCGCTTCAGGAAGAGTAGTCAGCGCCTCCCGCCGCCCGGCCGTGGCCGGGGTAGATCGGACCTCGGGCTCCGCGCCCTCTCGGAGGGCGTCCGCGTCGTGTAGTTCTCCCGCACCGGGGCCGCGCGGGATCGGCAGATCCGCTACCGCCTGGCGAACATGGGCGGGCACCGCGTTCTTGGGGAGTTCGGAGAGGATCATGCGTTCCTCGGTGCCGTTCTCGATCTCGCGGATGAGGCCGGCGACGGCGCGGTCAAGCTGTTCCTGCTCGGTGAGTGCGTCGCCGCTGCGGGCGCGGTCGGCGTCGGTTTCGTAGACGGAGAGCGGCAGGAAGAGGTGGGACTCCTTCTTGTCGCGACTCATCATCGTGTAGAGCGCGTTCGCCTGGGCTCCGGGACCGTAGACCAGGGTCTCTTGCACGCTGAGCCCCTGCGACTTATGGCCGGTGATCGCGTATCCGAGGCTGAGTCCGCCCTGTGCGATGTAGTCGGCCTCGACCCATTCGGCAACGTCACGGTGGCCGTCGGCGGTCTTCTCCCGCCACTCGATCAACACCCGGCGTTCCTCGTCCACGGCCCGCACGATTCCGCGGAGGCCGTTCAGCACGTCTTCGTTCTCGCCTCGGGTCCGCTTGCCCCGGTAGTCGTTGATCCGAAGGAGGACCTGGTCACCGACGGACAGCATCAGCTCACCGCCGCCGGGCAGCGCGTAGGCGTGCTCGGGACCGGTGAGGTCGCCGTTCTCCTTCCGCAGGGCACGAGCCCCGACGTTCAGTTCCTCCACCACCTCGTTGGTGGCGGCGAGCATGAGGAGCTGCTGCACGGCGGTGTGGTCGTCGGTGTGCGCGGCGCGCTTGTCGGCCCAGATGGTGAGCATCGCGGCGAGGGTGGCGTCCTTGTCCGCGAGGGCGTGCACGCGGCCGGTCCCGGCGAAGGTGCGGAGTGCTTCCACGCGGTTGTCGTCGCGCCACAGCTCCAGGGCCCGCCGCTCGATCGCGTCCTTCTGCCGGAAATTCTCGTTGAGACTGAGTCCGCCCACGATGTGGTGCACGGCGGCGAAGGAACCACCGATGCCGGGCGAGTGCAACTGCTTCGGGTCACCGATGCCGACGACCTTCGTGCCGGTCATCGCTGCGTGGCTGAGGAGTTCGGCGATGTCGCGGTCATCGCACATGGCGGCTTCGTCCACGACTAGCACGTCGACGCCGGTGAGGCCGGGGCCGCCGTTGCGGATGCCGGTGAGCCAGGACGCGAGGGTGCGCGACTCGATGCCTGCCTCGGCCTTCAGGTTCGCGGCGGCGACGGCGGCCGTGCTCAAGCCGGCGATGACGAGACCGTGGGCCTCCCATGCCTGCCGGGCGGTGTCCATGATCGTGGTTTTGCCCGCTCCGGCGATGCCCACGACTGCGTCGATTCCGTGCCCGGCCGTGAGCAGCCGTTCGAGGACGGCGCGCTGTTCGCCGGAGAACGCGAAGGTGCCACCGTGCTGGGCCTCGACGGTGGACAAGGTCATGTCGACCGTGTCGCGGCTGACGACGGCGGCCTGCGTGCCGAGCCGGTTCGTTGCCTCGGAGACGATCAGCGCTTCCGCCGCCACGACGTCCGCCGTGGTGTACCGGTCGGCGTGCGTGAAGTGTTGAGCGCCCTTCGGATTCAGCTGAACCACGTATCCGGCGTGACGGAGGACGGAGGTGGTGAGTTGTTCGGCTTCCTCGGCGTTCGCGACTCCGTACGGGAGGACGTCCAGCACGGCGGCGATGGCGGCGGCGTGGGTGAACTCCTTGGAGTGGCTGGTCAGGCCGGTCTTAGGGTCGAAGACCTGGGCGCACAGCTCGTCCAGAGAGGGGTTCTGGTCCGCTCGGTCCCGCTCCATCGCGCTCGCTGCGATGGCGTCGGGGTCGTCACCGACAGCACGCCCCTCGGCCTGCCAGTAGGCGCGAAGGACGTCGTCCCCGACTCCGGCGGCCTCGCCGTTCTTCGCGGCCTTGGATGCGGTGGAGGCGGCGGTACGCTCGCGGGTCGTGGCGCTGTCGTAGTCGATTCCCAGCTTCGTCAGCAGAGCCCGGACCTGGCTGTCGCGCTTGCTGAACAGGCGGATCGTCGCCTCGGGGATCGCTGCGATCTCCCATGCGCCGGTCCTCTCCTCGCGACGGAAGCTGATGCCGAAGTTGTCGGTCAGCTCTCGGCGGATACGGGCGTTCATGAGGGACTGGGTCGCGCGGGTGTGTCGGTGGAGGTCACGGCCTCCGCTGGCCATGGTGGACCACTTGCCGTCGGCGCCCTTGACCATGTTGGCCAGGGTGAAGTGCAGGTGAAAGTGGGGGTCGCCGTACGGGGCACCGTCCACGGGCCGGGCGGCGCGGTGCACCATCATCCAGCCGGAGAACCCGCTCGTCTCCACGGTCTCCGCTTCGTCGCCGTCACCGTGGTGACCACGCATGGCGTAGGCGGTCCACCGTTCGAGGGCGGTGATGGACTCGCGGCCGGCGGAGGTGTAGATGCCCTCGACCTGAGCGGCGATCTCCTCCGGGGCGTAGGCGAGGAACGCGGACTTCGACTTCGCGAGGTCCAAGGTGACGTCGGCGCCGAAGTTGCCGACCTGCACTCGGCCTTCGAGGAGAGCGGCCTTGATCTCCTCGGCGTCCCACACGTCCTCGGGCGAAAGTCCCGCTGCCTTGGCCATGGCGACGGCTTCGCGTACGTCCATCGGCAGATCCCGAAGACGGCGTTCGCCTTCGCCTTCAGTCTGGGTGTACCGCCGCTTCATCGACGCGGCGGTGAACAGGTCGCCGGGCTGTTGTCCGGTCTCGGTGGCGCGGGCCTCGACGGCGCGAAGCAGAGCACGGGCGTCCAGGTGGCCGCCCGCCTCAGCGGCCACGGCCTTCTCCAGCGTGTCTTCGCCGTACAGGTCGACGGCGTCGATGCCGACAGCATCGGCGAGCTTCAGCACGGTGGAGGCTGGGACGCGGTGCGATTCCCCGAACCGCTTGAGCTGGCTCTCCATCCTGCGAAAGGCGTCCTGCTTGCGCTTGGAGTCGAGCAGGGAGACGGGCTTCACGCTGCGTTCGGCGGCGGCGCGGCGGATGGCACGGGCCAGCGGGGCAGCGGGGAGCTTGGCGGCCGGCGCAATGGCGAGCTTGGGTTCTACGAGAGTCTGCCCGTTCCGGGGGTCCTCGCCATGCATGAGGCGTCGGGCGGCCTGGAAGTGCTCGGGGGCGAGGACGCTGCCGGGGGTGATGTCGAATGCGGTGAGGCCGTTTCCGATCCAGACCAGGGGGCGTTCGCTGGCATCGAGGTGGTACTCCACCTGTCCGTCGGTCGGCCGTGGGGGAAGGGCCTGTTCGCCGTAGAGGTCGCGGGCGTCGAGTCCGGCTGCGGCAGCGACTTCGACGGCGTCGAAGCCGGTGAACCGCGCGGTGCCCTTGCTGCGGATGAGTCCGCGGGCGCGGAAGAAGGCGCGCTTGGCCTCGCGGTTGCCGAGCAGGGAGGCGACGGGGGCACCAGCAGCTTCGGCCTTGGCCTCGACGGCGGCGACGAGAGGGGCGGCGTCGACCGCTAGGGACTTCCCACAGCCGTGGCCGCCGGTAAGGCGGTACTCAACCTGCTCGTCGGAGGGGCCGATCATGGTCACCCACCCCATCGGCCCGCTCACCCCCCGTTTTCATCCGGTCAGATTCGGTCGTCTTGGCTGATTGTATCGTCACGAAGTGACGATACCTTGGTCCTCTAAATTCAAGATCATGATCAACGAGAGGGACCTCGGGCACTCGGATCGACCTCGTCGCTCCTGCGGATCAGGCTCCTGGAGCCTGATGTTCTGTTGGACTGTTACCTCTGCGCGAGGTGCATGGTCTGGGGTGCCGTACGCGCTGAGGTGGTGTGACGATCCGATGTCGGTGCGGTACCTACGCGGGGCTGTGTCGTTGGTCCGCGTATGGAGCAGACCCCGAATCCGGCGGCTTCCCGCCGGTTCGCTGAGGTGTTGGGCCCGTACTGGATGGCCTCGGATTCCCCGGCGTACGGGCCCGGCGTGGAGGGCCGATTCGGGCCGGGACGTGGGACTCCGCCGCTGCACCCGGGCGATCGGCCGGAGAGCGGGATCGGGTTCCCGACCGGCGGAGGGCCCGTAGCCGCTGATCCGTCGGCCTGCTGTCGGGGCGAGCGGTCTTGGTTGGGCCCTGCCCGACCCGCCAGCACCTGGTGACATGACGAAGGTCCCCGCTCCGGAGCGGGGACCTTCGCGTTCGCCGTGTGGCCTCTCAACCGACGGCTATGTGGTCAGGGGCCATTCGCCGAAGGGCACCGGCGCCTGACCTTGCGCTTCGCGCACGGCTTCCTCCGTACCGCACGTGGTGCAGATGAAGACCTCGCGGTCGGTGGTCAGCCGGGAACGGGCGGGCCGTTCACCGAGCGGGCCGCCGCAGCGCGGACAGCGGGTGTCGGGCACGGGTCACTCCTCGGGGTGCTCGCGAGCGGACTTGAGGATCAGGTTCCAGGTCGGGCGGGAGTAGGTCTTCTCCGTCTGCCCCTGAAGCTCGGGGATCAGGTCGGCGTTCTTCGCCCCGGGGTTCGCCGCGATGGCCTGCCGGGCAAGGGTCAGCCGCTCATCTCCCTGGTAGGGGTAGGCCAGTCCGCGGCGGCCGGTGGGCCGTCCGCCGGCGTGCCCGCGGCCCTTGCGGTCCGCGAGGTACTGCCACAGCCTCCAGCGCTTCCACTTCGGGCGGCGCCGGGTCGGAAGCTCGTCCCAGTCGTCCGGTGCCGGCCACCCCTCTGGCGGGTTCTTAACGTAGTGGGAGACGGTGGCGGAGTCGGCAAACCCGCAAATCTTCGCCGCCTCGGCCGGGCCCACCATCTCTTCGGGGTCGCCGTCGAGCTTCGGCGGGTTGGTGGTGTTTGCGGCGGCGCGCTGCCGCTGAAGCTCGTGGTGCCACGTCGCCCATGCGTCGCCGTCCCAGTGCATGACGCCGTCGATGGTGTCCGCGACGGGCGGGTGCCCGTTGTTCTCCCGGTCGGTCCAGAGGTTTTGAAGGGTCGGCTCGCTGATGCCGTGGACCTTGCGTAGGTCCGCGCGTGAGTAGAGCGTGCGGCCGGTCTTGGAAGACACGGTCGTCTCCTGTTCTTGGTCGGGGTCGTGCCCGCTCGGCGCGGTCACTGGATGTCGTCCGGGTCCGGGGCCGGCGTCCACGTACGGGTGCCTGCCGGTTCGAGCCGGGTGAGGGTGGCTATGTCGGCCAAGGGAACGGCGGCGGCCCAGTCGGCGCGGCCGGGGTGGTCGACGGGCCGGTTGAGCACGAGGTGTCGGCCGGTCGGAGGGAAGTCCTCGACGATGACGAAGGTGTCGGCCTGATCAGCGCCGATGCTGTTACCCCCCTTGAGCTGGGCGATGTCGCCTGGCTGGGGACAGTCGGGGTGTCGGTCACATAGCATGGTGTGGTCTTTCTGGTGAGAGACACCGACGGCCAGCGCCTTGTTGCCCTTGTGCGCTGGCCGTCATCTGTTGTCTGGGGTGCGTGGCGCCCCGTGGGACGCACGGCCGGTCGGAGGTTGCCCGCTCCGCTGGTAACGAAGTAATTAAACCACCTTTGGATTGAGCGGGTGGGGCCCTGCTCCGGCGGACGGCGGTCATCAGAAGAGGGCCCCCTGATCTGCGGGGCGGTGGCGCCGGCTGCTCGGTGGTCGGGTGACGCGGAGTTCGTAGCGGGGGCGTCTCCCGTGCGGCGGAACGTGCGCTTCACGGCGGTACCGGCTCCACGCCACGACGGGAGCGCCCTGGTCGATCCAGTCCGCCGGGTAGCGGGCGGTGAGCTGAGCCCAGCGGCTCCGGCTCCGCGGCACTGCCCATCGGTCCTCGACCGTGGTGATCGGCGGCAGCGTCCTCCAGCCGGGGAACGCATGGTCGTGCGCCTCCTCCACCGCCTCGTTGTCACCGTCCCCGAACCCGTCGCCGCAGTGCACGGGGCCCTCCCATTGGCACGCGAGACACCCGCCGCGGAACTCCTGCTTCTCCCCCCGGCGGCCGGTCAGCCGGCTCCGGGAGAGCAGGGTCGGGGTGTGGCGCGCGGGCGGGTCCAGTTCGTGGCCGAGATCGCTGTACGCGCCGCCGGGATGTCCGGGCTGGATGTGCCACGCCTGGGCCGCGCTCTCGGGCCGGTGGCGTGTCCGTGCGTTGCGCACTCGCCAGTAGTACGTCTGCCGTGCCCGTGCTCCGATCGGCTCGGCGACGGTGGCGGTCACGACGTCCTGCTTCCGGCGGCCAGCACTTCGCGGAGCGGGTCAGCGAGCACGGCTTGTTCGTCGGGGGCGTCGAGGAACCGCGGCCCGTACGCACGGCGCACGGCGCGGCGGGCGTCCTGGTGGCGGTCGAGCTCCGGGTAGTACGGCGACCGGTCAAGCACGTCATAGCCGTGCTTGGTGAGCACGTCTGCGATGAGCGACCGGACCTGTATGGGGTCGAGGGCGGAGAGGTCAGTTTCCCCGGGGGCCGCGAGGAGTACGCGGATCAGCTCGGTCGCGCTGAGCCGGGGGTGGAGGGGAACGCTGAGTCGGTGGACGCCGTCCCGGCTGGGGGTGGCGGCTCCTCGGCGGCTCGGTGTCCTGGTGGTGCTGCGGTCTTCTGTCGTCTCGTCCATCGCGTGGGCCTTCGGTGGCTCGGGATTCTGGCGGGCGTCGGGGGTCAGAACAGGGCGTACTCGGCGCGAGCGGCGGCGGTACGAAAAGCGCGGGCGGCGTCGGCGGCAGTACGGCCGGGCTCGGCGCTCCACCGGTCGATGACATCGCGGTGCAGGGCCTTGGCGGCGGTGGGGTCGTCGGCGGCGACGGGGTGACCGGCGAGGGTTTCCGCGAGGATGGCGAACGCCTGGTCGCGGGCGCGGTCGATGCGGTCCCAGTCGTACGTCCGGCCGGCGGCTCCCCGCCCGTGGCCGGCGGCGACTTGGAGTGCGCCCCGCGGCCAGCATGGCAACGTGGCCGTACGGCCGGGACCGTCGAAGAGGCGCGGGCCCTGGTGGATGCCGACGTGTTCGACGTGGCGGGCGGCCCATTCCAGGATGGCGGCGGGGGTGTCCGCGATGACGATGCTTTCGGGGGTGTGTCGGGTCGGCACGGTGCTGTCCTTCGGGAAGGGCAGGGGCGGCGGCGTGCTGCCGCCGCCCCTAGGTCGGGCTGCTAGTGGTAGGCGGGGATCAGTCGGCGGACCTTGTCCTCTCCGATGCACCCGCCCTTGTGACGGCGCGCGCTCGGCGGCTCTCCGTTGCGCCCGCGCAGGTGCGACCAGAACTTCGGGCCCTCCCACGGGCACAGTTCACAGCTGAGGAACCAGTGGTTATCGCTGCCGGGAAACCCGGTGAGGACTGCCCGCCAGTGGTGGGCCCGGAGTCCCGCGAACGCGACCTGCGCGCCTTCGATGTTGCGATCGTTGACTGGCATCCGCGGGTGCAGGAGGGGCACCGGCCCGCACAACGGCGTGGGGGCCTCGGCGAGCACCTGTTCCAGGGGCACGGTGCCGATCCGACCGGCGGCGTACTCCTCGGCGAGATGGGCGGCGGCCATGTCGGTGCCGGGGGTCCCCTTGGGCGGGCGGCGGAGGTTGCGTTCGCCTGCGGTGGTGAGGACGAGCCAGTCTCGGTGCCACCGGTAGGCGCGGCCGATGACCTGGTCTTCGCCAACGATCACGGGGTATCGGCACTGGATGTCGGGGGTGCCGACGCGGTACGTCGGGACGGTGGTGGTGCCTGCGGTCGCGGGGACGATGAGCCTGCCCGCTTCGGTGTCGGGGGCGGTGATGGTCGCGGGTCGTTCGAGGAGTTGCGTGGTCATGGTGGTGCCCTGTTCTGGTGAGAGAGGGGCCCGCCCCGGCACGCTCGGCCGCCGGGGCGGGCGGGGGCGTCGTTACGCGGCTTCGGCGGCCGGGGCCTGCGGCGCGGCGATCCACTCGCGGCGCGGCGTGATGCCCAGCTCGTTGAGGACTGGGGCGTGGCTGCCGTTGTCCGGGACCCATTCCCAGTCGGCGCCCTCGGTGCCGGGCCGGTCGGTCCAGGTGAGCATGTAGGAGCGGCCGGAGGTGCGGGGGTCGCCGCACACGGCCTGTGCTTCGCGGCGGGTCATCGCCCACAGGGCACGCCGCTTGCGGGAGCGGCTGGAGCCCTTGGAGGCGATCAGCACAAGTGCCATGCTGTCCTGCCAGTTCGTACCTGCGGCGGGGGCCGCCGCGGGAGTCGGCTTCGCCGCCGGTACCGGTTCCTCGACCGGCGCGGTCTGCTCAGCCTGCTCGTGCTGTTCCGCGGTTTCGGCCTGGGGCGGCTGCTGCATCTCGGCGGCGCTCTTGCGGCCGGACACGTCGTCGTAGGGGGCGGTCCATGTCCAGTCGTCGTGCCGGTTGCCGGTGGCGCGGACGATGCGCTTGCCGGTGCCGTTGTGGATGTGGGGGATGGTCACCGACTTCGGGTTGACCCGCAGGACCTCGTACCAGGTACCGCGGTAAAGAACGAAGTCCCCGCGGGTGAAGTCGGCCTTCGACCACACCTTGAAGCCCTCGGCTTCGGCGTCCTTGATGACCTTCTCCCAGTGGGCGATCTCCTCGGTCAGCTCCTGGTGCTCGATCTCCAGCTCTGGGTCTGCCGGGTTCCGGGAAAACCCCTTGGCGGACTCGCCGCGCTGCCACTTCTCGACCGCGCGGAGGTCGGCCCGCAGCTTGTCGAGACGGCGGAGCGTGCGGCCGGGGTCCTTCTTGAACTGCTGGTAGTTCGCGGCGGCCTGTGCCCGGCCGGTCCAGTGGGCGGCGCGGTCGCTCTCGCCGATGCTCTTGCGCATCGTGTCGTCCATCCGCGCGTGATCGCGGCGGGCGCGACCCTCGGAGTGGTGACCGATGAGGATCGGCTGACCGAAGGCGAACCGCTCGGATATGTCGTGGCTCGTCTTCCACGCGGCCTCGGAGGACTGGGCGGCGCTGGCGGCGTACCCGCCGAACCGATCCGCGCGGCCTTCGGCCTTCTCCTCCCGCTCCTCCTCGGCCTCGCTGAAACTCCGGCGGTCGGCGTTGTCAATGGTCAGCGTGACCTCGAAGCCCGCGTCTCGGAGTCGCTGCGCGAGGAGTTCGAGCGAGGGGGTGTAGGTGGCGTGGTCGCGGCTGTGCGGGAGGTACCAGCAGTCAAGGTTCCGGCTCCAGCGGAAGGGCTGGCGCTGCGTGCGGCCGTACTCGCGAAGTCGCAGGATCTCTGCCGATCCGTCGCCCCGGCTGGTCCCCTCGATCAGGGTTCCTTCTCGGCGGGTGTGGGTGATCTCGATAGTCACTGAACTGGTCTTTTCTGGTGAGAGTTTGTGGTCCGGCCGCAGGGCGGACCGTGCGTTGGCAGCGGCGCTGCACCACCGGCGCGGGCCGTGAGGGACGATCGGCTCGCGGGTCGTCGCGCCTGCGCGACGACAGGGGCTGTCGCGCCCCCGCGGGGCGCGTCCGCTGCGGTCCGGTGCCCGTCGTCGGTCGGCGGAGCCGCCTGCGGCGGAGTCGGCCGGCGGCGGTGAACGCACCGGACCTGTCCTGCCGCCCCGAAGGGGTGTCCGCTGGGGTGCTGGGGGCCTGCCGGTCCGGAGGTGTTGCCCTCCCCCGGACCGGCGGGGCCTTGGTCAGCTGCGGTGGAGCGTGTGCCGGGCGGCCGGGTCGGCGTCGGCCAGTCCGGTCCGCTCGCGCCACGCCTGACGGACGGCGGCGCGGAGCGCGTCCCCGTCGTCGTAGGCGAACCGTCCCCGTCGCAGATTGCGGACGATGTCGCGGAACGTGTCGCCGTGCATCGTGGTCAACGTGTCGTCCAGCGGGGTCAGCTCGTGCGGGAACATCGCCTGGACGCTGTCGCCCGGCTGCGGGGCGCCGAGGGTGAAGAACCAGACCACGGACATGGTGGCCTCGTCGGCGAACTCCGGGCCGCCGAACGGGCCGACGACGACGGCGGGGCGGGTGTCGAGTTGGTGGCCCCGGAACCAGGGTCCGCCGATCACGAGCGTCGCGGTGGGGAAGTCCTGGACGGTGGGCTTCTTGTCGGTGGTGAGCATGTCGTGTCCTATCTGGTGAGAGATTCCGCCGGGGCCGGTCGGCCCCGGCGGGGGTGTCGGTCGGGGGGTTGCCCTCCCCCTTCCGGCACCATTAATTAAACCATGTTCTTAGGTCTGGGTCAACCGGTCACGGCAAGTTCGCGGCGGCGCTCGGCGGCCATCGTGACGGCGCGGGCGATGGCGCGGCCGGTCTCGATGACCCGGACGGCGGACTCGTGCACCGGGGGCTTCTTGTCCTGGGTGATGATGCCCGCGAGCGGCGGCATGACGGCGGGGCCCGGGGCGACGTTCAGGATGAGCGCGGCGACGTGGGCGGCTGAGGCGACTTCGGCCGCGTGCTGGCCGGGAAGGGGGGCATCCTCCTCGGTGATGCGTCGCCACGCGTGGCCGTACAGCAGGATGCGGACGGCGTTGTCGGGGGCGTCCTGGGTGAAGTCGAACCCTCCGGCCCGCTCGGGGTCTTCGTGGTACTGGTCGCGATACTGGTTCACCAGGACATCGCGGATGACCTCGGCGGCGAGCGGGGCGGCGGCGGGCGGCTCGTAGGCGTCGCCGTCGG
The DNA here is from genome assembly GCF_030719215.1 of Streptomyces sp. Alt3. Classification (NCBI taxonomy): domain Bacteria; kingdom Bacillati; phylum Actinomycetota; class Actinomycetes; order Kitasatosporales; family Streptomycetaceae; genus Streptomyces; species Streptomyces glycanivorans. The sequence continues at coordinate 5,663,661 of NZ_CP120983.1, read as the reverse complement.
TCTGGCTGATGTCGAAAACCGGCCCGGCCTTGAAGCCGGACACCTTGCGCGTCTCGCCCTCGGCGGCCTCGCTGGCGGCGTCTCGCTGCCCGCCGTCGGCGGCTGCGGCCGTGGCCTCCTGAGCCCCTTCGGTCCGCCGCTTGATCGGCGTCCAGATGCGGAGGGAGGTGGACCCCTTGGCCGGGAAGCGTCCGACCTTTCGCCAGTCTCCGGAGCTGAGTACGTGGGTGGCGTTGGGGTACTGGGCGGCGATGGCGATGCAGTTGGTGGGGCTGCGGTCGTCGCGGTCCGGGTGGGTCAGGTTCGCGGCCGTGCGCATGACGGCGGCCCAGAATTCTTCACTGCCGACCATCGCGCCGTATGCGCGATCCATGACGGCTTCGAGTTCGCCGCGCATCTTGGCGGAGTAGGCCCGGCGCTCTTCGTCGGTCATCTTCGGCTTACGGGGCATGTCGCGGTCCTCCTGGTGAGAAATCGGCCGGGGCCGGCTGGCCCACGACGTCGGTCGGGGGGTTGCCCTCCCCCTTCCGACACCACTAATTAAACCATGTTCTTGGGTGATTGGCAACCCTCTAAATCCAGTACAACCCTGCTTCGTTACTCACGGCCCGATATGCGGCTATCACCTCATCCTCTATCTGTGTCCAGTGTTCGAGGACATCGGGGGCGGTTTTCTTGTCGCTGGCCGCGCGCTTGGCCCTGCGCCACTCAATGGCGATTTTGAGTGTGCAGAGTTGGGACCGGGTCAATTCCCATCGACCGGAGTCCGGAAGCTGATCGCCGTAAACCATCGCCACGGCGTTGTTGATGTGCTCGGTGCCGGACCACACATTCTGTGTGGCCTGGAGAGCAAGGGCGCGTTTGAGGGTGCACCGGAGGTGCGGGGCCTGAACAATCCATTGCGGCTCGATAATGAATATGTCGGCGCTCATCGTGGTGCCTTTCCGCGTGAGGGGGAGGGCGGCGCGCTGCGGGAGCGCGCCGCCGGGAAGCATGGGGGAGGTTAAAGGGCATATCCATCGACGTATTCGCCGCGCTCACCCTCGGGGGTCTGAACGTGGGGAAGGAATCGACTCACCGCGAATACGACGGCGTCGGCGATGATCCGGGGGGCGTCGTTGAGTACGAGGCTCACAGTGTCGCCGTCGAGTCCAATACGGACCTCTCCCGGCTCAAGATTCATGTAGACAAAGGCGGTTGTGCCGTCGACCCGGGTCCGCGCTCCGGGGAGTCGCGCCGAGAGATCGCGTGCGGCCTCCTCGACGTCTCGGCGCATCTCGGCCTGTGCGCGGTTGTGCTCCTTCACCCGCTCGTGGACGTCACGGTGCACGGGGATGAGGTCGGCGGCAATCCGGGCCGCGATGTCTGCCGGGTCCTCGTTCATGGCGACTCGGACGGTGTCGCGCTCGCCCCTGCGGAACGGGTAGTCGGTGGCAGGAAATGCCCCTCGGATGTGCAGGTGGCCGGGGTCATCGAACCGCTCGGAGAGGTGAAGCTGTCGGCCGTCCATGTGGGTGAAGGTGGCGGCGTGGTCCAGCTCCTGGACGCCGTGGCGCGCGGGCTGCGGTCGCCAGTTTCCGCCGAGTTCGAGAGCGATCGGGTGGGCCAGCTCTGCAACGGTGAGAGGCGTGTTCATCGTTCGTTCTCCTGGTGAGAGAGGTTGTCGGCGGCCGGTCGGCCCGCCGTGTGCCGGTCGGGGGTTGCCCTCCCCTTCCGACATCATTAATTAAACCACGTTCTAGGGGTTGGGTCAACCCGGATACATGCTCTGACCTGCTGTCCGTTCCCAGTGCTTGTGAGGGTTCCCGCTGGATCTGCTCGGCGAAGTGATCGAGTCCCAATCAATCTGCGCGGCGAGGTCTCTCGTGGGCTGAGCTACGGACGTCGCGCGACGAAGACGAACTCCTTGCCCGGCCTGTCGGGCGCGTCGCGTACGTCCTCCACCACGTACCCCTGCGCGATCAGCTCCGTCTCGACCTCCTGCCGCTCGCGGAAGCGCAGGGTGGAGTCCGACGTCATTACCTCCCCGTCGGCAGCGAACACATAGGTCCAGCGGAACGTCACCAGCGGCTCGCTCACCTCGATCACTTGGACCCAGCTTTCGACTGGGCCGACATCCGGGATCTCCGTCACGCGATATGAGGCTTCGCGGTTCCACTCCTCCCAGGCACGTCTGGCTGGGTCCCGGGTCTCGAACACCAGACGGCCACCAGGCTGTAGTGCTTCGTACGCGCCACGCAGGGTCTCGCGCCATGCCTGCGGATCAAGGATCTGCTGGGCGGCGTTCGCGGTCATGGTTGCCAGGTCGGCCCGCATCGGCGGAAGTGTCGTGGCATCGCCACAGATCCAGCGCACTCGCTCGCCGCCCCGCTTGGCTCGGGCCACGTCGATGGACGCTTGAGCGGGATCGACACCCACGACTTCGATCCCGCGTTCAGCCAGCAGAAGCGCGAACACGCCTGTTCCACAGCCGATGTCCAGCACTTGACGTGCCCCGAACTCCTCCGTCATCTGGACGTACGCGTCGAGATCGCCGCGATCGGGGTCGAGTGGGTCGTAGATCGCGGCGAGCCGTGGATGTCCAAAACATTCGTCTGTCATGCGGCCGAACGTAGGGGCCGCTGAGCTCGGACGCCTACTCAATTTCGCCGCGTGCCAGCGGCGTTGGCCTTCCTGCCGCGAGAGATCTTCGGCCGATCACTCGGATGGGGGATTTGGTCCCATTCCTTCCTCTCGTTCCCGCCGCTTCTGCACAGTGGTTCACATGGGGGCCCAAGGAACAGCACAGCAGGCGTTGCCAGCCGTGGACCAGTTTGAGGTCGGATGGCGGGATGCCGAGGGTGAGCATCGGCGACCGTTGGCGGATGTGCTCTCGGTGGAGTTTGAGGCAGGTCTGCCAGTACGCGGGTTCCCGTCGTACCGCGGCCAGCGAAACTTCCCGGGCCTGTACTGGTCGGCCACGACAGGCGGGCACGTGGGGTTCGAGTCGTGGCTGGAGCGGGATCACGCGATGCTGCTTGACTTCACGCCGGAGGTGACGGGGCTGCTGTCACAGCCTCTGTGGCTGTTCTGGAAGGACGAGCGGGGTAAGCGCATCTCGCACGCTCCGGACTACTTCGCTCGGTTCGAGGACGGGCGGGGGCTGGTGGTGGACTGTCGGCCGCTGGACCGGATCGACTCACGATCAGCAGCCAAGTTCGCCGCGACGCGCACAGCTTGCGAGGTGGCGGGGTGGGGCTACCGGGTTGTTGGCGAGGTGGACGCCGTGCGGATGGTGAACGTTCGCTGGCTGGCGGGATACCGGCATCCGCGGCACGGGGCCGACGAAGGGCTCGCGGCCCGGTTGTTGGCACTGTTCTCGGCGCCTTCGCCGCTGGTGCCACAGGCTGCGTTGCTCGGCGATCCGATCACGGTGTTGCCAGCGGTGTTCCATCTGCTCTGGCTGGGACGGCTGGCCGCCGATCTGTCACGGCCTCTGTCGGATGCCACGCTGGTGTCGCCGGCGGCGACCCGGTGAGCGGGCGCCCAGGGCCACGGGCGGCGTTGAGGGTTGGGGATCAAGTGCGCCTGGATGACCGGCTGCACGCGGTCGTCGGCCTGTCCGGGACGACGGTGCGGCTCCTCGACGAAGCCGGGTCGGCGAGTCTGGTGTTGCTGTCCCACCTACTGGCCTCCGAAGGCTTTGAGCTGATCGGCCAGGGTGTCGATCAGGGCCGTATGCCGCCGTTCGCGCTGTTGGACATCGTGCCGGAGCGGGAAGCGGAGAAGGCGGCGGCCTGGGAAAGCCATGTGACCGAGGTGGAGTTCGGCAAGCCACTGGATGCTGACCCCACGACTCCACCTCGCCCTGAATACGACCCGGCAAGCCACACAGTGGAAGAGCGAGTGGCGGCCAAGGCTGCGGAACTACGGGCTATCGGATGGCAGGCGAGTGCGGGAACCGTGCAGCGAATGCGCAGGCGCTACCGCGAGCAGGGCCTGTGGGGGCTGGTCGATCACCGCAAGACTCGGGTGTCCTCGCCGACGGGTCGGGCCGATGACCGGGTGGTCTCCGCCATCGCGGAGATCCTCGCCTCGACAACGAACGAGTCCACCGGCACCCGCGGCCGGCTGCGTCGGCGAGTGGAGGCGCTGCTGGCTGAGCGCCATGGCCCGGGAACGGTGCCGATGCCGTCGAAGTCGGCGTTCTACCGGCTCGTCGAGGCGATGAGCGAGGGCACGCATGCTTTCGGCGAGGCCACGTCCCGCAGGTCAGCGGCTCGCCGCCCGCAAGGAGCGTTCACCCCTTCCTCGGCCTGCCGCCCCGGCGAGATGGTGCAGATCGACACGACACCACTGGACGTGCTGGTGGTCCTGGAGGACGGGGTGAGCGGACGTCCGGAACTCACGATCGCCGTCGACGTGGCAACGAGGACGATCTGCGCTGCGGTGCTGCGACCAGCAGGCACCAAGGCCGTGGACGCCGCCCTGCTGCTGGCCAAGATGCTGGTCCCGGAGCCGCTACGGCCCGGCTGGTCGGAAGCACTGGCGATGTCGATGACGCTGATCCCCCACCAGAGGCTGTTGGAGCTCGACGCGCGCCTGGAGCAAGCGGCCGCCAAGCCGGTGATCGTGCCAGAGACGATCGGCATTGATCACGGGAAGGTGTTCGTCTCCAACACCTTCCTGACCGCCTGCCGGTCGCTGGGCGTCTCCGTCCAGCCGTCCCGCCCGGCGACCCCGACGGACAAGGGAATCGTCGAGCGGACGTTTTCCTCGATCAACACGCTGTTCTGCCAGCACATCCCTGGCTACACCGGTTCGAACACGACCCGCCGGGGGGCCGAGGTCGAGGCCGTCTGGACGCTCGCGGAAGTGGACGACCTGTTGCAGGAATGGATCGTGGCCTGCTGGCAGCAGCGGCCACACGAAGGACTGCGCAGCCCATTCCTACCGGGCCGGCCGATGTCTCCCAATGACGCATACGCCCTGCTGGTCTCCCGCACCGGCTACCTGCCGATGCCGCTGAGCGGCCCCGACTACTTGGAACTGCTGCCAGCACTCTGGCGTTCGGTCAACGACTACGGCATCCGCGTCGACCACCGCACCTACAACTGCCCCGGACTGAACCCGCTGCGGCGCCGCTCCTCAGGAGTGACCGCCAAGGGCGGACTCTGGGAAGTCCACTACGACCCCTACGACCTGTCCCAGATCTGGGTACGCGACGCGCGCACCGGAAAGTGGATCACGGTTCCGTGGACACACCGGCACCTGGTCTCCGCGCCGTTCGCGGACTTCACCTGGCGCCGGGCCCGGGACCTGCTCGCCATGCGGGGCCAGGACGACACCAACCAAGCCGCCGTGGCCATCGCAGTCGACCAGTTGCTGACGCGGGCGGAAAGCGGGCCGGACCGCCGCATCGCGGCCCGCACCCGCGCTGCCCTGGAGCCCGCCCGGTCCGTCCCTGCGCTGCCGCAGGCACCAGCTTTTGAAGACGCCGAGGACGAGGCCACCGTCCCGGAGCAGACATCGAGCGTCATTCCCTTCGGCGTCTTCGATGCCTTCACCGACGGGAGTCGCCTGTGAGCGAGGCTCCGCCACCGGACATCGCCAACCCGCAGATGTCGCTGACCACGAAGGAAGGCTGGCGGGCGTTCGTCGATGAGAACCCTGATCCCCCGCCATCGCTCCCGTCCGGCACCGTCCTGGACGAGGACGAGTCGGAGTCCTACAGGGAAGCGCGGATCGATTACCACACACGATCCGTCATCGTGAACACTCCCACGATCCGTGGCGTCGTCACCACGGGCCGCAAACGCATCGTGCTCAACCGGCACCAGGTCTCCGCCCGTCGCGGCCTGATCGTGTCCGGTTCGGCCGGCACCGGCAAGACCACGGCGATCACCCAGCTGGGCAAGAACGTCGAACAGATCACCCGGCGGCGCAACCCCACCACCGTCGGCGGACTGCCGGTCGTCTTCGTCACCGTCCCCCCGGCGGCTACCCCGAAGATGCTCGCAGGCGAGTTCGCCCGATTCCTTGGCATCCCGCTGGAACACCGCATGAGCCAGGTCCAGATCACCAACGCCGTCTGTGATCTGCTCGGCAAGCTCGGCACCACACTCGTCCTGGTCGACGAGATCCACAACCTCGACCTGACCACCCGCAATGGAGCTGAGGCATCCGATCAGCTCAAGTACCTCTCGGAACGGATCGCGGCCACCTTCGTGCTCGCTGGTCTCGACGTCGAAACCAGCAGCCTGTTCCAGGGCACGCGCGGACAGCAGATCGCCGGCCGCTATACGGTCATCCCCTCCCGGCCCTTCGGCCACAAGAATCGCGCGGACAAGGAGAGCTGGCAGGCCCTGGTGGTGACGATGGAGGACTCCCTGCGACTACAGGCCCATCGTCCCGGCACCTTGGTCGCCATGACCGATTACCTCCACGAGCGCACTGGCGGGCTGATCGGCAGTCTTTCCCAGCTCATCCGAGAAGCCGCAGTCGACGCCATCGACAGCGGCACGGAAAAGATCACCAAGCGCATGCTCGACGAGATCGAGCTCGACCACGCTGTCCAGAAGACCCGGCCCGATCACCCCCGAGCCAAATACGCCCGCAGGCCGAAGGCGGCCTGAGCAATGGAGCCCTGGGAAGCCCCGGTCAGGCTCCTGCCCCTTCCTCTGCCGCCTGTCCACGGGGAGGTCTTCGGCTGGTATCTGCATCGCCTCGCCGCCGCCAACCACGTGACGTCGGGCCAACTGGCGAAAACCCTGACCCCATTCAAAAATGCGCTGATCGGCAAGCGGACGGACACGTTATGGCGCTGGACTCCGATGGTTCTGCCGCGGCTGGCACTCCTGACGGGTCTCCCTCACGAGACCCTTCGGATGCTATTGCCAGCGGTCTCCCGGATTGAGGCGCGTACCGGAGGCGAGGTGATCCGCTACCGGCGGCGTCTCTACGTCGCGTGCTCGCACTGCATGCATCGCCGTGGAATCACCGAACCAGTCCTCGCGCATCGCCCCGCCGATCTTCAGCTCTGCCGCCGACACGGCATCTGGCTCGACGGCAACCGCCAATACCGCGTCGGCCACCTTCCAGAACTTGTCACCGCTCAACACCGGCACCGGCGAATCGCCCGCCGCTTCCCCGACACCCTGGAAGCAGCGACGAAGGAAGCGCAGCACATGGTCCGCTCCTGGCTTCTGAACAAGAAGCAGCCCCATCTGCTCTCACGCTGGAACGACCGTCTCGCGCAACTCCCGCCCAAGGAGGCCATCTACGAGAACATCATCAGGCGACGCGTCGACGAGCGGGAGTTCATCGCCACCTACCCGGAGTTCGTCACCATGCTCGGCATGGTGGCCGACCCTGCTTGGCGAGCACGACGGGCACCTCGCCAATGGGTGAACCTAAGCCAGCACCGGCGCACGATCGACGCCGTCTACGCAGAAGCCGAGCACCGGCTCAACGTCCCATCTCTCCGAGAGAATCGACACTCCCACACCTTCTACAACGACGCCCTCTTTCGCTGGACTGACTCCCTGGGACGATCACTGATGCTGGTGACGACGCCGGACGACTACGACGCCCTACGGGATGAGTCCCACCAGAACTGAAAGACACCAGGCCACGGCCATACCGTCCGACAGAACAAATGGGACCGTCTCAGCTCGCGCTCAAGCAGGCGCAGCAACGTCCAGATCCACTGGGCCGCCCGGCTTCCAACCCGTCCCAGCAGAACTGACAAGTCCCAGGTCAGAGACACCTCCTCGATCCAGATCTCTTGGGAACGGACACCTGCCCTTTTCCCGTGCCGCCGACCCGCACCCGCCCGGCCGGGCCCGGCCACAACGGGCCTGGGCGGGGTTCCCTCCTCGGTCGGACAGCTCCGCCGTACCAGGGTTCCGGGCGCGGTGTCCTGGCTCGCGTAGCGACCGCGCAGCGGCTCGGCCTGGACGCCGTGTCCGGGTTCCTGGTACGCCCCTTGGGGTGTCCGGCCGAGGAGGGAACCCCGCCTTCACCCGCACCACAACGCTCCCGCACCCGACCAACCAGCCCCCACCCCCTCCGAGGAGGACCCGCCGGAGGCTGCCTTTCGCTCTGGCCGGCATCCCGTTCACCACAAGGTGGACTGCACGGCGGACTTCCCGCTCGACCATGACCTTGTCGGGATCGAGGACTGCTCGGCTGGGGTGGCTGCCGCGTTCGGCACCTTCACCGCGGGGCAGTAGCCGCCTTCGTCTTCCCATCGGTCGGCGGCTTCGCGCTCGGCGCGTTCGTGCTGTTCGGTGAGCGTGACCGGCCTCCGGTAGAGCTTCCGTGCACTGGAGTCGAGCGGCGGCAGCAGGCGGGCGGCGGCCTTCTGGTCGTCGCGGCGCTTGTGGCGTCGCCGAACCTTGGCGAACCGCGCCTCGTAGGCTTCCCGGTCGGTGCGTTGCAGACCCGCCGGGTGGAGTCGCGCGAGTTCTAGGGCAACCTGGCCCATCGGGCTGGGGATCAGGGTGCGGGTGCCGTCGTCCTGGCGGACGGCGACGAGGAATCGGGCGGCGCACAGGGCCTGCGTCCGTTCGCGGTTGATCCGCCGGCCGCCGTCCCAGACGCCACGTCGTGCTGCCTGCCGGGCCCGTCCGCCCTGCCAGTACAGACGGCCGGACTCGGCGGCCTCCATCACACGGACGTGTCCCGCCGTCCAGCCGAGTTCAGCAACATGCCCTTGGGCGAGATACCGGTTCCTCGCCGCGCGGTCCGGGTTCTCCTGGTCCATGCCGGTGGCCGCCCGTTCCTCGGCCTCCTGCTCGGCCTCTTGCTGACGGCGGGCGCTCTCCTGCTCGGCGTACTCGGCCGCCGTCAGCTTCCGCTCCAGCTCGGCCCGCAGGTCGGCGGCGGTCGTCTCGACCCCGGCGGCCGACTGAGCACGCACGGCGTGGTCGACGGCCTGGCGGGCGCAGTACAACGGGGCGCTGCTTGGCATCGCGGGGTCGTCGGCGTACTGCTCCGCACGGTCGGCGTGGCGCTCGGCCTCGACGGCTTCCTTGTGGGCAGCGCGCATGACCACCTCCAGGCGGGCAGTGGCGCCCGATCAGCTGTGGCACACGGCGGTCATGGCGTCGTCGGCGGCGGTCATGGCGTCGTCGGCGGCGGTGACTGCGAGGATCGCGGCCTGCCTGGCGACCTGGATGCACGTCTGCGGAGACGGTTCTCCTGCCGTGGCGGCCTGGGGACGGACGGCGCAAGCGTTCTCGGGCATGGGGGTGTTCCTCGGGTGTCTCAGCGGTGCGGGCGGCGGCGAGCCGTGGCCTCGTCGTACGGGTGCCGCCCGTGGTCGCGCGGAGCGCGACGGACAGTGCCGTCGTGCCCGAAGGGCACGCCCTTCGGCCCAGCGTCCGGACGGAGCGGGAGGGCCGCCTGCGGCCCGGACGCTCCGGCCGGCTGCGAGCCGGGCCAGGCTGAGCCGTCCCGGAGGGACGCCCTTCGTACGGGGGCCAGTGAGTGGGGGCCGGCCGCCGACGCGGTCGGGCCCGGACGGCGGTGGGCGGAGCGTGGGGTGGGCGGCTCGACGCCGCCCACCCCACGGCCCGGCGGCCGGGGTCCGGCCGGGCAGTGCTTCCCGCCCGGCCGGGCCTGCTACGCGGCGACCGGTTCGCGTGCGGCGACGCGGCACCGGGTGAGAACCGTCTGTGCGGTCTCGCCGTAGATGCTGTGGTCCTTGACCGTGCCGGTCAGCTCGACCTCGTCGCCCTGGTCGGGGACGTCGGCGGCGCTGCTGAACCAGACGAACACGTTGCCCTGCGGGTCCTGGAACTTCACCAGTCGACGGCGCTGGGTCTGGTAGCCGTACGTCCGGCCCTCCAGCTCGATCACGGTGGTGACGGTGGCGGGGGTGGTGATGCGCTCGCCCACGGTGCCCTGCGGCTTGCTGTTCTGGGCGGCCCGCTCGGTGGCCTCCTTCTCCTGGTCGCGGTACCACCCCGCGATGGCGGACACGAGCGTCGGCAGGTGGCGCGGGTCAACGGTCTCGCCCTTCGCCAGCTGGCCCACCTTGTGTCGGTAGTCGGAGAGGCTGCCGTATCCCTGGACGGCCCACGCCCGGACGGCGGCGGCGGTGGTCGGCGCGTCGGGGTCGGCGTCGATGGCGGCCCGCCACTCCATCGGGGCCTTGCGGTCGAAGAAGTACGCTTCGACGCCGTCGGCGGTCGGCTGGGTGTTCTTCCACTGCTCAGACCGGCTGTAGAAGCGGCCCTCCGTGTTCACGATGGCGGCGGTCACCCGCAGGACCTCGGCCACCGGGACGCGGAGATCGGCCGGGATGCCGCCCTCTTCGCCGTCCCAATCGGAGTCCTTCAGCGTGCCGAACCGCCACAGGGCCTCAAGGCCCTTGATCGGCAGTCCGGTGTACGGCTCAACGCACGTGGTGCCCAACTGCCGCATCTCGCCGTTCTCGTGGCGGGCGAGATAGGTGGCGGTACGGTGCCTGGCGATGTTGCAGCCGTGACAGACGTTCGCGATGGCGTGGTATCCGCGCACGGCCTCGGCGTCCTGCTCGGGCAGGCCGGGGAACAGGCTGGTGATCGTCTCGCCCTCCTCGTCGTGGTCCAGACGGGCAAGGACGGTCCAGCCGTGGTGACGGGGGATGTCACCGGAGATCGTCACGGTGACGGTGGGGCGCTTGCCGATCAGGCGGCCGTCGATGTCGTGGTAGTCGGCCAGGAAGGGCGCGGAGACGTCGAGCGTGTAGGCGGTGAGCTTGTGGACGGCGGCGCGGGCGTTGGTGGCCTCGACAAGCTGGCGGACGCGGGCCTGGGCCGTGGCGGGGATGGGAAACCGCATGGCTGCGCTGGTCATCGTGGGTGCTCCTGCTGGTGAGAGAGGAATCGAGCGCCCGGCCGGGCGGGTTGCCCTCCGCGTACGGCCGGGGTCGGGCCGGCTGGCGGCCCGTGGGACCGGAAGGGGGTTGCCCTCCCCCTCCGACACCATTAATTAAACCATGTTTTGGGGTGTGGGGCAAGCATCCCGGCCGGGGATGTCGAGTGCGGCGCGGTCGCGCAGGAACGCGGCGAACAGGGCGGCGGTGTAGCTGTCGGCGGTGCCGTACGTGCGGCGGCAGTCCAGCGCACCGATGCGTTCGCCCCGGTGGCGGACGGGGAACGGCTGGCCGGGGGCCGGGATGGCGAGCGCGTACAGTCCGCGCGGGGTGTCCACGCGCAGGACGACGGCGGCGGCCTGGTGGTCGTAGGCGGCAGACCAGCGGGCGGGGCCAATGCCGAACTCTGCGAGTCCGCCCGCGATGGCGCGGGCCTGCATGATGTCGGCGGTGGTGCCGGGGTCGGGCTCGGCGGGGGCGGGGACGCATCCGCAACCGTGGTCGTCGGCGTGGGTGTCGAACAGAGCTGTACGGGTCACTGTGGGGCTCCTGGGGGTGCCGGGGGCGGTTCCCGCCCCCGGCGTCGGGCGGCTGAGGTGGTTAGGCGGCGGCTTCGTCGTCGCTGGCCGGGTCGTCGGCTTCCTCGGCCTCCGGCTCGCCCGCCTCCTCGTTGGTGCCGGGCTCCTGCTCGGTCTCCGGCTCGCTGCCGGACGTGATCGCGGCGCGGGGCTTCTTCTTCGACGGGTCGTAGGGCTCCTCATCCACGACCGACTGCTCAATGGGTGTGAGCGGGTACCCGAGGGACGCGAGCACCTGGAACCACCGGCCGGTGGGCTTCCGCGTCCACGGGGCGTGCTGGCTGTCCGTCCGCCACGCCGACCGGTTTGCGCACTTCTCCCGGACGGCGGCGATGGCGGCGAACTGGAGCTGAGGGGCCCGGCGCGGGTCCTTGGCGACGTGCCCGGCGAAGCTGCCCCGGTCCTTGGCCTGCTCGGCGTTCAGCCCCAGGAATCCGGCCAGGATCTCCGTGGTGCCCTCCTTGTTCAGGTCGTCGGAGATACCCCAACTGCCGTTCAGGAGAGCATTATTGACGTGTCCGATCAGGGTGTTGGTGGTGTTCTTCGGGAGGTTGCGCCGCTTGATCAGGTCCGTGATCCACTTCCGGCGCAGGGCCTCGGCCGCGTCCCAGTCGATGTTCCCCTTCTTGACGGCGGCGCGGGCGGCGCGCTCAGCCTCCTTGTCGGCGGTGGTCATCGTGCCGCCGCTGGCGCTGGCACCCTCGGGCACCGTGTGCCCGTACAGGCCGGGGGCGGAGCAGTAGGGCTCGTACCGGTCTGCCCGCCGGTCGTCGAACACCCACACCAACCCCTTGCAGTCGGCGTGCTCCTCGGTGCTGATGCCGCGCAGTCGCCACACGGGCATGGCGCGCTCGGACAGCTCCTCGGCGTCCCGGATCTTCTGCCCGGCCGCCTCCAGCTCCGCGCGGTGGGCCTCGGCCTTGGTCCGCTTGTCGCGCTTGGTCCGCTCGACGGCGATGGCCCAGTCAACGTCTCCCTCGTCGGCGTCATCGTCGGCGGCGGCCTCGGTGATCGCGGCGAGCGCTTCGGCGTCGTCCGCGAACTCCGACAGCGCGGCCAGGTGCTCGAACGTCCACTCGTAGCTGCTCGCGCCGCTGACGACGGCCGACAGCTTCTCGTCGGACCGGACCTTGACCAGCGTCTTGACGTCCTTCTGCCGCACGCCTGCGGCCTTGGCGATGCGGCCCAGAGGCGCGCCCGCCTCGGCCGCGCTGAACATGGCTTGGTTCACCTCGGAAGTGCTCAGGCTCTTGCGGTGCTGAGCGGTCGTGATCATGTCGAGGAACTGTCCGGCCGCGTCGCGGTCGTCGTCCTCCCACTCGTACGGCAGGTGGGTAAGGCCCGCGTCCGTCGCGGCGTGGTAGCGGCGGTTTCCGTCGTTGACCTGAAGGACTCCGCCGTCAAGGCGCTGGATCTTGACGGGGATGCGGCACCCCTCGGTGCGGAGCGATTCCACGAACGGCGCGTTGAGGTCCAGGTCTTCGCGGGCGTTCTTCGGGTGCGGGGTGAGCGCGTCAATCCGGATCACGGGGCGCGGGGTGACCGGCACGGCCTCCAGCCCTGCGGCGACGGCGGCGGCCAGTCGCTGGAACCCGTCGATGACCTGCGGCACGTCGCCGTGGGTGAGCACGACGTACAGCGGCTCCACGACGCCGTTGTCCTTCACGTCGGCCAGCAGATCGGCCGGGGCCTCGATGTCGCGGACGTTGCCGGGGTACGCGGCCAGCTCGGCGACCGAGAGGGTCGGCCACGGGGCAGGGGCAGTCTGGACGCCGGCCTGGGTCTTGGTGTTCGTCATCGATCCTTCTCTTTCTGGTGAGAGTTCTTCGGGCCGTTCGGCCCGGTGACGGTGTCGGTCGGGGGGTTGCCCTCCCCCTTCCGACACCATTAATTAAACCATGTTCTTGAGGGTGGGGCAACCGGGGAGGTTGTGATCGCCGTCACTCGGGTGCAGGGCTGCGGCGGCGCGGATCATGGCGGCGGCCTCTGCGGTGGTCCGCTCGGGTTCGTCCCCCCAGCACCACAGGAGGGCGCGCCGGTAGGCGTCCTCCGTGAGCCGCAGCTTTCGCCACCGGACCCCGGACACGGGACGGCCGTTGACCTGGTTGCTGAGCACCACAAGGGAGTCGAACAGGGCGCGTTGGAAGATGTTCCAGGGTTCACCGCGTACGGACCAGCGGGGCCGGACGGAGCGCACGCCGCGCTCCCATGCGTGCAGCACGGTGCACGGGGCGGTGTCGCCCATCCGGCCGGGCTGCCAGAGGTGGTCACCCTGGTAGAGCCCGACGCGTTCGATGTGGTCGGCGGCGGCAGTGAGGATGCGGGCGGGGGTGGCCGGGGGCTTTCGAGCGGGCACGGTCATGCCTCCTGGGGTAGGTCGCGGACTCGGCGGCCGGGGGCGGGGGACGGCCGCCCCCGGCCGCAATGGGGCTACGCGGCTATGGACCCGGCCGCAGTGCGGCCGATCCGCTTACCGCCGATGTCGGCGCGGCTTCCCGCCGTCCATCCGGCTCCGTACCCGTTGCCGGTCATGGTGGTGGTGCCCCCCTTCCGTGCACGGGGGTACGCCTGCTGATAGCTGCGCGAGACGACGACCTTGCGGTCCGCGAGCACGAGGGCCGCACTGCGGCCGGTGGCGGTGGTCTCGCCCCTGGCCTCGTCGCGTGCGCCGCGCTCGGCCTCCTCGATGCGGTCGCCCACCCGGTTGATGAAGCCGAGAAGCCAGGACCGACGCCAGGCACGCGCACCCTGGCCCGGCGGGACCGACTGAGCGGCCAGTCCGCTGTTCATCTGGAGAAGAAGGGAGGTGTAGAGCAGTTCGACACGCTGAAGATCGCTCGCGTACCCGAAGATGTGTACCCGGCGTGCCGGGCCGCTGCCGTCCCGCCCAAGGTGGATCAGCTCGCAGCCGAGAGCGAGCGCAATGCGGTTGATGAGGCGGACCCGCTCCATCGCCCACGGGTTATCCAGAACGATCTTGCGGTCCGTCGGGCCGTCGCTGGCCGGGTTGGCGTCGCTGAGCATCGCCTGTTCGACGCCGTACTTCGCCATCATCTCGAACGCCCGCTTCCGGGCCAACTCCGCCTCCGCCTCCGGAGTACGGGGGTCCTCCGCCTTAGCGAGAAGGGCGCGGATGGTTTCGAGCTTCGTGGTGCTCACGTTCGTTCTCCTGGTGAGAGAGGTTGTCGGCGGCCGGTCGGCCCGCCGTGTGCCGGTCGGGGGTTGCCCTCCCCTTCCGATATCACTAATTAAACCACGTTCTAGGGGTTGGGTCAACCCGGATACATGCTCTGACCTGCCCTTTTCCCGTGCCGCCGACCCGCACCCGCCCGGCCGGGCCCGGCCACAACGGGCCCGGGCGGGGTTCCCTCCTCGGTCGGACAGCTCCGCCGTACCAGGGTTCCGGGCGCGGTGTCCTGGCTCGCGTAGCGACCGCGCAGCGGCTCGGCCTGGACACCGTGTCCGGGTTCCTGGTACGCCCCTTGGGGTGTCCGGCCGAGGAGGGAACCCCGCCTTCACCCCCACCACAACGCTCCCGCACCCGACCAACCAGCCCCCACCCCCTCCGAGGAGGACCCGCCGGAGGCAGCCTTTCGCTCTGGCCGGCACCCAACGAAGGCGTGGTTCGAGATGTCCGCGGACCTGTGCCTACGGTGCGCACGACAAGCACTGACTTCGAACAGAACTGGGGGCATGGGTGAGCACGAATTCGGCAGGACCGGTGAGCGCGTCGGAGCTGCGGCGGCGGGTTCGCGCTGCTGAAGCGGTGAAGGCGAGGACGCGGGAGATGGCCGCCGAGCACGCGCTGACTGCACGCGAGGCTGCGGTGAAGGCGGCCAAGGCGAAGGAGGAAGCCGACGTCACGGCACGGGAGGCTGCTGCTGTAGTCCTGCGGCTGTTCGACAACGATGCCGAGTTGGTTTCGGAACTGCTGGGTGTCCCGGCGGAGGAGCTGGAACGCGAGGCGAAGCCTGTTACCGCCGCTCGGGCGAAGGAGATCATCGAATCGCTGCGAGCCCGCGCCGAGCGGCCCCGCACTACCCGAATTCGTAAGCCTCGGGCGGATGTGGCAGACGCGGCTTCCTCGACCTCGGGCACCCCGGCCCCGGTCGTCACGGCGGACGGCAGCCGGGCTGATGCCGCTTAACAACGACATCGGGCCCGGACTCTTCCCGCTCGCGGCGGTGAACGGGTCCGGGCCCGTTCACGTTGACGAGCAACTTTCCCTCATTGGCGAGCCAACGCCGGTCCGTATACCGGCCGTTGAGTGGATGTCCTGGCTGGCCAACGAGTCCGTTCGGGCCCGGTACTGGGCAAAGGTCTACCGAACCTCGTCAACCGAGGACTGCTGGTTCTTCTTCGGCGGGATCTCCAGCACCGGCCACGCCAGCTTCAGGGCGGCGTCGCGGCCGGGCAGGACGCGACGCGGCACGGTGCCGGGCCACCTCTACGGGTACCAGCTTGCGCACGGTGTCATCCCTCGGCTCGGCTGGGGTACCGACAGCCCAACCGTCTGCCACACCTGCGACAACCACTCCTGCCAGCAGCCTGCGCACCTGCGACTGGGGACAGCGGCGGAGAACCGGGCCGAATGGCTGGCCCGCCGCAGAGACCCGGGTAGCCCCCTCGCTGACCTTCGCGGCCCGGCCGGACGCTCCCGCACCATAGGTTCCGCCATCCGGGCCGGCCGGAACGGCGGGGAGTCCGAAGCGAAGATCGCAGCACGTATCCGTGCGGCGATTGCCGCGGGCCGTCCCCTCAGCCTCTGGTAATGCGAGGCACGGCCCTACCCGCAACCTTCATGATGCACCTTGGATGCATGCGAGCGTCCGGTCCGCAACGACGCGGGACGGTCTCGATCGACTCCACCGTCGCAAGGGCTCACCAGCACGCAGCCGGCGCCCGCGAAGAAAAGGGGGATCAACCCGAGGGCGAGTCGGATGAACCGGCAGCAGTTGCGGGTCGCGAGGCGCTCGGCCGACCCCGGGGCGGGCCGACTACCCGCAGTGCCGTCGTCGCTCATCCGCAGCAGCCGCGACCGGAACCTTTTACGGTAGTCATTCTCGACGCTGCTGAGCAGCGCGTTGGTGTCCATCATGCCGACCAGATGCGGTGCGCTTGAACTGAGAGATCAGGCGCACGTCTGACGATCGATAGACGCTGGTCTTCCGTCATGAGTCAACGGTAGTCGTCGGGCATGACGGCCTCCAGCAGGTTTCCAGAGTCAACAGGGTCTTTTACGGCATGACGAACGTGGCGCTGTACTTCGCCCGGGTCACCGCGACATAGAGCTTCGCTCTGTCTCCGGCCTGGGTGCAGTCTCGGGTCTGGTAGTAACTGATCATCGGCTTCGTCGGGAAGATGAGCACGCGCTCGAACGTGCTGCCCTTCGAGGTACCCATGTTCATTGCGTCGAGACCGCATGTATCGGCTCGCTTGTCCCAGCGCAGCACCATCGGCGCGTACTTCTCTGCATACTCCAACACAGCCGATTTGCTGATCGCGAAGATGCCATCGTGACCAGTCATTTCGGTGTTCTTGGACACGGTACGCGCAAGGTCGGGGTACAGATCGTCTGCGAAATCACAGATGTCCTGGTTGCAGCGGTAACTCTCTACTCGGTTTTCAACGAGGCATAGGTCGGTACGCATAGCCAACCACTCAACGATGCCGCTCCCCTTGTACTTCGAGTTCTTTGTAGCGTTGTTCGTTGCGAAGGTGGCCTGGCGGGGATCGCCAACCACCGTGACGGAAATCGGCGACTTCATCAGCAGGTCCAAGAGTTCGAGGTCGTACCCCGCCATGTCCTGGATCTCATCAATGAAAATGTGGTCGTACATCCGCGAAAGACGATCGACCACCATACCCTTGCTCAGTTTGTTAGCCTCGAAGGAGAACGCCGATACGCCGTCTCGATATGCCGACTTGCCACGGTCTAGGTAGTACTGCTGAGGCTTGCTTTTTGGGATGTACCTCGAACGCTGTCCCACGAAATTGAGCCCACCCATCATTCCCGCTTCGCCGAGAACAAAGCCCTGATAGGGGCGAGCACATTCGTTGAGAAGAAACGTGAACCAACCCATGACCGTGACGTGTCTCGGTAGCACTCCAGTGCCCGCGCTCAATCGGCTCACGATCTGGTGGAGGTTTTCGTTGGTGTAAGTCGTCACCAAGACGCGCTTGCTCGGATCTGCGATGACGCAGTCGATGATGTGCTGGGTCTTCCGCGAGCCTGCTGCCGCGATGACGGCCAGATTATTAGGCGACTGCATCCCTGATGTACTCCGGCATGTTGATGGTCTGGTCGCTAGAGAAGATCATTAGAGCACAGGTTGTCTTTCGATCCTCCATGTGTTCAAGCAAGTCTGCTTCGGAGGTAAAATTCTCTCCGAGGATAGCGTTCATTGCGATGAGACCGTTCGCCTTTAGGAGTTGCGGCTCAAGGGTCTTGTACGTCTTATCCTGTCCCACGTGAACAGAGATGTTCGGGAAGACAGTGTGAGCGGCGTACTTTCGCTGCACCTCTGCGGCCTCGGTACCGTCGTTGTCCCTCACGACGGCGACCACATTGCCGGTGAGTGATGCGATATCCAGGAACCGACGAAATGCCAGTCCACGAACGCTGATTACGTCTACGCCGTCTTCAATGGGCAGGCAACCATGAAGGTCCCTGTAGGCCCGCTGAACAATGAGTTCATCGGACGGCCCTTCCACAAGGATTGACCGTCGAGCAAGCACAAGGCGCAGGGTGTCGTAACCCGACAGCTTACGGAAGTAGTCCTGCGTGTCCGCCGGAAGGCTGTCGAGGCGGAAGCCCTCCGTCGCCGAAAGTAGGACGAGCTTCTCAAGCCCCAGCTTGTTCAGCACGTAGGAGCTGTGCGTAGTGATAAATACCTGCTTGCCGTCGCACTTGTCGCTGATCTTCTTAACCAGCTTGCCCAAGTTGGAGAATGACAGGTGGTTCTCCGGTTCTTCAACCAGGACGATGTGTGCGTCTTCGACCTTCTTGTTGAGAGCAAGAAGAATTTTGAGCGTACTCTGCTCCCCCTTGCCCACATACTGAAATGGCAACTCGTCGAGGTGTGGAACGATACTGCTTTCCCAGCTCGATTTCTGCGAAACATCGATACCGAGCGTTAGTTCGCGATCACTGACGTCACTTGGAGCGCCCCGCAGCTTCTCATTAATCTTTACAATCGAGTCGTCTGCTGCAAAATTCTCGCGGAGGCTGCGATAGGCGCGCGTTAGCTTTACGCGTTCATCTGGCGCAAGGTGCGAGTTGATGATTCCGTTCAGGTAGTAGTCGACACCACTCTGAAGGTGAATGTTAGAAGCGTCAATCAGGGAGGCCGTTGCAGGAATACTGCGGAAGGTAATGCCATTGCCCGAGAAAGCCAGCCAATCGACCCTGTAGTACTCGGTGGGAATCAATCTGACTTGCGTCGGATCCTTGATGAACTCCTTGTACTCAGGCTCGTAATCCGGGTTAAGCGCAACACGAATACGAACACCCGACTCATTGACCCTCAGAAGATTATTGGTTCCCATCAGCTCAGCAGGCGCAGTTTTACTGTCGAGGAACAGCTCAACGATGATCTCTGGTGGCCTGGCTTCTCGCCCCTCTCGGAGGGCGGCGATGTACTCGGCGGTGGCCTCTTGGTGGAACAGATACGGCGACAGCTCCTGGGCAAGCAGCCTGCCTCGCAGCCTGCCCGTGAGCGCAAGGCTGATTGCTTCAAGAATCGTCGACTTACCGGCGTCGTTATCCCCGACCAAGATGTTCATCTTGGGGTCGAAGTCGAGTTTGAAGTTGCGAAATGTGCGGTAATTCTGAATGATAATTTTCGAAAGCATCTGCCCCCCCATTTTCAACCTTCACCGCTCGAAGGCGAGCATTAGCTGAATCAACGGAATCGCTCCGTCGCTCAAACCCCCACCGCACGCCTTCGAACAAGTGGCGAGGATCGTAGCAGGCATCACCGCAGTTACAGGAGTAGAACCGACAAACTTCTTCTAACACCTATACGTTTGGAACAGACGTGCGAATCCCCCGGCCCGAACCACGCCGCTCGCGCTCTCATACGCCTCGGGCGACCTCAACGTCGGGGCAAGCTCCTCCATCGGTCGAGGGCTGCAACGAAGAAGACTCCCCCTATCCGGTGGTCGGTCACGGGGTGTCCTTCATTCCTGGGGCTGGAAACCCGACTCACCGACAGCCGGCCTCAGCCCTTGGGTCGAACCCACTCACTCCCCATCAAGATGGCGCCCAGTCCGGCGGGACCCGGCGGCATCTTCGAGGTCGGTAGGTGTGCGTGGGGTTATATGCCGCTCACGGGACCGCTCAGCGCGCTCGCCTGATGCAGCACTGCCCCGGCTTCTCGCTCGATCGCCGCTTCCAATAGTCCGCCGATGATTTGGTGTTCCGTGAGCTGCTCCAGAGACGGCACGATCACGTGGTGTGCGTCGTTGCGGAGGAAGCCGACGAACCAGAGAGCTGGAGCATCTGTGGCACCGCCCAGATGCAAGGTAGAGGACGGTGCACCGTGTCTCTTCGCTCTCTCACCGTTGCCACCGGCGCCGCAACTGGCGCCGTCTGTTCGTGGCCGTGCAGGCTCGGCGTTCGCCGCGAGCGGCCAGTGCCGCTACTCCTACACCACGACGGGTACGAAGCTGTCGCGACCCCGCCAGCGGCCAGTGCGTCAACTTCGCGACCATGGCCGCCGACCCCGCTACCGTCTCGCGAGCTCCCAAGAATCTGACCGATGCGACCGCTATCGTCTTCCTCGGTACCGACTGCGAAGGCGGCACCTACTACGTCCTGCCGCCCGGCAAGGGTGCCTCCGACCGCCTACGTACGCTCCGTCGTCTTCTCCTGAGAGGACGGGCGCCCATAATCATCCCCTGCGCCTCCCCCACGGACGGCCGGCGGGTCGACGTGATGGAGTTCTTGCGCCGTGCGGGCCTACCCGACGAGGAGCAGGCGCTCGATGACTTCGTGGTGCATGCGCACAGTTCTCGTGGCGGCGGCCCCAAGCGTCGACAGACCACCTCTGACCGATTAATGCTGCTGGGCAGTCGGATACCTCAGAAACCATGCCCGGTCGTGGCCGGAGCCGTGCCCATTCTTGGGAGTTCAGCATGAGAGCGCCTGGCCTCCGCCTCCTGGCAACTCACGCGGCTTTGGAGACATGCTCAGCTGTGGAACCCATAGCCCACTCAACAGCAGCCACGACCTCGTCGTCCGATGCCTCCAGCAGGTGTCCATACCGGTCGACGGTCGTCGTGATCGACTCATGGCCGAGGCGGGCCTGAATCACAGGCAGTGGGACCTTGCCGGCGATGAGCCAGGAGGCGTGCGTGTGGCGGAGGTCGTGGACGCGCGGACGCTTGGTAAGGCCAACAGCGTTGGCGGCGTCGATGGCAGGCTTCCAGCGGTGTGCGTAGAACACGCCGGAGTGCCAGGCCCCGCCTTCTGGCGCGGTGAAGATCAGGTCGGTCGGCTTCTTCCCCTGGCAGCGGCGCCGGAACAGTTTCACCTGCTCCGGGGTGAGCACGAGCGTCCGGCGTGACTTCTTGGTCTTGGGTGCGCCGAGGAACGTCCCGCCCTCTCCACGCCGCTTCCAGGCACGCTGCACGCGGAGCGTCGGCCGTTTCGACGCGAAGGTGAAGTCCCGGGGCTGTAGTGCCGTCATCTCGCCCCACCGGAGGCCAGTACTCACCAACGCATCGACGATGTCGACAGCGTCGGCACGCACATGCGTCTTAAGGAGGGCGTACTCCTCGGGTTCGAGGAAGACCTCGTCATCCTCGGTGTCGTTTCCCTTGGGCAAGCGGGTGTGGGCGCACGGGTTCGAGTCTCGCAGTGCGGGGTCGGCACTCACAGCGGACTGGAAGATGCTGTACAGCAGCCCGTGAAGGTTGGCGATCGTCTTCGGGGCATACGCCCGGCGCTTCGTACCTGCTGGGTGCAGGGGGCCGGGCCTCCCGTTCTGAAGGTCCAGAATCCACTGGCTGACGTGCTCTCGGGTGAGCCTGCTCCCCCGGTTGGAGACTGACAGCTCGCCGAACCACGGGATCATGTGGTTATCGATGAATCTCGTGTAGTTGGTTCTGGTGTGCTCAGATATGTCCGTCAGTAGCCCCACGTAGGCGTGCGCGTAGACCGCGAACTTCTCCGAGTCCGGCAGCGGAGGCTCGTTCGCCTCAACGAATCCCTCGCCCTTGACCCACCCCGGCGGCCATTGCTGTCCGTGACCGTTGACCAGGTCGCGGAACCGCTTCGCCGGATCGTCATCGTCGAAGGTCTCGCGACACCACGCCCCTGTTCGGGAGCCGCCGGCCCGCCACATGACGGTGTACGAGGGGGCTCCGGACAGCCGGGAATTGGTCTTGATGTAAGCCATGGGAGCAAGCGTACGAGGCTTCGGTGCGGCGTTCGTGCGGCGAATGCCTCGTCTGCGCTAGCGTGAAACCTACGTTTTCGCAGGTCACGACGTTTCTGCTGTGGTGGGGCGGGTGGGACTCGAACCCACGGCCGACGGATTATGAGTCCGCTGCTCTAACCGGCTGAGCTACCGCCCCGTTTCGGCGTGGCGCGTACAAGTGTGCGCGCCGTCTGCCGCAGCATAGCCGGTCATACGATCTCCTGCTGCGGATGCCCGGCTTCGCGTGACCATGAAGACCGCGCTGCGTGCTGCCCGGTTCCCGGCGGTACGGAATCCCCCCGAAAGAGTCACGGGCACCCCCGCGCGGGCACACGAAAAAGGACCCCGAAGGGCCCTCTTCCGTCTCGCTCCCCCGACTGGACTCGAACCAGTAACCCTCCGGTTAACAGCCGAATGCTCTGCCAATTGAGCTACAGGGGATCGCGCTCCCCCGACTGGACTCGAACCAGTAACCTGCCGGTTAACAGCCGGCTGCTCTGCCAATTGAGCTACAGGGGATTGCTGCGGGTGCCTCGAATCGTACCTACCTGGCTGCTGCCGAGCGGCGCGCGTTCGCTGCGACACATACATTAGCGCAAGCAGGGGGGTGCTCCGCCAATCGGTATCCCCCGGGGTGATCTCGGGTGTCCGCGGGTAGGCGGGCAGCACACGTCGCACGGAGCGAAGGAAGGGTGGCACCCATGCGGTACCGGCTCACGTTCATCGCCGGAGTGGCGCTCGGTTACGTGCTCGGCACGCGAGCCGGGCGCGAGCGTTACGAGCAGCTGAAGAAGGCCGCGCAGCAACTGGCCGAGAACCCCGCCGTGCGGAACGCGGCGGAGTCCGCCGCGCACGGCGGCCGGGACTTCGCCGGCAAGGCGTACCACTCGGTGAGCGAGAAGGTCGGGGACAAGGTCCCCGTGTCCGTCTCCGAACGGGTGCGCTCGCTGCGGGACCGCAGCGGCCAGAACGGCAGCGACGACTGGGGTACGACGAACACCTGAGGCGCGGTCCCGTGCCGGGCGCCTCCCGGTACGGGACCGGCCCGGTACGGGGCCCGCCCGCGGGTGCGGCAGAATCTTGTGCATGGGCATAGTGGCCGGCTTGGACAGTTCATCCGCCTTCACGCACATCGTCGTCTGTGACACGGACACCGGTGAGGTGTTGCGGCAGGGGTACGCCGCGCATCCGATCGAGGCCAGGGCCTCCGAGGTGGATCCGCAGGCGTGGCTGCTCTCACTCGGTGAGGCGGCCTCCGGAGGGCTGCTCGAAGGCGTACAGGCCATCGGCGTGTCCGCGCAGCAGCACGGGCTGGTGCCGCTGGACCACCAGGGCAATCTCGTACGTCCGGCGCTGCTCGGCAACGACCGGCGCGCTCAGGCCGCCGCGGCGGACCTGATCGACGGGCTCGGCGGGCGGCAGCCCTGGGCCGAGGCGGTCGGGGCGGTGCCCCAGGCCTCCCAGCCCGTGGCGAAGCTGCGCTGGCTGGCGCGGAGCGAGCCGGAGAACGCGCAGCGGGTCGCGGCGGTCCTGCAGCCGCACGACTGGCTGGTGTGGCAGCTCCTCGGCCGGCCCGCCCGCCGGACGACGGACCGCGGTGCCGCGTCCGGTACGGGTTACTGGTCGACGGGTTCCGGTTCCTACCGGCCCGACCTCGTGGAGCTGGCGCTCGGCCGGCAGGCCGCGCTGCCCGAGGTCCTCGGTCCGGCCGACGCCGCCGGGACGACGCCGGAGGGCCTGCTGATCTCGGCGGGCACCGGCGAGACGATGGCCGCCGCCTTCGGGCTGGGTGTCGCCGTCGGGGACGCCGTCGTGTCGCTGGGCGCCTCGGGCTCGGTGATGGCCGTGCACCACGAGGCGCTGGCCGACCCCACGGGGATGATCACTTCCTTCGCCGACGCGACGGGGATGCACTTGCCGGTGGTCCACACGTCGAACGCGGTCCGCGCGCTGCGCGGCACGGCGGAGATGCTCGGACTGGAGGGGCTCGACGAACTGTCCGCGCTGGCGCTGAAGTCGACGCCGGGAGCCTCGGGGCTCGTCCTGCTGCCGTACCTGGAGGGCGAGCGGACCCCTCAGTTGCCGCACACCGCCGGAACGCTGAGCGGGCTGCGGCGTGAGTCGATGAAGCCGGAGCACCTGGCGCGGGCCGCCTTCGAGGGGATGCTGTGCTCGCTGGCCGACGCGCTGGACGTGCTGCGCGACCGCGGCGTGGAGGTGCGGCGGGTGTTCCTGCTGGGAGCAGCGGCCGAACTGCCCGCCGTGCAGGCGCTGGCGCCCGCGCTGTTCGGCACCCAGGTCGTCGTGCCGCAGCCCGCCGAGTACGCGGCACTGGGTGCGGCCCGGCAGGCGGCGTGGGCCCTCGGGGTCTCGCAGGGAACGCTCGATCCGCGCACTCCCCCGGTCTGGCAGGCTGCGGCCGCGCAGGTGCTGGAGCCGGGTGAGGAGCTCGCGGTGGGCGGCGCGGTACGTCAGCAGTACGGGGCGACCCGCGACCAGATCCACCCCGGGGCGTTCGGCGGATCCGTCTGAGAGAAAGCGCCCCGCCCGGCCTGGACCGGCGCGGGGCCCATGATTTGACCCGCGCTTGAGCAAAAGCGTTGGCAGTCATGGACCGGAGTACCGGAGTATGTATCGGCCTCTTCCCTTCGCCGACTCCGAGAGACTCGTGTGCTCATAAAACTCCTGCGGACCTATCTGGGTCCGTACAGACGTCCCATCGTGCTGCTGGTGCTGCTCCAGCTCCTCCAGACCTGCGCGAGCCTCTATCTGCCCAGCCTCAACGCGGACATCATCGACAACGGTGTCGTGAAGGGGGACACGGGTTACATCCTGGAGTTCGGCGGCGTGATGATCGCCGTCAGCGTCGTCCAGATCGTCTGCAACATCGGGGCGGTCTACTACGGCGCCCGGACCGCGTCCGCGCTCGGGCGCGACGTGCGGGCGTCGGTCTTCGCGCGGGTACAGTCCTTCTCCGCACGCGAGGTGGGGCGGTTCGGGGCCCCTTCGCTGATCACCCGGACGACCAACGACGTGCAGCAGGTCCAGATGCTCGTCCTGATGGCGTTCACCCTGATGGTCTCGGCGCCCATCATGTGTGTCGGCGGCGTCATCATGGCGCTCGGCCAGGACGTCCCGTTGTCGGCGGTGCTGCTGGCCGTACTGCCCGTCCTCGGCGTCTCGGTGAGCCTGATCGTCAAGAGGATGCGGCCGCTGTTCCGCACGATGCAGGTACGGCTGGACGCCGTCAACCGGGTGCTGCGCGAACAGATCACCGGTAACCGCGTCATCCGCGCCTTCATCCGTGACGGTTACGAGGAGGAGCGCTTCCGGGGCGCCAACACCGAGCTGACGGACGTCGCGCTGTCGACGGGGCGGCTGATGGCGCTCATGTTCCCGACGGTGATGACGGTGGTGAACCTGTCGTCCATCGCGGTGGTCTGGTTCGGGGCGCACCGCATCGACGGCGGCGGGATGCAGATCGGGGCGCTGACCGCGTTCCTCGCGTATCTGATGCAGATCGTGATGTCGGTGATGATGGCCACCTTCATGTTCATCATGGTGCCGCGCGCCGAGGTCTGCGCCGAGCGCATCCAGGAGGTCCTGGAGACCGAGTCGAGCGTGGTGCCGCCCACCGCTCCCGTGACGAAGGTGCTGAAGCACGGCCATCTGGAGATACGGGGTGCGGAGTTCCGCTTCCCGGGCGCCGAGGAGCCGGTGCTGCGCTCGGTCGATCTCGTGGCCCGGCCCGGGGAGACGACCGCGATCATCGGGTCGACGGGCAGCGGGAAGTCGACGCTGCTCGGGCTGGTACCGCGGCTGTTCGACGCGACGGACGGCGAGGTGCTGGTCGACGGTGCGGACGTGAGGACGCTGGATCCCGTCCTGCTGGCGAGGACCGTGAGCCTGGTCCCGCAGAAGCCGTACCTGTTCTCGGGGACGGTCGCGACGAATCTGCGCTACGGCAATCCGGACGCGACCGACGAGCAGTTGTGGCACGCCCTGGAGGTGGCGCAGGCGAAGGACTTCGTGGAGCGGCTGGAGCACGGCCTCGACGCGCCGATCTCGCAGGGCGGAACGAATGTCTCCGGCGGGCAGCGGCAGCGGCTCGCGATCGCGCGGACGCTGGTGCAGGAGCCGGAGATCTATCTCTTCGACGACTCGTTCTCGGCCCTGGACTACGCGACGGACGCCGCGCTGCGCGGCGCGCTGTCGCATGAGACCTCGGGAGCGACCGTGGTGATCGTGGCCCAGCGGGTGTCCACGATCCGTGACGCCGACCGGATCCTGGTGCTGGACGAGGGCCGGGTCGTCGGGGCGGGCAGCCACCACGAGCTCATGGAAGGCAACGAAACCTACCGGGAGATCGTGCTCTCCCAGCTGACGGAAGCGGAGGCCGCCTGATGGCAGGACCGGGCGGACGGATGATGATGGGGCCCACGGAGCGCTCCATGGACTTCAAGGGGTCCGGGAAGCGGCTGCTGAGGAGGTTCAGCAAGGAGAAGGCCTCGCTGTACCTGATGCTGGGCGCCGTGGCGCTGAGCGTGGCGCTCTCCGTCGTGGGGCCCAAGATCCTCGGTGCGGCCACCGACCTGATCTTCGCGGGTGTCGTCGGACGGCAGATGCCGGACGGCGTCACCAAGGAGCAGGCCATCGGGAGCCTGCGCGAGAAGGGCGACGACGGGCTCGCCGACATGCTGACCGGGGTGGACTTCACGCCGGGCCACGGCATCGACTTCGGCGCCGTGGGCCAGGTCCTGCTCGCGGTGCTGGTGGTCTACGTCGGCGCGGGGCTGCTGATGCTGGTGTCGACCCGGGTGTCGATCCGGGTGATCAACCGGGTCGTCTTCCAGCTGCGTGAGGACCTGCAGACCAAGCTGGCACGGCTCCCGCTGTCGTACTTCGACCGGCAGCAGCGCGGTGAGGTGCTGAGCCGGGCGACGAACGACATCGACAACATCTCGCAGACGATGCAGCAGACGATGGGCCAGCTGATCAACTCCCTGCTGACCATCGTCGGCGTGCTGATCATGATGTTCTGGATCTCGCCCCTGCTGGCCCTGGTCGCGCTGGTGACGATCCCGCTGTCGGTGTTCGTCGCGGCGCGGGTCGGCAAGCGGTCGCAGCCGCACTTCGTGGCGCAGTGGAAGGTGACGGGCAGGCTCAACGCCCACATCGAGGAGATGTACACCGGCCACACCCTGGTCAAGGTCTTCGGACGGCAGGAGGAGTCCGCGAAGGACTTCGCCGAGCAGAACGAGGCGCTGTACGAGGCGGGCTTCAAGGCTCAGTTCAACAGCGGGATCATGCAGCCGCTGATGATGTTCGTGTCGAACCTGAACTATGTGCTGGTCGCGGTCGTCGGCGGGCTGCGCGTGGCGTCGGGTGCGCTGTCGATCGGTGACGTGCAGGCGTTCATCCAGTACTCGCGGCAGTTCTCGATGCCGCTGACCCAGGTCGCCTCGATGGCGAACCTGGTGCAGTCGGGCATCGCTTCGGCCGAGCGCGTCTTCGGTCTGCTGGACGCCGAGGAGCAGGCGCCCGACCCGGATCCCGCCGAGCGGCCGAAGGAGCTGCGCGGCAGTGTCGCGCTGGAGAACGTGTCCTTCCGGTACGACCCGGAGAAGCCGCTCATCGAGGATCTCTCGCTGAGCGTGGAGCCCGGCCACACGGTCGCGATCGTCGGGCCGACAGGTGCCGGCAAGACGACTCTGGTCAACCTGCTGATGCGGTTCTACGAGGTGACGGGCGGCCGGATCACCCTCGACGGGGTCGACGCGGCGAGGATGACGCGTGACGAGCTCCGTTCGGGCATAGGGATGGTGCTCCAGGACACCTGGCTGTTCGGCGGCACGATCGCGGAGAACATCGCCTACGGCGCCTCGCGCGAGGTGACCCGGGAGGAGATCGAGGAGGCGGCGCGTGCGGCCCACGCCGACCGTTTCGTGCGTACGCTGCCCGACGGGTACGACACGGTGATCGACGACGAGGGCGCCGGGGTCAGCGCCGGCGAGAAGCAGCTGATCACCATCGCGCGGGCGTTCCTGTCCGACCCGGTGATCCTGGTGCTCGACGAGGCCACCAGCTCGGTGGACACCCGTACCGAGGTGCTGATCCAGAAGGCGATGGCGCGGCTGGCCCACGGCCGTACGAGCTTCGTGATCGCTCACCGGCTCTCCACCATCCGGGACGCGGACGTGATCCTGGTGATGGAGAACGGCTCGATCGTCGAGCAGGGCACCCACGACGAGCTGCTGGCCGCCGAGGGGGCCTACGCCCGGCTGTACGCCGCCCAGTTCGCCCAGGCGCTGGCCGAGGTCGACTGACGGCGGCGCCCGGCGGCGCGACGGGAGAGGGGGCGGGGACGGCTCACGGGAGCGGTCCCCGCCCTCCGGCGTCCCGCTCAGTCCAGATAGCCGCGGAGCTGGTCGGCGAAGGCGTGGCCCCGCAGCTTGTCGAGGGTCTTGGACTCGATCTGGCGGATGCGTTCGCGGGTCACGCCGAAGATCCTGCCGATCTCCTCCAGCGTGCGGGGCCGTCCGTCGTCCAGTCCGTAGCGCAGCTGGACGACCTTCCTCTCGCGCTCACCGAGCGTGGAGAGGACCGCCTCCAGGTGTTCGCGCAGCAGGAGGAAGGCCGCGGTCTCCACCGGTGAGGCGGCGTCGCCGTCCTCGATGAGGTCACCGAAGGCGACGTCGTCCTCCTCGCCGACCGGGGCGTGCAGGGACACGGGTTCCTGGGCGAGGCGCAGGACCTCGGCGACGCGTTCGGGGGTCAGGTCGAGCTGTGCCGCGACCTCTTCGGGGGTGGGCTCGTAGCCGCGTTCCTGGAGCATCCGGCGCTGGACGCGTACGACCCGGTTGATCAGCTCCACGACGTGCACCGGGACCCTTATGGTCCGGGCCTGGTCGGCCAGTGCGCGGGACATCGCCTGGCGGATCCACCAGGTCGCGTACGTGGAGAACTTGTAGCCCCGTGCGTAGTCGAACTTCTCGACCGCCCTGATCAGGCCGAGGTTCCCCTCCTGGACCAGGTCGAGCATGGTCAGCCCCCGGCCGACGTAACGCTTGGCCACGGAGACCACGAGGCGGAGGTTGGCCTCGATGAGCCGGCGCTTCGCCATCCGCCCCATGACCACGAGCCGGTCCAGATCGACGGCGAGCCCGGAGTCGGGGTCCGGGGTGCCGGCGAGCCGTTCCTCGGCGAAGAGTCCGGCCTCGACACGGCGGGCGAGCTCCACCTCCTCGGCGGCGCTCAGCAGCGGTATCCGTCCGATCTCGCGTAAGTACTGGCGGAAGAGGTCGGAGGTCGGGCCGGCTGCCTCCGGGCGGCTCCGCGGCTGCGGGAGCTCCGGGGGCTCCACCGGTTCCTCCAGCACCGGTTCGGGCGTGCCCGCCGTCTCCGGGTGACGTGTGACCCGGTTCTGCGCGGGAATCGCCGGGACATGCTCGGTCGTGGTCGGCACGGTCCGGGTCTGCACGGGGGCGACCTCCAGGTGATCGCTGCCGGATCGCGGGGGTGGGGGTCCGCCCTCGACGGACCGGCCGCGCTCCGATGACTCAGGCACCGCCATCCAGTGTGGGGTACGACACATCGCCGCCACGAGGGGCGTGCGGTGACTTTTTGCGTCCGGAGCGTGACGGGGTGCTGATCCGCCTCAGAGGGCGGCGGCGCCGTGGCTGCGCAGCGACTGGGCGTACTGCTGGAGGACCCAGACCTCGTTCTGGGCGGCGGCCAGGTGGTCCGGGGCGACATTACTGCCGAGCCGGGCGAGGCTGCTCTGCACGTCGTCGATCCTGCGGTCGACGGCGCGCAGGCGGACCTTGACCAGGTGCTCGCCCGCGTAGGTCTCGTCGATGGACTTGCCGTGGAAGACCTCGACCGCGAGCTCGGTGACGAGCTTGCGCACGGTGTCGTCGGGGGTCACGTCGAGCACCTGGACGAGGTACTCGCGGGTCTCGGCGACGCCCATCTCGGCGCCGCCCGCCTCCGCGATGCACTGGCGCACCGCCGCGTAGGGCGGGGCGGTGAACTCGTCGATGCCGTAGGCGTCGAAGGCGGGCGAGACCAGTGCGGGCTTCTGCAGGGCGAGCTTGAGCAGCTCGCGCTCCGTGCGGTGGGCGGGGCTGCGGAGGTTGAGGGCGGGGCCGGAAGGTGCCGTGGGCGCCTGGATCTGGTGCTGCGGGGTTCCGCCCCGGGAGGGCTTGCCGGGCGCGGGTCCGCGCTCGCCGCGTCCGCGGGCCCACTGGGCGAGCTGGTTGACCCGGTGGACGACGAACTCCTGGTCGAGGATGCCGACGAAGCCCGCGAGCTGGACGGCCACCTCGCGTTGCACGCTGCTCGTCTTGATCTTCGCCACGACGGCGGCCGCCTCGTCGAGCGCGGCGGCGCGCCCGGCGGGGGTCTCCAGGTCGTACCGGCCGACGATCTGGCGGAGCGCGAACTCGAAGAGCGGGGTGCGGGGCTCGACCAGGTCTCGTACGGCGTCGTCGCCCTTGGCGAGCCGCAGGTCGCAGGGGTCCATGTTGTCCGGGGCGATCGCGATGTACGTCTCGGCGGCGAACTTCTGGTCGTCCTCGAAGGCGCGCAGGGCGGCCTTCTGGCCCGCCGCGTCGCCGTCGAAGGTGAAGATCACCCGGGCGCTGCCGTTGTCCATCAGGAGGCGCCGGAGGATCTTGATGTGGTCGTTGCCGAACGCGGTGCCGCAGGTGGCGATGGCGGTCGTGACCCCGGCGAGGTGGCAGGCCATGACGTCGGTGTAGCCCTCGACCACGACGGCGCGGCTCGCCTTGGCGATGTCCTTCTTGGCCAGGTCGATGCCGTAGAGCACCTGGGACTTCTTGTAGATCGACGTCTCGGGGGTGTTGAGGTACTTCGGGCCGTTGTCGTCGTCGCGGAGCCTGCGGGCGCCGAAGCCGACGGTGTCACCCGAGGTGTCGCTGATCGGCCACATCAGCCGGCCCCGGAAGCGGTCGATGGGGCCGCGGCGGCCGTCCTGGGAGAGACCGGAGCTGATGAGCTCCTTGTCGCTGAAGCCCTTGCCGCGCAGGAAGCGGGTGAGGTGGTCCCAGCCCGCCGGGCTGTAGCCGACGCCGAAGTGGGCCGCGGCGTCCTGGTCGAAGCCGCGCTCCGCGAGGAACTTCCGGCCGATCTCGGCCTCCGGGCCGTTCAGCTGCTCGCGGTAGAAGTCGGCGGCGATCTTGTGCGCCTCGACCAGCCGGATCCGCTCTCCGCGCTGGTGGGAGGGGTTGTAGCCGCCCTCCTCGTACCGCAGGGTGATGCCCGCCTTGGCGGCGAGGCGTTCGACCGTCTCGGAGAAGGTGAGGTGATCGATCTTCATCACGAAGGCGATCGTGTCGCCGCCCTCCTGGCAGCCGAAGCAGTGGAACAGGCCCTTGCCCGGGCTCACCTGGAAGGAGGGGGACTTCTCGTCGTGGAAGGGGCACAGACCCTTGAGGTTGCCGCCACCCGCGTTGCGCAGCTGTAGGTACTCGGACACGACGGCGTCGATCGGGACCGCGTCCCGGACCGCCTTCACGTCGTCGTCATTGATCCTGCCTGCCACGGGTGAAGTCTACGGGTGGGGCCGGGCATCCGGGACCGGCCGGCCGCGGGGCGGGCGCCCCGGGCGGCGGACGGGTCCCGGAGGCCCGGGCAGCGGTCAGAGCAGGGAGTCCAGGGGCACCGACGGGTCGCCCAGGGCGTCCGGGTCGACCGGCCGGGCGGCCTTGATCAGCTTCTGGATGTCCTCGGTGACGTCCCACACATTGACGTTCATCCCGGCGAGGACGCGCTGGTCCTTCAGCCAGAACGCGATGAACTCGCGCTTGCCGGCATCGCCCCGGATGACGACCTGGTCGTACGAACCGGGCGGTGCCCAGCCGGAGTACTCCAGGCCGAGGTCGTACTGGTCGGAGAAGAAGTACGGCACGCGGTCGTAGGTCACGTCCTGGCCGAGCATGGCCTTCGCCGCCGCGGGTCCGCTGTTCAGCGCGTTCGCCCAGTGCTCCACGCGCAGCCGGCCGCCGTAGAGCGGATGGTCGACGGACGCGATGTCCCCGGCAGCGTAGATGTGGGGGTCGGAGGTGCGCAGCGAGGCGTCGACGACGACACCGCCGCCCTGGGACCGGTCCGCCATGTCGAGCCCGGCGGCCTCGGCGAGCGAGGTGCGCGGGGCCGCGCCGATCGCGGCGAGCACGTCGTGGGCGGGGTGCTCCTCGCCGTCGTCGGTCCGTGCCGCGAGGACCAGGCCGTCCTGCCCCGTGATCTCGGTGAGGCGTGCGCCGAAGTGGAAGCGGACACCGTGTTCGGCGTGCAGGTCGGTGAAGATCTGGCCGACCTCGGGGCCGACGACGTGGTGCAGCGGGGTCGCCGAGGGGGCGACGACGGTGACCTCGGCGCCGTACTCGCGGGCGGCGGCGGCGATCTCCAGACCGATCCAGCCCGCGCCGGCGATCACCAGGTGTCCGTTGTCACGGCCGAGCGCGGCCAGGACGCCCCGCAGCCGCTCGGAGTGGGCGAGACGGCGCAGATGGTGGACGCCGACCAGTTCCGTGCCCGGGATGTCGAGGCGGCGGGGCTCGGCGCCCGTGGCGAGGAGCAGCTTGTCGTAGTGGACGACCGTGTTGTCGCCGAGCTGCACGGACCGGCCGGCCCGGTCGATGGAGGTGACCACCTGGCCGAGGTGCAGCTCGATGTCGGCGCCCGCGTACCAGGCGGTCTCGTGGACGAAGACCGACTCCCGTTCGTCCTTGCCCAGCAGGTAGCCCTTGGACAGGGGAGGCCGCTCGTACGGATGGTCGCGCTCGTCGCCGATGAGGATCACCCGGCCGCTGAAGCCCTCCGCCCGCAGTGTCTCGGCCGCCTTCGCTCCGGCGAGTCCTCCGCCGATGATGACGAACGTCCGATGTGCGTCGACCACTTGATGCCTCCTCGGTACTTGGCTGCGCGGCGCCTCCATCTGCGAGCGTCCCGCACGCAGCGTGATGGCGAAAGAGGGTGTGCCCCGATCAGGTCACGGCCTGTGGCATGTGGCCCGGTCACGGTCCAGTCTGCCGGGCGCCCGTGAGTGTTCCGTGAAGGGACCGGGCGGAAGCGTCCGTCAGTGCGGCGATCTGGTCGACGAGGACCCGCTTGCGGGCCCGGTCGTCGGGGGCCGACGTGTACAGGGCGCGGAACTGCGGCTCCAGTCCTTCGGGCGCGCGTGCGGTGAGGGCGGCGGCGAGTTCGGCGATGACGATGCGCTGTCCTGCCCGGATGACCTCCTGCTCGGCGCGCTGCATGACGTAACGGTCCGCGACTGCCTTGAGCACGGCGCACTCGTTGCGCACCTCGCGCGGGACGATGAGCTCGGCGCCGTATCTGCCGAGCCGTCCGGGGCCGTACGCGCTCTGGGTCGCGGCCTCCGCCGCGAGGCAGAACCGGCCGATGAGCTGGCTCGTCGCGTCCTTCAGCCGGGCCTGGGCGACCGCGGTGCCGTCGTAGCCGCGCGGCCACCACTCCTGGGCGGTGAGCCGGTCGAGGGCGTCGGCGAGCTCCTGCGGGTCGGTGTCCGCCGGGACGTACCGGCCGACGGCGACGGCCCAGATCTCCGCGCGCTCCGGCTCGGCGAAGAGGCAGCCCGGGTCGATGTGCCCGGCGTGCAGCCCGTCCTCGAAGTCGTGAACCGAGTAGGCGACGTCGTCGGACCAGTCCATGACCTGGGCCTCGAAGCACTTGCGGTCCCGTGGTGCGCCCTCGCGGACCCAGGCGAAGACGGGCAGGTCGTCCTCGTACACACCGAACTTCGGTGAGTCGGGGTCGGTGGGGTGCGCGCCCCGGGGCCACGGGTACTTGGTGGCGGCGTCCAGGGCGGCGCGGGTGAGATTGAGCCCGACGCTGACGTGCTCCCCGCTGCGGGGGTCGCGGACGAAGCGCTTGGGTTCGAGGCGGGTCAGCAGGCGCAGCGACTGGGCGTTGCCCTCGAAGCCGCCGCAGTCCGAGGCGAAGTCGTTGAGCGCCTGTTCGCCGTTGTGGCCGAAGGGCGGGTGGCCCATGTCGTGGGAGAGGCAGGCCGCCTCGACGAGGTCGGGGTCGCAGCCTAGGGCGGCGCCGAGCTCCCGGCCGACCTGGGCGCACTCCAGGGAGTGGGTGAGCCGGGTGCGCGGGCTGGCGTCCCAGGCGCCGCTGAGGGTGCCGGGCGTGACGACCTGGGTCTTGCCGGCGAGCCTGCGCAGGGCGGCGGAGTGCAGCACCCGTGCGCGGTCGCGCTGGAACGCGGTGCGGCCGGGCTGTTTGTCGGACTCGGTGTCCCAGCGCTCGGTGTCGGCTGCGCCGTACGGCGTGTCCCTGGGGTCGTGCGTACCGTCCATGCCCCCGACATTAGACCGACGGACTGACGGGGCGGGTCAGGCGCTGGCCAGCAGGGGCGGATGCGTCAGGGCTCCGTGGGCGGGCGTGTCGGTGGTCAGGGCCTGGTCGTAACGGTGCAGCAGGAGGCGTGCCATCGCCGGGTGCGCGCCGAGCGGCGCGGCGGCGACGCCCGGGGCGGCGGCGGCCGAGACCGTCGCGAACCGGCCGGGGGCCGTGAAGTACGAGGCGAGGGCCACCCGGTGGCGACCCCGGGCGGCGAGTGCGCGCAGGGCGGCCGGCACGTCGGGCGTGGCCGCGGAGGCGTATGCGGGGACGACGGGGACCCCGCCGAGGCGGTCGCTGAGCATGGCTGCGGTGCGGCGCGCGTCGACGTCCGAGTCGGGGTCGCGTGACCCGGCGGCGGCGAGCACGACGGCGGCGCTGCGGCTGGTGCCGTCCGCCTCCCGCCAGCCGGCCTCGACGAGTCGCTCGTACAGGGCCTCGACGAGCAGCGGGTGCGGTCCGAGCGGGGCAGCGACACGGGTACGGAGGTGGCTCGCGGCCGCCGCGGCGAGGGGCAGGTCGTGCCGGACGTGGTGGCCGCGGCCGAGCAGCAGCGGTACGAGCACGGCGTCGCCCCGCCCGATGCCGTCCAGTGTGTCCGGCAGCAGGGGCTCGTTCAGCTCGATGTGGCCGAGCCGGACGTCGAGGCCGGGCCGCAGCTCCCTCACCCGGTCCAGGAGCTCCAGGACGGTGCACAGGGCCTGCGGGTCCCTGCTGCCGTGCGCGACGGCCACCAGGGTGGGGGCGGATCTCCGGATGCGGTGCATGGGCCTGCGGGTTCCGTTCGGGGAGACGAGGCTGAGCTGGGTTCCGAGCTGGGCGGTGATGCGGGTCAGGAGTTGCGCCGTGCTGTCGAGGGGCAGGGGCTCACGGGGGTGTTCCGGTGCCGGCTCCGTCATGGACCGATGGTGCCGGGCGGACGTTGCCGGGCCGTTTCGCACCGGTGACGGGTGTTTGCCTCAGTCTCACGGGGAGGTGGCCGTCGGTGTCAGCACCCGCTGCTCCTCCCTGCCGGCGGCGCGAACCATTCACCCTCGCCGTTCGTCCCCCTCCACGAGGAATCCGGTACGAGGGCGGGGGCGCGGCATGCGGCTGAGGACACCGTGGAAGCGGGGCCGTGTGCGGCCGGCGGTTCCGGGACGGCTCGCGGTCGCGCGGCTGC
This sequence comes from Streptomyces sp. Alt3, assembly GCF_030719215.1. Taxonomy (NCBI): domain Bacteria; kingdom Bacillati; phylum Actinomycetota; class Actinomycetes; order Kitasatosporales; family Streptomycetaceae; genus Streptomyces; species Streptomyces glycanivorans. The sequence continues at coordinate 5,628,261 of NZ_CP120983.1, read as the reverse complement.
GGCTGCGGCTGCCGAGGACCCGGCGGGGGCAGCGGCGGCTGGTGCAGGCGCTGATGGTGGTCTGTGCGGTGGCGCTGGCGCCCGCGACGTGGTTGCACACCACGGCCGACGCCCGGGTGCGGACGACGGCCGGGGCCCCGGCGCAGCAGGTCGCCGTGGTGTTCGGGGCCGGGCTGTGGGAGGGGCGGCCGTCGCCGTATCTCGCGCGCCGGCTGGACGCCGCCGCCGAGCTGTACCGGACCGGGAAGGTCCGGGTCGTGCTGGTCACCGGGGACAACAGCCGCGTGGAGTACGACGAACCGGATGCCATGCGCACGTACCTCACGGCGCACGGGGTGCCGGACGGGCGGATCGTCAGTGACCACGCGGGCTTCGACACCTGGGACTCCTGCGTCCGGGCGAGGAAGGTGTTCGGGGTCGACCGGGCCGTACTGGTGAGCCAGGGCTTCCACATCCGGCGGGCGATCGCGCTGTGCCGCTCGGCGGGGATCGACGCGTACGGGGTCGGGGTCGACGACGTGCACGACGTGACCTGGTACTACGGCGGGACGCGGGAGGTCCTCGCGGCCGGCAAGGCGCTCCTGGACGTCGTGTTCGAGCCGGATCCGCACTTCCTGGGGCCGCGGGAGCCCGGGGTGGCGGAGGCGCTCGCGGAGGACCTCACGGCGGCGGGCGGGGCGGGCTGAGGTGCGCGTACCGGGGGCGTAACCGGGCGCACCGGTACCCGTAATACCGGCCTCGCACGCTGGGCGCATGGCCCGCACCGAGACGTCCACCCACTGCCCGTACTGCGCGCTCCAGTGCGGGATGAAGCTGCGCCCGGTCACCGACGGCGGGGTGGTCGAGGTCGTGGAGCGTACCGAGTTCCCCGTCAACCGGGGCGCCCTGTGCGGCAAGGGGCGCACCGCGCCCGCCGTGCTCGCCGCCGGTGTCCGCCTCACGGGACCCCTCGTGCGGGACGCGGACGGCGAGCTGGCCCCGGCGAGCTGGGACGAGGCGCTGGGCCGGATCGCGGACGGGCTGAGCAGGACACGGGCGGGGCACGGCGCGGACGCCGTGGGGGTCTTCGGCGGGGGCGGTCTCACCAACGAGAAGGCGTACGCACTCGGGAAGTTCGCCCGGGTGGTGCTCGGGACCTCGCAGATCGACTACAACGGCCGCTTCTGCATGTCGTCGGCGGCCGCCGCACACCAGCGCGCGTTCGGCCTCGACCGGGGGCTGCCCTTCCCGCTGGAGGACATCCCACGGACCGGGTGCGTGATCCTGGTCGGTTCGAACCTCGCGGAGACGATGCCGCCGGCGCTGCGCTATCTGACCGAGCTGCGGGAGAACGGCGGCCGGCTGATCGTCATCGATCCGCGCCGGACCAGGACCGCCGAGCAGGCGGACCTGCATCTGGCGCCCCGGCCGGGCACCGATCTGGCCCTGGCGCTGGGCATGCTGCACCTGGTCGTGGCGGACGGGCGGGTGGACGAGGAGTTCGTCCGCGCCCGGACGAGCGGCTGGGACGAGGCCCGGGCGGGCGCGATGGCGCACTGGCCGGAACTGGTGGAGCGCCTCACCGGGGTGTCCGTGCCGCAGCTGCGCGAGGCCGTGGAGATGTTCTGCGGGGCGGAGGACGGGATGGTGCTCACCGCGCGGGGCCCCGAGCAGCAGGCCAAGGGCACGGACACGGTCGGGGCGTGGATCAACTTCTGCCTGGCCACCGGCCGGGCGGGCCGCCCGCTGTCCGGCTACGGCTGCCTGACCGGTCAGGGCAACGGCCAGGGCGGGCGGGAGCACGGCCAGAAGGCCGACCAGCTGCCCGGTTACCGCAAGCTCACGGAGCCGGCGGCACGCCGCCATGTGGCCGGGGTTTGGGGCGTCGACCCCGACTCGCTGCCCGGTCCGGGCCGTAGCGCGTACGAGCTGCTGGACGCGCTGGGGCGGGATGTGCGGTCGCTGCTGGTCATGGGGTCCAACCCGGTCGTGTCGGCGCCGCACGCGGGGCACGTCGAGGAGCGGCTGAAGTCGCTGGACTTCCTGGCCGTCGCGGACGTCGTGCTGTCGGAGACGGCGGCGCTGGCCGATGTGGTGCTGCCGGTGACGCAGTGGGCGGAGGAGAGCGGAACGACCACCAGCCTGGAGGGCAGGGTGCTGCTGCGGCGGCGCGCGGTCACGCCGCCGGAGGGGGTGCGCAGCGATCTGGAGGTGCTGAACGCGCTGGCCGGTCTGCTGGGGCACGGGAAGGGCTTCCCGGCCGATCCGGAGGAGGTCTTCGACGAGCTGCGCCGGGCTTCGGCGGGCGGTCCCGCCGACTACGCGGGCATCACCTACGCCCGGATCGCGGCCGAGGACGGGGTGTTCTGGCCCTGCCCGGACGAGGAACACCCCGGGACGCCGCGGCTGTTCCTGGAGCGGTTCGCGACGGACGACGGGCGGGCGAGGTTCGTCCCGGTCACGCACCGGGCCTCCGCGGAGGAGACCGACGCGGAGTACCCGGTGGTGCTGACGACCGGCCGTGTCGTGTCCCAGTACCAGTCGGGGGCGCAGACCCGCCGGGTGGCGGAGCTGAACGCCGCCGCGCCGGGGCCGTTCGTGGAGCTGCATCCCCGGCTCGCGGAGCGGATCGGGGTGGCCGAGGGCGAGGGCGTCGCGGTCACCTCACGGCGGGGGCGGGCGGTGGCACCGGCCCGGATCACCGTGGGCATCCGTCAGGACACCGTGTTCATGCCGTTCCACTGGCCGGGAGAGGGCCGGGCCAACTCCCTGACCAACCCCGCGCTGGACCCGGTCTCCCGGATGCCGGAGTTCAAGGTGTGCGCCGTGCGCGTGGAGGCCGCCGGCTGAGCCAGTCACCGCCCGGCACGGGTGTACCGCCGGTGCGCAGGGACCGGGCGACGGCGGCCGCGGCCAGGTAGACCCAGGCGCGGACGGGCTCACCGGGGACGTCCGGTGGCAGCCCGGGGACGGCCCGCCGGGCCACCCGCTCGTACAGGTTGCGCGGGTGCTCCGGCCCCAGGTACTGCTCCAGGCCGTCCAGCAGCCCGAGCAGTTCCGCGTACGCCCCGGGCGCCGCGGTGACCAGTGCGCCGCGGACGGTGCCGTGGCCCTCGATCGCGTACGGGTAGCCGGGGCCCTCGTAGAGGAGGGCCCCGGGCAGGACCGCGGGCCGTTCCTCGCGGGTGCGGCCGCGGAGGAACCGGTCGTGGTTGGGCTCGCCCGGGAGCAGCGTGCCGTATACGAAGAAGGGCAGCGGGGCGTCCGTCACAGCGTCGCCGTGGGCGCCGTCTCCGCGGACACCCAGGCGAGGTAGCGCTCGCTGCCGCGTACGACGGGCATCGCGATGATCTCCGGCGTCGCGTAGTCGTGCGCCGCGACGAGGTGGGCCTCGAGCTCGTCGTACCGCGCGGCCGTCGTCTTGAACAGCACCTGCCACTCCTCGGCCGTCTCGACGGCGCCCTGCCAGTGGTAGACCGAGGTGACGGGAGCCGGGATCTGGGCGCAGGCGGCGAGCCGTGCCTCCACCGCGCCCCGGGCCAGGGCGCGGGCCTTCTCCTCGCTGTCCGTGGTGGTCAGTACGGTCAGCCATGCGGGCTCGGTCATCCCGGCTCTCCTCGTTCTCGGCGTTCTGGGGGTCCGCGGGGCCTGCGGCGTCCGTGGCGCTCGCGGCCCCTCGATTGTGGGCCCACGGGGCGTCAGGCGCCGTACGGGTGCCGGGTCCTGGCCTCCCTGAGGGCGCGGCCCCACCAGACCAGCTGGTCGAGCATCCTCTTGGCCGCTCCGTCGGCCTGGGCCGGGTCGGTGAGTTCACCCCGGTCGTCGAAGAGGGCGCCCGCGTTGTGGAAGGAGACGGTGTCGCGCACGGAGACCGCGTGCAGTTCGGCGAAGACCTGGCGGAGGTGCTCGACGGCCCGCAGGCCGCCGGAGATCCCCCCGTACGACACGAACGCGACGGGCCTGGCCTGCCATTCGGCGAAGTGCCGGTCGATGAGGTGCTTCAGCGGGGCCGGGTAGGAGTGGTTGTACTCGGGGGTCAGCACGACGAAGGCGTCCGCGCGCGCCAGCCGCGCGGTCGCCTCGGCGGCGCCGGTCGCGGGCGGCTCGGTGTCGGCGACGTCGATCAGTTCGGTCTCGATGTCCGGGTGTCCGGCCGCGCGCCTGAGGAACCAGGCGGCGACCACGGGCCCGAAGCGGCCCTCGCGGTTGCTGCCGAGGATGACGGCCACCTTCAGCGGGGCGTCGGACGGGGTGGTGGCAGAGGTTTCGATGTCCATGCGCCGAAGACTCACACCTCAACCTGGATCGAGGTCAAGCGCCACCTAAAAGTTGTTGCAGAACTGGGCGAACGACGATTTTCCGCCATGATCCGAGTCCTCGCAGACGCCAATTTGCCCGCTTTCAAGCGGTGCTCGTGACGCTGACCATGAAGTGCTCCGCGATCTCCGATCCCCTTCTGCAACAACCTTTAGGCTGGAGGTCATGACGACTTCCGTGCCGGACCCCTACGTCGAGTTCGACGGGAGCCCCGCCACCGAGGAGGATCTGCGGATCCCTGCCTTCGCGGGCTACGGCCACTTCACCGCGATGCAGGTCAGGGACCGCACGGTGCGCGGCCTCACCCTCCATCTGGACCGCCTGGACTCAGCGAACCGGGAACTGTTCGGAGCACCCCTGGAAGGGGAGCGCGTGCGGGAACTGATCGGGCACGCGCTCGACGGCGCGGGGGCCCGGGACGCGTCGGTGCGCGTGCACGGCTACCACCCGCCGGGCAGCACGTCGACGGTGACGATGGTGACGGTGAGGGAGCCGGCGCGCGCGGACGGTACGCCGCGGAGCCTGATGTCGGTCCCGTTCTCGCGCTCCGTACCGCACATCAAGCGCCCTGGGGAGTTCGGCCAGATCTACTACGGGCAGCAGGCCGGGCGTGCGGGCTTCGACGAGGCGCTCCTGACCTCGCCCGGCGGCATGGTGACCGAGGGATCGATCACCAACATCGGCTTCTGGGACGGGACCTCGGTGGCCTGGCCGGACGCCCCGGCACTCACCGGGATCACCATGGCGCTGCTGGAGCAGGGGCTGGCACGGACGGGCCGGCCCTCGGTGCGGCGCGGGGTGACGCTGGAGGAGGTGGGCGCGTACCGGGCGGCGTTCGTCACCAACTCGCAGGGCATCGCGCCGGTCCACCGGATCGACGACATCGCCTTCGCCGTCGACGAGGACCTGATGGAGCTGCTCGCCCGGGTGTACGAGGACACTCCCCGCGAGCCCGTCTGACCCCTTCGGCGTACGCGACGATGGGGCGCATGCAGATCCACATCGAAGCATCGGACCTCCCTGGCCGCGCCTGCGGCCCCGACACCGACTTCGCCGGTTTCGACAACATCCACGTCGGCGTCCAGCGCAAGGACCGGCTCGACGAAATGCTCGGCCTGCACCCCGGCGACGCGGCCCGCGCCTCCTGGACCCTGGACTGCACCGCCGTGTCCACCACGGAGGGCGTCGAGGTGTCGGGGCCGTACGTCCAGAACCGGCTCGGGGGGCGCTTCGTCTATCTGTCCTGGGGCACCGTCGACGACTCCGGCGCCTTCACCATGTTCCGCCGGGCCAAGCTGATGATGAGCGACATCGAGCCGGAGGTCCTCCGGGCGGCGGCGCGGACGGGGCACCTCACGGCTCGTCTGCGCCTGAGCGACGACAGGGGGCAGCCGCGGTGCGCCCGGGTGCGCCCGCCGGACGTCAGCTGGTCGGCGACGGAGGGCGCAAGCGGCGGGGGCGGGGCCTGAGGGGCGCGCGCAGGGAGGGGCCCGGTCGGCGGACCGGGAGGCGGCCCGGGAGGTGGGAGACATGACACCGCCCTCACCGGTCCCGGGGGGGGTGGGCCGGTGAGGGCAGTTGCCGTGGGGGCGGCCGGGGGGCTGCCGTCCCGTGGGGGGGTAGAGACCGTTTGCCCGACCGACCCGACCTCACTCCTGTGACCTGCGTCACATTCGCCGGTGTGGGAGATCACCCGATCGGCACCGGCCCGGCACCACGACCTCCGTCACCGCCGCGACCTGCGCGGGCCGGGCGGACGGACGTACTCCCCCTGGTCCGTACGGGTGAAAGCTGATGGTGCGTCAGCATGCGGACGGCGGGTCAGGCCCGTTACCTCGAAGGCAGGACACATCCGTCTGCCCGGAGGATTCCCATGCGCAGCCCCGCCCGCCTCGTGACCGGTACCGCCGCCGCGGCCCTCACCGCCGCAGCGCTCGGCCTCGCCATCCCGTCGGCCCACGCGGACGGCCTCGGCGGGCCGGAGCGGACCGCGGCGACGGCGGCACCCGATCCGGCGGACTGCGGATCCGTGGACACCACGGCGGAGGTCCCCTGCGACAGCGGTGGGGTGGCGGCCGACGACCCGGGAGGGGTCGAGGACGGCCTGGACCCACTGGCGGATCCGGGGGCCGGGGAACCGGAAGAGCTCGACGGGCCGGACCCGGCCGACGAGCCGGCGACGCCGGACGATCCGGCAGCGGTGTCGGGGCCTTCCTGGCCGCAGACCGAGGAGGGCGACACGGGAACCGGGGATGATGCCGGAGCGGTCGAGCGGCCCGGGACCGGGACGGGGACCCGTCCCGCACCCCCCTCGGAGACCGACCCCGGATCCGCGAAGCCGCCCGTGCCCCCCGGGCACAGGCCCACACCCGCGCCCAGCCCCAGCCGGCCCTCCGGGCACGTGGGTACGGGAGTCGGTGGCAGCGCCGCCCCCGACACCGCCCAGCTCGCCACGGGCGCCGGCCTGGTCGGAGCGGCGGCCGTGGCCGGTGTCCTGCTGCTGCGCCGAAGCCGCCGCGCGTACGGCACGCGCCGCTGAGGGCGGCCGGCGGAGGACGGGCCGTGGACAGGACGGCGCTCAAGGCCAGGGCCTGGGTGGTGGGCATCGCCGCGCTGTGCGGGACCTGGCTGGTCCACAACGGGGCGGCCGTCCGGACCGCCGCCCCCCAGCCGTCCACCGCCGAGGCCTTCACCGCCGGCGCCGAGCTCCGGCCCGGCACCCGGGTCGCCGAACCGCTGCGCCCCTCCGTCCCGGTCAGGATCCGCATCCCGGCCATCGGCGTGGACGCGCCCATGACCGGCCTCGGGCTTGGGCCGGACGGCAGCCTCGACGCACCGCCCACCGGGAACCGCAACCTCGCCGGCTGGTTCGAGGGCGGCACCCCGCCCGGCACGAAGGGCACCGCGGTGGTCGCGGGCCATGTCGACGACGCGGAGGGGCCGTCGGTGTTCTACTCCCTCGGGTCCCTCAAGAAGGGGGCCGAGGTCGAGATCGACCGCAGCGACGGCCGCACCGCCGTGTTCGCCGTCGAAGCGGTCGAGGTGTACGAGAACGACGCGTTCCCGGACGACCGGGTCTACGGCGCCACCCCGGGCGCCTCGCTGCGGCTGATCACCTGCGGCGGCGGCTTCACGCGCGAGACCGGTTACCTGGGCAACGTGGTGGTGTACGCCCACCTCACCGGAGCACGCTGACCGGCCCGGGCGCCCGCCGGGCCGACCGGGGTGCGCGCCCGCCGGTCCGGCCCCCGAAAGCGCCCGGTCAGGCCGTCCACTGGTCGAAGCCGAGCTTGGCGACCAGCGAGAACACCACGACCAGCAGCACCCCGCGGACGAAGTCGCTGCCCTTCCTGAGGGCCATCCGCGCGCCGAGCATCGCGCCCGCCAGATTGAATACGGCCATGAGCGCGGCCAGCTGCCACAGGACGGTCCCCTGGTAGGCGAACATCGCCAGCGCGCCGGCGTTGGTGCAGACGTTCACGATCTTGGCGTTGGCGGACGCGGTTACCAGGTCGAGGTGGAGCACGGCGGTCAGCGCCAGCACGAGGAAGGTGCCCGTGCCGGGGCCGAACAGCCCGTCGTAGAAGCCGATACCGCCACCGACCAGCACGATCGCGGTGACCGTACGGGCCCGGGTGACCTTCTCGCCCCCGCCGTCACCGGCCACCGCCGTGCCGAAGGACGGCCGCAGCATCACGAAGGCGGCGACCGCGAGCAGCACCACCATGATCACGGGGCGCAGCACGTCGCTGCTGATGCCGGCCGCGAAGAAGGCGCCGGTCATCGATCCCGCGAGCGCCATGAGCCCGATGCGTACGGCGGTCCCCACCTGTACCGGCGCCTTGCGCACGTAGGTGACGGCCGCGCCGGACGTGCCGACGATGGCGACGGCCTTGTTGGTGCCGAGGATGTGCGCGGCCGGGACGTGCGGCAGCCCCAGCAGCAGGGCGGGCAGGAGGAGGAGCCCGCCGCCGCCCACCACCGCGTCGATCCAGCCGGCCGCCGCGGCGGCCAGACAGAGGACGACCAGGGTGGTGAGGGTTGTCTCAGGCATGCTCGCGACTAAAGCAGATGGTGGGTACACCGTCCAACCGGCGGTGCACCGGCCCTCACAGAGGGCGCCGGGACACGCTGAGCGCAAGGTTCCTCCCGGGAAACAGGAGGGATGCGGTCGGGTAACACCCGCCGCGCACTCTCGTCGGTATGAGGACACAGTCGGAGAACGCGGCACGGGTGGTGGTGATCGGCGCCGGGATGGCGGGCGCACGGCTCGCCGCCCGGGTCCCCGGCGTCACCGTCGTCGGCGAGGAGCCGCACGCACCGTACAACAGGGTGCTGCTGGCCGAGGTGCTCGCCGGCCGGTACGAGCCGGACGTCATCGCCCTGCCGCCCGCCGAGGTGCGGCGGGGGGTGCGTGTCGTGCGGATCGACCGGGCGGAGCGCCAGGTGCTCTGCGACGACGGCAGCGTCATCGGCTACGGGCGCCTGGTGCTGGCCACCGGTTCCAACCCGGTGCTGCCGCCGCTGCGGGGCCTCGGCCACACGCTGCCGGACGGGGTACATCCCTTCCGCACCCTCGACGACTGCCTGGCCCTGCGCGCCGCGGCGCGCCCGGGCGTGCGCGCCGTCGTCATCGGCGGCGGGCTCCTCGGGGTGTCGGCGGCCCGCGCCCTGGCGGAGTGCGGCGCCCAGGTGGTGCTGGCCCAGCAGGGCGAGCACCTCATGGAGCGCCAGCTGGACGCCGAGGCCGCCGGGATGCTGCGCCGTCATCTGGAGACCCTCGGGGTCGAGGTGCACACCGAGTGCCGGGTGCGCGGGCTTCGCTGCACCGACGGGGACACCCCGGCGGTGCGGGCCGTGGAACTCGCCGACGGCTACGAGCTGGAGGCCGAGATCACGGTGCTGGCCTGCGGCGTCCGCCCGAGGACGGGGCTGGCGCAGGCCGCCGGGCTCGACGTCCGCAAGGGCGTCGTCGTGGACGACGAGCTGCGCACCTCGGACCCGTACATCCACGCGGTCGGCGACTGCGCCGAGCACGACGGGAAGGTCTACGGGCTGGCGGGCGCCGCGCTCGAACAGGCCGACGTACTGGCCGAGGTGCTGGCGGGCCGCCCCGCCCGTTACGGGGGCACCAGGGCCCTGACACGGCTCACCCTGCGGTCCCCCTCGGCCGCCCCCGCACCTTCCGGAGCCGCCGTCGCCTCCGGGACGTCCGGGGGCCTCGACCTGGCCGCCTTCGGCGACTCCCGCCCGATGCCCGGCGACGACGTGATCCGGCTGGCCGACGCCACCCGGGGCGCGTACCGCACGGTCGTCGTCAGGGGCGACCGGCTGGCGGGCGGGGTGCTGTTCGGCGATCTCGCCGCGGTCGGCACCCTCGCCCGGACCTGGCAGGACGACGACCCCCTCCCCGCCGACATGTCCCTGCTCCACCTGCTCACCAACGACGGAGGCTTCTGATGCCGGTGTCCACTCCCCCGACCGCCCCCACCGCAGGCGTGCCGACGATCGTGGTCGTCGGGCACGGCATGGTCGGACAGCGGTTCCTGGAAGCGCTCGCCGACCGCGGCCTGACCCCCGCGGCGGGTACCGCCAGGGTCGTCGTGCTCTGCGAGGAGCCCCGCCCCGCGTATGACCGGGTGCAGCTGACCTCGTACTTCTCCGGGAGGACGCCGGAGGACCTCTCGCTCGTCGAGGCCGGGTTCATGGAGCGCCACGGCATCGAGCTGCGCGTCGGCGACCCGGCGGAGAGCGTCGACCGTGAGGCGCGCACCGTCACCGCGCGCTCCGGGGAGACCTTCTCCTACGACACGCTCGTGCTGGCCACCGGTTCGTACCCGTTCGTGCCGCCCGTCCCGGGCAAGGACGCGGAGGGCTGCTTCGTCTACCGCACCATCGAGGACCTCCTCGCGATCGAGGAGTACGCGAGGACGGCGAGGACCGGAGCGGTCGTCGGCGGCGGGCTCCTCGGTCTGGAGGCCGCGGGCGCGCTGAAGGGGCTCGGACTCGAGACGCACGTCGTGGAGTTCGCCCCCCGGCTGATGCCCGTCCAGGTCGACGACGGCGGCGGCGCGGCGCTGCTGCGCACCATCGAGAACATGGGCCTCTCCGTCCACACGGGTGTCGGCACCCAGGAGGTCACCGCGGGCGAGGACGGCCGGGTGAACGGCATGTCCCTGTCGGACGGTTCCTCGCTGGAGACCGACCTCGTCGTCTTCTCCGCCGGCGTACGCCCTCGGGACCAGCTGGCCCGTGACTGCGGTCTGGCGGTGGGCCCGCGTGGCGGCATCATCGTCGACGAGGAGTGCCGCACCTCCGACAGCGCCGTCTTCGCGATCGGCGAGTGCGCGCTCGCCTCGGACGGCCGGGTCTACGGGCTGGTGGCGCCGGGCTACGAGATGGCACTGGCGGTCGCCGAGGTGATCGCGGGCAACGCGGCCTCCTTCACCGGCGCCGACCTCTCCACCAAGCTGAAGCTCCTGGGTGTGGACGTCGCCTCCTTCGGTGACGCCCACGGCGCTGCCGAGGGTTGTCTCGACGTCGTGTACGCGGACTCCCGCTCGGGTGTGTACAAGAAGCTCGTGATCGGCCAGGACGGCACGCTGCTCGGCGGTGTCCTCGTCGGTGACGCCGACCAGTACGGCACACTGCGGCCGATGACCGGCACGGTGCTGCCCGTCGCCCCCGAGCAGCTGGTACTGCCGGCAGGTGCGGGCGGCCCGGTCACCCTCGGCCCGTCCTCGCTGCCCGACGACGCCGTGATCTGCTCCTGCCACAACGTCACCAAGGGCGCGATCTGCGAGCACACCACGCTGCCCGAGGTGAAGAAGTGCACCAAGGCCGGTACCGGGTGCGGCAGTTGCGTCAAGGTCATCGGTCAGCTGCTGCCGCAGCCCGAGGACCAGGGGCTGTGCGGCTGCTTCGAGTACACCCGCAGCGAGCTGTACGAGATCGTCCGCACCCTCGGTGTCACGACGTACGCCGGGCTCCTCGACTCGCACGGCCGCGAGTCGGCCCGTGGGGGCGACGGCTGCGAGGTCTGCAAGCCCACGGTCGGCTCGGTCATCGCCTCCCTGGCCCCGACGGTCGGCGCGAGCGGCTACGTCCTGGACGGCGAGCAGGCCGCCCTCCAGGACACCAACGACCACTTCCTGGCCAACCTCCAGCGCAACGGCTCGTACTCCGTCGTGCCGCGCATCCCCGGCGGTGAGATCACCCCGGAGAAGCTGATCGTGATCGGCGAGGTGGCCCGGGACTTCGGCCTCTACACCAAGATCACCGGTGGCCAGCGGATCGACCTGTTCGGCGCCCGTGTCGACCAGCTGCCGCTGATCTGGACCCGTCTGGTGGACGCGGGCTTCGAGTCCGGGCACGCCTACGGGAAGTCGCTGCGTACGGTCAAGTCCTGCGTGGGGCAGACCTGGTGCCGCTACGGGGTCCAGGACTCCGTGAAGATGGCGATCGACCTGGAGCTGCGCTACCGGGGGCTGCGTTCGCCGCACAAGCTGAAGTCGGCGGTCTCCGGCTGCGCCCGGGAGTGCGCGGAGGCCCGCGGCAAGGACTTCGGGATCATCGCCACGGCGCAGGGCTGGAACCTCTACGTGGGCGGCAACGGCGGCGCGACCCCGCGCCACGCGGATCTGCTCGCCCAGGACCTTTCCGACGCCGAACTGGTCCGTCTCATCGACCGGTTCCTGATGTTCTACATCCGCACGGCGGACCGTCTGGAGCGCACCTCGACCTGGCTGGACCGGATCGAGGGCGGCCTGGACCACGTCCGGGACGTCGTCGTCCACGACTCGCTGGGCCTCTGCGACGAGCTGGAGCGGCTGATGGCCGACCACGTCGGCGGCTACCGCGACGAGTGGGCCGCGACCATCGACGACCCGGAGCGGCTGAGGCGCTTCGTGACCTTCGTGAACGCCCCCGACGCACCCGACCCCTCGGTCAAGTTCGTCCCGGAGCGGGACCAGGTCAAGCCCGACCTCGACATCCTCGCGGGCCCGGTGCTCGCCATCCGCACTCTTGAAGGGACATCCTCCTGATGACGACGCAGACACTCGGAACGACGCGGGACACCCGGACGATCCGGCTCGCGGACGGGGACGGCTGGCTGACGGTCTGCGACCGCGAGCTGCTGACCCCCGGGCGCGGTGTGGCGGCGCTCCTCCCGGACGGCCGTCAGGTCGCGCTGTTCGTGGACCGCTCCGGGCGGGTGTACGCGATCGACAACCGCGACCCCTTCACCGGTGCGTACGTCCTCTCCCGCGGCCTGGTCGGTTCCGCCGGGGGCCGGCCGTTCGTCGCGTCGCCGCTGCTGAAGCAGCGCTTCGACCTGGAGACGGGCGCCTGCCTGGACGACGACGAGGTCTCCGTGCCGGTCTTCACGGTCCGCGCGGACTGACCCCGCCCTGTTCATGACACGTTGGAGCTCCGGCAACCACGCGCCCCTACTGTCCTGACGTTCGACCCGCCGGGCCGACCGGACCGGCGGGCCAGCACGTCACCCGTGGAGTGATCGTGGAACGTCGGACCTTCTTGCGCACAGCGGTGATCGGCACCTCGGCGGCGGCTTTCGGCGGCACCCTGTGGCGGGGTGCCGCCTTCGCGGACCCCGCCCAGCCTGCCACCGGCCCCTACGGCGCGCTGCAGGCGGCGAACAGCAACGGCATCCTGCTGCCGAGCGGCTTCACCAGCAGGATCATCGCCCGATCGGGACAGACCGTCCCCGGCACCTCGTACACCTGGCACAGTGCGCCCGACGGCGGGGCCACCTTCACCGACGGCGGCGGCTGGATCTACGTCTCCAACGCGGAGGTGTCCGCGAGCAGCGGCGGCGGGGCGAGCGCGGTGCGCTTCGACTCCTCGGGGACCGTCACGTCGGCGTACCGCATCCTGTCCGGCACGAACACCAACTGCGCGGGCGGGCGGACCCCGTGGAACACCTGGCTGTCCTGCGAGGAGGTCACCCGCGGCTCCGTGTACGAGACGGACCCCTGGGGAGTGAACGCCGCCGTGCAGCGCCCCGCGATGGGCCGGTTCAAGCACGAGGCGGCGGCCGCGGACCCCGACCACGGCTACGTCTACCTCACCGAGGACGAGACGGACGGGCGCTTCTACCGCTTCCGTCCCACCACCTGGGGCAGCCTGTCATCGGGCACGCTCCAGGTACTGGTCGCGGGCACCGGCACCTCGGGCCCGGTGACCTGGACGACGGTCCCCGACCCGGACGGCTCGCCCACCCAGACCCGCTACCAGGTCTCCGGCGCGAAGGTGTTCAACGGCGGTGAGGGCTGCTTCTACGCGGCGGGCACCTGCTGGTTCACCACGAAGGGCGACAACCGGGTGTGGGCGTACGACGCGAACGCCTCGTCCCTCTCGCTCGTCTACGACGACTCGCTCGTCACGGGCGGCAGCGCCCCGCTGACCGGCGTGGACAACGTCACCCGTGCCGCCTCCGGTGACCTGTACGTCGCGGAGGACGGCGGGAACATGGAGATCTGCCTGATCACCCCGGACGACACCGTCGCCCCGTTCCTGCGGATCAGCGGCCAGTCGGGTTCGGAGATCACCGGCCCGGCCTTCTCCCCGGACGGCAGGCGGCTCTACTTCTCCTCGCAGCGCGGCACCAGCGGGAGCTCGTCCGGCGGTATCACCTACGAGGTGACGGGGCCGTTCCGCTCCTGATCCGCCCCGGGGCGGCGTCCACGGGGCCGGCTCCGTGAACGCTGCCCCGCCGTGCGTCAGGCCTGGCCCTCGACGGCGGCCGGGTCCATCCAGACGACCTCCCAGATGTGGCCGTCCGGGTCCTGGAAGGACCGGCCGTACATGAAGCCCTCGTCCATGGGGTCGTTGGCGGGCGACCCGCCGTTGGCCAGCGCGGCGTCGGCCATCTCGTCGACCTTCTCGCGGCTCTCCGCGCTCAGGGCGAGGAGCACCTCGGTCGTCCGGGAGGCGTCGGCGATCTCCTTCCTGGTGAAGTCCTTGAAGCGCGGCTCGCTGATGAGCATGGCGAAGATCGTGTCGCTGATGACGAGACAGGCCGTCGTCTCGTCGCTGAACTGCGGGTTGAAGCCGAACCCGAGCTTCGCGAAGAAGTTCTTCGTCGTCCCGAGGTCCTTGACCGGAAGGTTCACGAAGATCATCTGAGGCTGAGGCATGGTGTCCCACTCTTCCGTCCGGCACTCTGCGGTGCTCCGGCGCTCCCTGCGAGCGCCTACAAGGGGTTAGACGGCCGGGGGCCGCGAAACTCATCGGCCGAAGAAAGAACGTTCCTCTGCAACTGCCCCGCCGACCGGCCGCGCCCTTCAGGGCACCGCGATCGGGGCTCCGCCCCTGATCAGGGCGGCGCCCAGTGGCGTCAGGGTGTGCAGGACCGAGCTGCCGTGGCGCAGGGTGCGGACCAGGCCGGCCTCGCGCAGCACACAGGCGTGCTGGCTCGCCGAGGCCAGGGAGACACCGGTCCTGCGGGCCAGCTCGCTCGTCGTGCAGCCGTTGTCTATGGACCGCAGGACCGCCGAGCGGGTGTGCCCCACGAGCCGGCCGAGCCAGGGGCCGGGTTCCGGGACCGCCGGGGCCCCGGGGTGGGTGACCGGGTAGACCAGGACGGGCGGGAGCACCGGGTCGCGGTAGACGACGGGGGTGGTCCGGCAGAAGAACGAGGGCTGCAGGAGCAGCCCCCGCCCGTCGAGGCTCAGTTCCCGGTCGACGGGGTAGTCCGCCTCCAGCACCGGGGCGCGCCAGCGGATCATCGGCGGCAGGGTGGCGAGGAGTTCGTCCGCGCCGCCGTCCAGCAGGGCACGGCCCCGGACGGCCCGGTCGGCCTCGACGCTCGCCCGGATGTGCGGCCAGTACGGCTCCACGGCCGCGCGGTGGTAGGCGCGCAGGGTGGAGATGAGGCGTCCCAGCGGCTCCGTACGCCCCTCGGCGAGTGCCTCCGGCAGCGCGGGCCCGGAAGGCGTCCTGCGCGTGAGGAGGGCGCTCCCCGTCAGCAGTCCGGTCTCCGCGCGGATCCGGTCCACCGGGGTGTCGCGCAGCGCCTCCATTCCGGCATCCAGTCCGAATGGCTCCGAACTCCCCTGAGAAGGCGTCAGGAAGTCGGGGAAATAGCCGCGGGGTGGAACGACGGTGGACAGCAGGCGTGCTTCACCATTCAACCTGGTTCGGGATTCCTTCCGCCATTTCCCGAACACGGTGGAACCCCGCCGGTCCCTCAGCCGGTGGAAACTGAGAATGGTTTCCCACATCGCGTCCGGCCTCGTGGCCATCCGCACGCGCGAAAGGTCCACCCCGGACACATGGATACGCAGCACCGAACCCCCACCTGTTGCACCCGCAATTGCCCCCGCCGAAGCGTATGCACGGCGTCACAGGAGGTCACCACGGGGTTTCGGCCACAGTTGAAATGTCTCGCCCGTATCCCTGCCACCCGAAAAGCTGTACGACGTCGGGTGCGTTACCGGAGTCACCGAAGAGCGGGTGAGGGCCGTGGGGGGCTTTGCCCGTTCGGCGGCGGTGAACGATGGTGCGGCTCCGCACCCGGCAGGGGTAAGCGGGTGCGGTCCGGGGGTGGGGATCCCCGGGCCGCACCCAGGCCGCACGTCCTCGATTTGCGCATCGAACGGTGAAAAGCGAACCACTTCGAATGGTTCGCCGTTCAATTGACGAAGCGGCGGCACCCCCGCACAGGGTGCCGCCGCTTCCGGGTAATCCGGCTCCGCCGTCGGACCCCGATGAGGGTCTCTGTGATCCGCCGGCGGTGTCCGGAGTCGTGACGATCGCTCGAAGCAGAACTCAGCGGCTGTCGCTGCCCCGCGATTCGGCGGCGGCGCGGCCCGCTTCGAGCCGGGCGACCGGAATGCGGAACGGCGAGCAGGAGACGTAGTCCAGGCCCACCTCGTGGAAGAAGTGCACCGACTCGGGGTCACCGCCGTGCTCGCCGCAGATTCCGAGCTTGAGGTCCGGGCGGGTGGCCCGGCCCGCCTCCACGGCACTGCGTACGAGGGCGCCGACGCCGTCCTTGTCGATCGTCTCGAACGGCGACACCCCGAAGATGCCCTTCTCCAGGTACGCGGTGAAGAACGAGGCCTCCACGTCGTCGCGGGAGAAGCCCCACACCGTCTGGGTGAGGTCGTTCGTGCCGAAGGAGAAGAACTGGGCGGCCTCGGCGATCTGACCGGCGGTCAGCGCCGCCCGGGGCAGCTCGATCATCGTGCCGATGCTCAGCCGCAGTTCCGTGCCGGTGGCCGCCTCGACCTCGGCGATCACCTGGTCCGCCTCCTCGCGGACGATCTCCAGCTCCTGCACCGTGCCGACGAGCGGGATCATGATCTCGGCACGCGGGTCGCCCTTCGCGTTCTTCCGCTGAGCCGCCGCTTCGGCGATCGCACGTACCTGCATCGCGAACAGCCCCGGGATGACCAGTCCGAGACGGACACCACGCAGCCCCAGCATCGGGTTCTGCTCGTGGAGCTTGTGCACGGCCTGGAGCAGGCGCAGGTCGTTCTCGTTGGCGTCCTTGCGGGACTCGGCGAGCGCGACCCGCACGGAGAGCTCGGTGATGTCGGGCAGGAACTCGTGCAGCGGCGGGTCGAGCAGCCGGACGGTGACGGGCAGCCCGTCCATCGACTCGAACAGCTCGATGAAGTCGGCCTTCTGGAGCGGCAGCAGCGCGTCCAGAGCGGCCTCGCGCTCGTCGTCGGTGTCCGCGAGGATCAGCTTCTCGACCATCTCACGGCGCTCACCGAGGAACATGTGCTCGGTGCGGCACAGGCCGATGCCCTGGGCGCCGAAGCGACGGGCCCGCGAGGCGTCCTCGGCGTTGTCCGCGTTCGCCCGTACCCGCAGACGGCGGACCCGGTCGGCGTACGCCATGATCCGGTGCACGGCGGCGACGAGCTCGTCGGCGTCGTCGGCGCCCGCGTGCATCCGGCCCTCGAAGTACTCGACGACCGGGGACGGCACGACCGGCACCTCACCGAGGTACACCTTGCCGGTGGATCCGTCGACGGAGACGAGGTCGCCCTCCTCCACCACGGTGTCCCCGACCGTGAGCCGGCGGCGCTTGGTGTCGACCTCGATCTCCTCGGCGCCGCAGACACAGGTCTTGCCCATGCCGCGGGCGACGACGGCGGCGTGCGAGGTCTTGCCGCCGCGCGAGGTCAGGATGCCCTCGGCGGCGATCATGCCGTCGAGGTCGTCGGGGTTGGTCTCCCGGCGGATCAGGATGACCTTCTCGCCCGACCGCGACCACTTGACGGCGGTGTAGGAGTCGAAGACGGCCTTGCCCACGGCCGCACCCGGCGACGCGGCGATGCCGCGGCCCAGCAGCACGCTGGCGGCGCCGTGGTCGAAGCGCGGGAACATCAGCTGGGCGAGCTGGGCCCCGTTGACCCGCTGGAGCGCCTCGGCCTCGTCGATGAGCCCCTGGTCGACGAGCTGGGTGGCGATGCGGAAGGCGGCGCCTGCGGTGCGCTTGCCGACCCGCGTCTGGAGCATCCAGAGCTGGCCGCGCTCGATGGTGAACTCGATGTCGCAGAGATCCTTGTAGTGGGTCTCCAGCGTCTCCATGATCTTCATCAGCTGGTCGTACGACGCCTTGTCGATCGACTCCAGCTCGGCGAGCGGCACCGTGTTGCGGATGCCCGCGACGACGTCCTCGCCCTGCGCGTTCTGGAGGTAGTCGCCGTAGACGCCCTGGTGGCCGCTGGCCGGGTCACGGGTGAAGGCGACCCCCGTGCCGGAGTCGGGGCCGAGGTTGCCGAAGACCATCGAGCAGATGTTGACGGCGGTGCCGAGGTCGCCGGGGATGCGCTCCTGGCGGCGGTAGAGCTTGGCCCGGTCGGTGTTCCACGAGTCGAAGACCGCCTTTATGGCCAGGTCCATCTGCTCACGCGGGTCCTGCGGGAACTCCCGCCCGGCGTCACGGGTGACGATCTTCTTGAACTGCTCGACCAGCTTCTTCAGGTCGGCCGCGTCCAGATCCACGTCGACCGTGACGCCCTTGGCCTCCTTCGCGGCCTCCAGCGCCTCCTCGAAGAGGTCGCCGTCGACACCGAGCACGGTCTTGCCGAACATCTGGATGAGGCGGCGGTAGGAGTCCCAGGCGAAGCGCTCGTCGCCGGCCTGGGCGGCAAGGCCCACGACCGAGGCGTCGGAGAGGCCGATGTTGAGGACCGTGTCCATCATGCCGGGCATCGAGAACTTCGCACCGGAGCGGACGGAGACCAGCAGCGGGTCGTCGGCCTGGCCGAGGTTCTTGCCCATCCGCTTCTCGAGCGCTTCGAGGTGCGCACCGACCTCGTCGCGCAGCTCCGCCGGCTCGTCACCGCTGTCGAGGTAGACCTTGCACGCCTCGGTGCTGATCGTGAAGCCCGGAGGGACGGGCAGCCCGAGGTTGGTCATCTCGGCGAGGTTGGCACCCTTGCCGCCCAGAAGGTCTTTCAGATCCTTGTTGCCCTCGGTGAAGTCGTAGACGAACTTCTGGGGATCTTTGTTTTCCGACACGGGTCTCGACTCCTCGAGGACGCGGTGGCTGCCCTGACGGCGAGGAACATACCCAGATCGAAGGTGTCGCGGTACGGCCACTTGCGCGTCGCGGGGGCTCAACCACCCGTCCGCCAGCAGATCGAAAGTAATGGGCCGGTCGCCCCCGGAAGGGCATCTCGTTCACCTCTTGAAGCCATGGTCACCGAGAGACCACCACGGGCACCCGTTCGGGAACTCACCGTGACGGATGACTTGATCGATCAAAGTAAACCCGCTTGGCACCCAGTGCCGTCATTTGAGAAGTACAGCCTGCCCGCGAGTGCTCATCTGAGCAAAACGCCTCTCAGGGGTGGCGAGAATCACGCTCCCGAGTGCGCTCAGATGTCACCATCCGGACGACCGCGGGACAACTGCCGGTCACCACGGCGCGACACAGCGTCGACAAAGCGATCCCGCCCACTTCCCCGAGAGGACCGACATCCGGGTCACGCCGTCGAATCCCCGGGAAGGTGACCGATCCGACGGGAAAAGCCCGCTCGTATGAGCGGGCTTTTCGGGGGCACTCGGTGCCCTGTCGTAGCGGGGAGGCGCTCAGCCGCCCGAGGTGTCCAGCTCCGCGTCGGCGCTGACTCCCGCGCAGTCGTACGGGTCCTTCAGCCAGCCGTCCGGCAGCGCCACCCGGTTGTTGCCGGAGGTGCGCCCCCGGGGGCCGTCCGCGCCGTCCGGCCAGGGCTGGTCCAGGTCGAGTTCCTGGAGCTGTCCGCCCAGTTCCTCCAGGGAGGAGGTGACCGCGAGCTTCCTGCGCATGTCCGAGCCGACCGCGAAGCCCTTGAGGTACCAGGCCACGTGCTTGCGGAAGTCGATCACTCCCCGGCTCTCGTCGCCGATCCACTCCCCCAGCAGCGTCGCGTGGCGCAGCATGACCTCGGCGACCTGGCGCAGGACGGGCTCCTGCCGCGTTCCCGTGCCCTCGAAGGCGCTGACCAGGTCACCGAAGAGCCAGGGGCGCCCCAGGCAGCCGCGGCCCACGACGACGCCGTCGCAGCCGGTCTCACGCATCATCCGCAGGGCGTCGTCGGCGCTCCAGATGTCGCCGTTGCCGAGGACGGGGATCTCGGGGACGTGCTCCTTGAGACGCGCGATGGCGTCCCAGTCGGCCGTGCCGCCGTAGTGCTGGGCGGTGGTCCTGCCGTGCAGGGCGACGGCGGTGACGCCCTCCTCGACGGCGATACGGCCCGCGTCGAGGTAGGTGGTGTGGTCGTCGTCGATGCCCTTGCGCATCTTGATGGTGACCGGGAGGTCGCCCGCCTGTGCCACGGCCTCACGGAGGATCGCGCGCAGGAGCGGCCTCTTGTACGGCAGGGCGGACCCGCCGCCCTTGCGGGTGACCTTGGGGACGGGGCAGCCGAAGTTCAGGTCGATGTGGTCGGCCAGGTCCTCGTCGACGATCATGCGCACCGCCTTGCCGACGGTGACCGGGTCCACTCCGTACAGCTGGATCGAGCGCGGCGTCTCGGTCGCGTCGAAGTGGATGAGCTGCATGGTCTTCTCGTTGCGCTCGACCAGCGCCCGCGTGGTGATCATCTCGCTGACGAACAGCCCCTTGCCGCCCGAGAACTCACGGCACAGGGTGCGGAAGGGCGCGTTGGTGATGCCGGCCATGGGGGCGAGCACGACCGGCGGCTGCACGGTGTGCGGGCCGATCCGGAGCAGCGGGAGGGCGGGGGCGAGCGTGGTCATGGCCCCATTGTCCCGTACGCGCGCGGTGGCGCGGAGACCGCCCGCCCGGGCCTCGCGGAGGAGTGCTCACGGGGCCGACGACCTGGCCTCCCCGGGAAGTGCCCGCAGGGCCTCCCGGAGGGTGCGTGCCGGGCCGTCCGCTCAGGTGTCCGCGAGGGCCGACTCCATCAGCCGCTCCAACCCCTGCCGGGACTCCTCGTCGGAGGGGACGTACGTCACCAGGCGCGGGCCCGCCGAGGGGCCCAGCCACAGGTCGGTGTGGTCGAGCCTGAGCAGCCCCACCCGGGAGTTACGGAAGACCTTGGTGCGGTTCACGGGTCCGACGACCTCGTGCCGGGCCCAGATCTCGCCGAACTCGGGCGAGGCCGCCTCCAGCCGCGCCAGCAGTGCCTTCCAGGCCGGTTCGGCCAGGTGTTCCGCCATCGACGCGCGGCACTTGGCGGCCATCGTCCGGCGCACCCCGGGCAGATCGACGACGGAGGCCCGCCAGTCCTCGTTGACGTAGGCGAGCAGCATGCAGTTGCGGTCCTCCGGCGGGACGTCGTCCAGGTCGCACAGCAGCCTGCCGTAGGTACGGTTGTAGGCGAGGATGTCGTACCTGCTGTTCTGGATGCAGGCCGGGAAGGGCTCCAGGCGTGTGAGCATCTCCTGGAAGGCCGGGGTGACACCGGCGCAGTCCGAGCCGGGTGCGGGGTCGACGGCCCCGGCGAGGGCGAAGAGGTGGGTCCGCTCGCTGCGGTCGAGCAGCAGGGCGCGGGCCAGCGAGTCGAGGACCTGCGGCGAGACCTGGATGTCGCGCGCCTGTTCCAGCCACGTGTACCAGGTGACGCCGACGGCCGAGAGCTGCGCGACCTCCTCACGGCGCAGGCCCGGTGTGCGCCTGCGGGGGCCTCGGGGCAGCCCGACCTGCTCGGGCGTGATCCGCTCACGACGGCTGCGGAGGAAGCCGGCGAGCTCGCTGCGCCGGACGTCGGTCCCGGACACCTCGGTCTGCGTGGTCGTCATACCCCCAGCCTGCCGAACGCCCCGGCGTATTGCCAGGTGCTGTCGGTACCAGGACAAGGAGACTCTGGTACCAGGCTGGGTACCGGTCCAGAGTCGGTGGAGTGAGTGAATCATCCGTACTGACGAAAACTTCCGCCACAGGCATCAAGGTGGCGCGCCACGACCACCCCGCGCCGGTGCTCGGCGGCCTCGGGCTGTTCACGGTGCTGATAGGCGCGGCCCTGCCGCTCATCGACTTCTTCATCGTGAACGTCGCCCTGCCCACCATCGACCACGACCTGGCCGCGGGCCCCGCTCTGCTCGAACTGGTCGTCGCGGGCTACGGCCTCGCGTACGCCGTGCTGCTCGTCCTCGGCGGCCGCCTCGGCGACATGGCCGGACGGCGCAGGCTCTTCCTCATCGGCATGGCCGCCTTCGGCCTCACCTCCCTCGCCTGCGGGCTGGCCCCGGACGCCTGGACCCTGGTGGGGGCGCGGGTGGCGCAGGGCGCCGCGGCCGCGCTGATGCTGCCGCAGGTGCTCGCCACCATCCAGGCGGCCACGGCGGGACACCGCAGGGCGCGGGCCATGAGTCTGTACGGGGCGACCGCGGGGCTCTCCATGGTCGCCGGGCAGATCCTCGGCGGCGTCCTGGTCTCCGCCGCCCCGCTGTCCTCGGTCCTCGGCGAGAGCGCCGGCTGGCGGTCGGTGTTCCTGGTGAACGTCCCGGTGGCGGTGGTGGGGCTGGTCCTGGCCGTCCGCACGGTGCCGGAGAGCCGCTCGGACCGGCCGGCTCCCGTCGACGTACCGGGCACGCTCCTGCTGACCCTCTCGCTGGTCACGCTGCTCGCCCCGCTGACGGAGGGGCGGGCCGCGGGGTGGCCGCTGTGGACCTGGGTGTCCCTGGGCCTGTTCCCGTTCGCCGCGGTGGCCTTCTACCGGGTCGAGCGACGGGCCGACGCCCGGGGGCGGGTCCCGCTGGTGCCGCCGAGCCTGCTGCGGCTGGAGTCGCTGCGGCGGGGCCTCGTGCTGGTGGTGCCGTTCTCGATCGGCTTCGGCGGCTTCATGTTCGTGATCGCGGTGGCCCTCCAGCAGGGCCTGGAGATGGGTCCGGCCGCGGCCGGAATGTCACTGGCCCCGATGGCCGCCGCCTTCTTCGCCGCGTCACTGGCAGGCCCCCGGCTGGTCCGGCGCTTCGGCAGCCGGGTGGTGACGGCCGGCGGGATGATCCAGGGCGTGGGTGTCACGGTGCTGGCACTGACCGTGTGGCACGGCTGGCCGGACCTCGGGCTGCCGGGGCTGCTGCCGGGCGTCGCGATCGCGGGACTGGGGCAGGGGCTTCAGCTGCCGGTCCTGATGCGGATCGTGCTGTCCGACGTGCCGGCCGAGCGGGCCGGAGTGGGCGGCGGCGTGATGACGACGACCCAGCAGGCGGCTCTGGCGCTCGGGGTCGCCACGCTGGGGACGCTCTTCCTGTCCCTGGCGCCAGGTGCGGGGATGCGGGACGCGCTGATCGTGACGCTGCTGGTGCAGCTCGCGGCCGTCGTCCTGACGACTCTGCTGAGTCTGCGGCTGCCCCGCGCGGTGAGGTGAGGTGAGGGGGAGGGACGGGCTCGGGCCCGGATCACGAGGTGATCCGGGCCCGAGCCGTGCGGGTCATGCGAGGAGGTCAGCTCCCGGCCGGTGCGTCCTGCGCCGGAGCGGCCTCAGCGGCGGCGCGCTCACGCATCTTGCGCACCAGCTCCTGCTTCCTGTCCTCGGCGACCTTGCGGTCCTTGTCGCGCGCGGGGCCCGCGCCCTGTCGTTCGGCGGCGGACAGCTTCTTGCGCTGCCCGCCCACGCCGAGAAGGTTGTTGCGGCTCTTTGCCACGGCGTTCTCCCGTTCATGGTGAGGAAGTGAGGATGACGTGTCGTGTATCGATCCGATGGGCGACGGGCGGTCGGGCCCGTCGCGCGCTCACTCGTAGATCTGGAAGAACGAAGACATGACGGAAAGGTACCCCGGCCGCGGGGGCACCTCATCCGGTTTTTCCCGGCCACGCCCCGAGTGCTCCCCCGCGCCGGCTCAGGCGGTCGGGTCGATCGTGGCCTGGTGGGCCTCGGCCAGGTGCTCCTCGGCCTTCAGCCAGGGCAGGAACTGGGCGCCCTTGCGCCACCCGCAGGTGTCGCAGGTCAGCTGCCGCCGGGTCCCCGACTTCCTTACGTGGACGACGTGTTCACGGCCGTGCCGGTCCCATCTGCTGACCTTGCTCGTGGTCATGGACGGCATACCGGGCCTCCCTGTGGACGAGTGCGCCCAGTGTGCACGAGGCCCCCGGTTCCGCGTGGCGGAACCGGGGGCCTCGTACGGACGGCGGGTGCGGTCAGCAGCCCAGCAGACGGGAGCCGAGGTAGCTCTGGATCTGGTCCAGGGAGACGCGCTCCTGCTTCATGGTGTCGCGCTCGCGCACGGTCACCGCGTTGTCGTCGAGGGTGTCGAAGTCGACGGTGACGCAGAACGGCGTACCGATCTCGTCCTGGCGGCGGTAGCGGCGGCCGATGGCACCGGCGTCGTCGAACTCGATGTTCCAGTTCTGCCGCAGGTCGGCGGCGAGGCCCTTGGCCTTCGGCGAGAGCTGCGGGTTGCGGGACAGCGGGAGGACGGCGACCTTGACCGGCGCGAGCCGCGGGTCCAGACGCATCACGGCGCGCTTCTCCATGACGCCCTTGGCGTTGGGCGCCTCGTCCTCGTTGTAGGCGTCGAGGAGGAAGGCCAGCATCGAGCGGCCGACACCGGCCGCGGGCTCGATGACGTACGGCGTGTAGCGCTCGCCCTTCTCCTGGTCGTAGTAGAAGAGGTCGGTGCCGGAGGCCTCGGAGTGCGCCTTGAGGTCGTAGTCGGTGCGGTTCGCGACGCCTTCGAGCTCGCCCCACTCGCTGCCGCCGAAGCGGAAGCGGTACTCGATGTCAGCGGTGCGCTTGGAGTAGTGGGAGAGCTTCTCCTTCGGGTGCTCGAACCACCGCATGTTCTCCTCGCGCAGGCCGAGACCGGTGTACCAGTTCCAGCGCTGCTCCATCCAGTACTCCTGCCACTGCTCGTCCTCGCCCGGCTTGACGAAGAACTCCATCTCCATCTGCTCGAACTCGCGCGTGCGGAAGATGAAGTTGCCCGGAGTGATCTCGTTCCGGAAGGACTTGCCCATCTGCGCGATGCCGAACGGCGGCTTCTTGCGCGAGGTCTGCTGCACCTGGCCGAAGTTGGTGAAGATGCCCTGGGCGGTCTCGGGGCGCAGGTAGGCGACCGAGCCGGTGTCCTGGGTCGGGCCGAGGTGGGTGGAGAGCAGACCCGAGAACGCCTTGGGCTCGGTGAAGGTGCCCTTGTTGCCGCAGTTGGGGCAGTTGAGGTCGGCCAGGCCGTTGACGGGCGGCTTGCCGTGCTTCTCCTCGTACGCCTCCTCCAGGTGGTCCGCGCGGTAGCGCTTGTGGCAGGAGGTGCACTCGGTGAGCGGGTCGGAGAAGGTGGCGACGTGGCCGGAGGCGACCCAGACCTCGGGGGCCAGGATGACCGACGAGTCGATGCCGACCACGTCCTCGCGCGCGGTCACCATGTAGCGCCACCACTGGCGCTTGAGGTTCTCCTTCAGCTCGACGCCCAGCGGCCCGTAGTCCCAGGCGGCCCGCTGGCCGCCGTAGATCTCACTGCAGGGGTAGACGAAGCCACGGCGCTTGCTCAGGCTGACGATGGTGTCGATCTTGTCGGCGGCCACGGTGCTCTCTTCATTACGACGGCGAAATTGGACAGGGGCGGCGCGGAGCGCCTCGCTGGGGGCTGTACGCGAGACGGGCGGGCGAATGCACCAGATTACCGGCGGGCGCACCCCTTGGATCAAATCGGTGGGGCGCATCGCGGTCACCGGGTTCGGATCCGGGCATCTCATCAGCCTTGTTGACAATCGTTTCCACTTTTGTTGAAAATGACTGTCATGAACGTACGTCGCCTCATACCCACAGCCGCCGTCGCCGGAGCAGTCGCCCTCGGCCTCACCACGCTCTCCGCCTGTTCCTCCTCCGACGCGGCCGAGGGCGGGAACGACGGCAAGCTGGACGTGGTGGCGTCCTTCTACCCGATGCAGTTCCTGGCCGAGGAGATAGGCGGGTCGCACGTCTCCGTCACCACGCTGACGAAGCCGGGCACCGAGCCCCACGACCTGGAGCTCTCCCCGCGGCAGACCGGCGGTCTGAGCGACGCCGACTACATCCTCTTCCTCAAGGGCGTCCAGCCCGCCGTCGACGACGCCGTCGAGCAGGCCGGCGTGAAGAACACCGTGGACGCGGCGAAGCTCACCACCCTCGAACACCACGGCTCCGAGGTCGGCCACGACCACGGGCACGAGGAGGAGGGCGAGGAGCACGAGCACGAGGGCGAGGAGGAGGCCGGACTCGACCCGCACATCTGGCTGGACCCCGTGAAGTACGCCGAGGTCGCCGAGGGTGTGGGCAAGTCCCTGGAGAAGGCCGACCCCGACCACGCCGCGGACTACCGCAAGAACACCGACGCCCTGGTCACCGAGCTGAACGCCCTGAACACCGCGTACGAGACCGGGCTGAAGAACGTCTCCACGAAGACTTTCATCACCACGCACTCCGCCTTCGGGTACCTCGCCGAGCGCTACGGCCTCACGCAGGAGGGCATCGCCGGCATCGACCCCGAGGCCGAGCCCAGCCCGGCCCGGATCGACGAGATCCACTCCGTCGCGGAGAAGAGCAAGGCGACCACCGTGTTCTTCGAGACGCTCGCCAGCGACAGGACGGCGAAGACCCTGGCGAAGGACCTCGGGCTGAAGACCGGCGTCCTGGACCCGCTGGAGGGAATCACCGACAAGTCCGCCGGCGCTGACTACATCGAGGTCATGAAGTCCAACCTCACCGCGCTGCAGAAGGCACTCGGCGCGAAGTGACCCAGGAAGCACCCCGACCCGCACCGGAGGCGATCGTGCCCGAGCCCAGTACGCCAGAAGCCGTGATCAGCATGCGCGGAGCCACGGCGACGCTCGGCGCACGCGCCGTGCTGCGGGGGGTGGACCTCACCGTCCACCGCGGCGAGGTCGTGGCGCTGCTCGGCGCCAACGGATCCGGCAAGTCCACCGCCGTGCGTTCCGTCATCGGCCAGGTTCCACTCACCGGCGGGACCGTCGAGCTGTTCGGGACGCCGCTGCGCCGGTTCCGCACGTGGTCCCGCGTCGGATACGTGCCGCAGCGCACCACCGCGGCGGGCGGTGTCCCCGCGACGATCCGCGAGGTCGTCTCCTCCGGGCGCCTGTCCCGTACGAAGCTCGGACTGCCCGGCCGGGCGGACCGGGCGGCCGTGGACCGGGCCATCGAGCTCGTCGGCCTCTCCGACCGTGCGAAGGACTCCGTGAACGCCCTCTCCGGCGGCCAGCACCAGCGGGTCCTGATCGCCCGCGCGCTCGCCTCCGAGCCCGAGGTGCTGATCATGGACGAGCCGATGGCCGGCGTGGACCTGGCCAGCCAGGAGATCCTCGCCTCGACGCTGCGCGAGCAGGTCGCCGGCGGGGCGACGGTGTTGCTCGTCCTGCACGAGCTGGGCGCCCTGGAGCCGCTGATCGACCGGGCGATCGTCCTGCGTGACGGCTGCGTCATGCACGACGGCCCGCCCCCCGAGGCCGTGGGCCAGCACGCGCTGCCCGGCCACGACCACGTACACCCCCACGCGGCCTCCGAGCCCGTCCGGACGGGACTGCTGACCTGATCATGCTGGAATTCCTGAACCCCCCCTTCATGCAGCGGGCACTGATCGCGGCCGTCCTGGTCGGGATCACCGCGCCCGCCATCGGCATCTACCTGGTCCAGCGCCGTCAGGCCCTGATGGGCGACGGCATCGGGCACGTGGCGATGACCGGTGTCGGCCTCGGCTTCCTGCTCTCCACCAACCCGGTGTGGATGGCGACGCTCGTCGCCGTGGCCGGCTCGGTCGTGATGGAGCTGATCCGCTGGTACGGCCGCACCCGGGGCGACATCGCCCTGGCCATGCTGTTCTACGGCGGCATGGCGGGCGGGGTGATGCTGATCAACCTCTCGGACACCGGCTCCAACGCCAATCTGACGTCGTTCCTCTTCGGCTCGCTCTCGACGGTCTCCGAGGAGGACGTCATCGCGATCGTCGCGCTGGCCGCCTTCGTGGTGCTGGTCACCGTGGGGCTGCGGAGGCAGCTGTTCGCCGTCAGCCAGGACGAGGAGTTCGCCCGGGTCACCGGCCTGCCCGTGCGGGCGCTCAACCTGCTGGTGGCCGTGACGGCGGCGATCACCGTCACCGTGGCGATGCGGGTCGTCGGGCTGCTGCTGGTCAGCGCGCTGATGGTGGTGCCGGTCGCCGCCGCGCAGCAGATCGCGAAGTCCTTCAAGGTGACGTTCGTCCTGGCAGTCGTCATCGGTACGGCCGTCACCCTGGCCGGCACGGTGACCTCGTACTACCAGGACGTGCCGCCCGGCGCGACCATCGTGCTGCTGGCCATCGCCGCGTTCGTCGTGCTCACGGCGCTCGCCACGCCGCTGGCCCGCAGGCGCGCCCGGGGCGGCGGGAGCGACGCCGACCGGTGCACCCTTGAGGTACCGGCCGCCCGCGCGGCGAAGGACGACGTGCAGGTGTGACCGTGACCCCCGGCCGGGCTGGCACAATGGCCCGACATACGTACGGGCGACACGAGGAGGCAGCTGTGGCGACGGCGCCGATCAGTGGCACGAACGCGGCCCCGGTACGCGGCCGGTCCACCCGGCAGCGGGCGGCGGTCGCGGCGGCGCTCGACGAGGTCGACGAGTTCCGCAGCGCCCAGGACCTGCACGACGTGCTCAAGCACCGGGGCGACTCGGTCGGACTGACCACGGTCTACCGCACGCTCCAGTCCCTCGCCGACGCCGGCGAGGTCGACGTCCTGCGCACCACCGACGGCGAGGCCGTCTACCGGCGCTGCTCGACGGGTGATCACCACCACCACCTGGTCTGCCGCGTCTGCGGCAAGGCCGTCGAGGTCGAGGGCCCCGCGGTGGAGCAGTGGGCCGAGACCGTGGCGGCGCAGCACGGCTATGTGAGCGTGGCCCATACGGTGGAGATCTTCGGCACCTGCGCGGACTGCGCGAACCCCGAGGACTGACCCCCGGCGGGGCTCAGCACGAACGGCCCGGAGGGGCCCCGGCGACGGGGCCCCTCCGCGCGGTGTCAGCCCTCCGCGGCCTTCTCGTCCTTGGTGATCTCCTCCGCGCCGCCGAAGCGCCGGTCGCGCCGGGCGAACTCCAGGCAGGCGTTCCACAGGTCACGGCGGTCGAAGTCGGGCCACAGGACGTCCTGGAAGACCATCTCGGCGTACGCGCTCTGCCAGATCAGGTAGTTGGACGTGCGCTGCTCCCCGCTGGGGCGCACGAACAGGTCCACGTCCGGCATGTCCGGGTAGTAGATGTACTTCGCGAACGTCTTCTCGTTGACCTTCGACGGGTCGAGCTTCCCCGCGGCGACGTCCTCGGCGATGCGCTGCGCGGCATCGGCGATCTCGGCCCGGCCGCCGTAGTTGACGCAGAAGTACAGCGTCATCCTGTCGTTGTCCTTGGTCTGCTCCTGGGCGACCTGGAGTTCCTGGACGACGGACTTCCAGAGCTTCGGCATACGGCCGACCCAGCGGATGCGGATGCCGAGCGCGTCCATCTCGTCCCGGCGGCGGCGGATGACGTCGCGGTTGAAGTTCATGAGGAACTTCACCTCGTCCGGCGAGCGCTTCCAGTTCTCCGTGGAGAACGCGTACAGCGAGAGGTTCTTGACGCCCATCTCGATGCAGCCCTTGAGGACGTCCATGACGACACCCTCACCGACCTTGTGGCCCTCGGTGCGCGGAAGACCCCGCTCCTTGGCCCAGCGGCCGTTCCCGTCCATCACGACGGCCACGTGCTTGGGCACGAGTTCGCCGGGGATCTTCGGCGGGGTGGCGCCGGAGGGGTGCGGCTCGGGGGTCTTGTACTCACGCCGGTTACGACCGCCGAGCATCCCGCGTACTGCCATGGGCTTCTCTCGTCTCCCTGTGTCACTTTTCCACGTACCGCAGCGAGCGCAGGCCGCGCTCGAGATGCCAGTGCAGATAGGCGGACACGAGTCCGCTCCCCTCCCTGACATGACGCGCCTCGGACGCGTCCGCCGTCTCCCAGTCACCGGTGAGCAACGCGCTCAGCAGTTCGACGGCCTCCGCCGAGGGTACGACGCTCCCGGGCACCCGGCAGTCGCCGCATATGACGCCGCCCGCCGCCACGGAGAAGAACCGGTTCGGTCCGGGCATACCGCACTTGGCGCAGTCGACGAAGCTGGGGGCGTAGCCGTTGACGGCCAGGGAGCGCAGCAGGAAGGCGTCCAGGATCAGGTTCGGCGCGTGTTCGGCGCGTGCGAGGGTGCGCAGCCCGCCGACGAGCAGCAGGTACTGCTGGACCGCGGGCTCACCCTCGTGGTCGGTGAACCGCTCGGCGGTCTCCAGCATCGCGGTGCCGGCGGTGTAGCGGGCGTAGTCGGAGACGATGCCGCCGCCGTAGGGGGCGATCGTCTCGCTCTGGGTGCACAGGGGGAGACCGCGGCCGATCAGCTCGCTGCCGCGCGCGAAGAACTGCACGTCCACGTGGGAGAAGGGCTCCAGGCGGGCCCCGAATTTGGACTTGGTGCGGCGCACCCCGCGCGCCACGGCGCGCACCCGCCCGTGGCCGCGGGTCAGGATCGTGATGATCCGGTCGGCCTCGCCCAGCTTCTGCGTGCGCAGCACGACGCCGTCGTCCCGGAACAAGCTCATGCGTCCATTGTCGCCCACCGGGCCGGGCGCCTGTCGGCGGTCCTCGGCCCCGCCGCCACCGCCGGGGTCCCCAAGGTCCCCGGAAGCCCTAGGGGAGCCTCAGGAAGGCGTACGCGCCGCTTCCAGCAGCTTCGCCGTCTCGGCGGGGCAGAGCTGCAGCGCGCCGCCCACCGTGGTCAGCACCTCGCGCTCCGCCTGGCCGTACGGGCCGTCGGCGAGGGCGATCCGGGCTCCCCGCAGGAGGATCGCCTCACGGCCGGGCACGGCCAGGTGCGGTGCGAGCGGCTTCAGCACCTCGTGCAGCTCGATGGCGAGGGCGGCTCCGCAGGCCTCGGCCGCGGGGTCGCTCCCGTCTCCGTGGCCGGCGTCGGCGGCGAGCACCTCGACGATGGTGAAGAGCTGTTCCTGGGAGCAGTCGTCGAGTCCGGCGTCGCGGACGACGGCTGCGGCCGTCTCCAGGACGGTGCGGGAGGTGGTCCCGCCGGCGGCGAGCACGGCGAGAGTGACCGTGTGCACGGCCTCCCGCAGCATGGCGGAGAAGCGGGTGGTGGTGGGGTGGTCGAGGGTGTCCGGCTCGAAGTGCGTGCCGCAGGCGGCGCATTCGACGACGGGCCCGGCGGTACCCCGGGCCAGCAGCGGCAGTCCGAGGACGGTGAGACGGTGGCGGCCCGTGAGGCGCCGGTAGTTGCGGTCGCCTCCGCAGCACGGGCAGAAGAACTCGCCGTCGCCGACGGTGTCCCAGACGGTGCGGATGCCGTAGAGGCGCAGTCCTACGGCGCGTTGTCCTTTGGCTGTCCGCACGTCGCACACCTCCGTGACTCCCCCGTACGCCTTCCGGGCACGGGAGGTGACCCCGCGGCCACATTGCCGCGTTGGACGTGATGTTAGCCACATGCGTGATGCGACGTCAGCATCCCGGACGTCACAACACCCGGATATGGCCGAACCCCGCCCACCTTCGTCGGGTGGACGGGGCTCTCGGGCCGTACGTTTCAGCGGCGTATCCGATGTTTGTCCGGAATGCCGCCTGCCGTTGTCAGCGGGTCGCGCGGTTGACCGCGGAGACGACCGCCTTGAGCGAGGCACGCGTGGTGTTGGCGTCGATACCGATGCCCCACAGCACCTTGCCGTCGATCGCGCACTCGATGTAGGAGGCGGCCTGGGCGCTCGCGCCCTCGCTCATCGTGTGCTCGGTGTAGTCCAGCAGACGGGCGTCGATGCCGATGGCCTGCAGCGCTTCGAAGAACGCGGAGATCGGGCCGTTGCCCGTGCCGGTCAGCACCGTGTCCGTGCCGTCGACGGTGGCCTCGACGGTGATGGTGTCCTGGCCGTCGCTCCCGGTGGTCGTCTGACCGGAACGGATCTGCACGCGGCCCCAGGCGTTCTCGGGGCTCGGCAGGTACTCGTCCCGGAAGGTCGACCAGATCTGGGTCGGCGTGACCTCGCCGCCCTCGGCGTCGGTCTTGGCCTGAATGATCCGGGAGAATTCGATCTGCATCCGGCGCGGCAGGTCCAGCTTGTGGTCGTTCTTCAGGACGTAGGCGATCCCGCCCTTGCCGGACTGCGAGTTGACCCGGATGACGGCCTCGTAGGAGCGGCCGACGTCCTTCGGGTCGATCGGCAGGTACGGCACCGCCCACTCGATGTCGTCGACGGTCACGCCCCGGGCGGCCGCATCGGCCTCCATGGCGTCGAAGCCCTTCTTGATGGCGTCCTGGTGGGAGCCGGAGAAGGCGGTGTAGACCAGGTCGCCCGCGTAGGGGTGGCGCGGGTGGACCTCCATCTGGTTGCAGTACTCGCTGGTGCGGCGGATCTCGTCGATCTGCGAGAAGTCGATCTGCGGGTCGACGCCCTGGGAGAACAGGTTCATGCCCAGGGTGACCAGGTCGACGTTGCCGGTGCGCTCGCCCTGGCCGAACAGGCAGCCCTCGATGCGGTCGGCGCCCGCCATGATCGCCAGTTCGGCGGCGGCGACGGCGGTGCCGCGGTCGTTGTGCGGGTGGACCGACAGGCAGACGTACGGGCGGCGGGTCAGGTTGCGGGACATCCACTCGAACCGGTCCGCGTGGGTGGAGGGCGTCGAACGCTCCACCGTGGCGGGCAGGTTGAGGATGATCTCGCGTCCCTCCTCGGGCTGCCAGACGTCGCAGACGGCCTCGCAGACCTCCAGGGCGAAGTCCAGCTCGGTGTCGGTGAAGATCTCCGGGCTGTACTGGTAGCCGAAGATCGTCTCGTCGCCCAGGATCTTGTCGGCGTACTCCATGACCAGCCGGGTGCCGTCCACGGCGATCTGCTTGACCTCCTCCTTCGAGCCGCGGAAGACCACGCGGCGGAAGGTGGGGGCGGTGGCGTTGTACAGGTGGACGGTGGCCCGGTGGGCTCCGCGCAGCGACTCGACGGTGCGCTCGATCAGTTCCTCACGGGCCTGCGTCAGGACGGAGATCGTCACGTCCTCGGGGATCGCGCCCTCTTCGATGATCGAGCGTACGAACGCGAAGTCGGTCTCGCCGGAGGACGGGAAGCCGACCTCGATCTCCTTGTAGCCCATGCGTACGAGCAGGTCGAACATCTCGCGCTTGCGGGCCGGTGACATCGGGTCGATCAGGGCCTGGTTGCCGTCACGCAGGTCCGTGGACAGCCAGCGGGGCGCCACGGTGACGCGGTTGTCCGGCCACGTGCGGTCCGCGATGTCGACGGCCTCGTAGCCGCGGTACTTGTGGACCGGCATCCCGGACGGCTTCTGCAGCTGCTTCGCGTTGGTCACCGGAGTGGGGCCACCGACGGGGGTGGTGACGGCATCGGTGTGCGCGGGGGGATTCACTGCGGTCATGGCGTACGGCTCCTCTGAGGTCCAGCAGGGGCGGCCGACTGTGTCGCTGCAACAGCGAACTCCGCGGGGAGGGAGCCGGCCTACGACTACAGGCCCTCGCCGCGGCAGCTAAGAAGGAGCAGCCCGAAACGCATGATGCGGCAACACTAACCGAGGGGCGCCTGGTGCGTCGGTCCGTATCAGTATGCGGGATCGGTGCCTCATGGAGGCAGAACAGTGATACATCACTCTATTTCGTCAATCGCGATCGCAACCAGTGACAGGTTGATGACGGAATGCCACAGTCGATCGCATGCAGCCTCGACCGAACAACGGGCTCCAGCCCGTCTTCTGCACCATCGTGCCGCCCCACGTCCTCGACAAGCTGTCCCAGGCCGACGACCCGCTCCTGGCCGATCCCGCACGTCGCACCCTGGAGGCCGACGGGGCCCGACGCCACCACCGGCGGGTGACCGCGCTCGCCTGGACACCCCAGGCGGCCCGCACCTCGGCCGCGGTCCCCAGCAAGCCCCACCGCACCCTGTACGACTGCCGTCACGGCACGGACCTGCCGGGCGTCAAGGTCCGTGACGAGGGCGATGACCCCACCCAGGACGCCAGCGTCAACCGTGCGTACGCGGGGCTCGGCGCCACCTTCGACCTGCTGCTCACGGAGTACGGCCGCAGCTCGATCGACGGCAAGGGCCTCCCGCTCATCGGCTCCGTGCACTACGACGAGAAGTACAACAACGCGTTCTTCGACGGCGAGCAGATGGTCTTCGGGGACGGCGACGGCGAGATCTTCCTCGACTTCACCATCGCGATCGACGTCATCGCGCACGAACTGGCCCACGGACTCACCCAGTACACCGCCAACCTGGCGTACGAGGGCCAGTCCGGCGCGCTCAACGAGTCGGTGTCCGACGTCTTCGGCTCCCTGGTCAAGCAGTACTCGCTGGGCCAGAGCGCGGACCAGGGCGACTGGCTGATCGGCGCGGGGCTGCTCGCCCCCCGGGTCAGCGGTGTCGCGCTGCGCTCGATGAAGGCTCCGGGCACGGCGTACGACGACGACGTTCTCGGCAAGGACCCGCAGCCCGCCTCGATGGACGACTACGTCGACACGGACGAGGACAACGGCGGGGTCCACATCAACTCCGGCATCCCCAACCGTGCCTTCCACCTGCTGGCCACGGCGCTCGGCGGCAACGCCTGGGAGCGGGCCGGACGGATCTGGTTCGACGTGCTGACCGGCGGTGAGCTGGCCCAGGACGCGTCCTTCACCGACTTCGCCAAACTCACCGTCAAGGCGGCGCAGCAGAGGTTCGCGGAGGGCGACGAGGCGGAAGCCGTCCTCAAGGCGTGGTCGGAGGTGGGTGTGCCGACCAGGTGACCGGGTGGATAGCTGCCCGGCGACCGGGTAGGTACGGGCAGGGCCGTCCGGACGGGGTCAGGCAGGAGCCAGACGCATGCGTATTCAGGTGAGCCGGACCGGCGGGTTCGCCGGCATCGCACGCCACGGCGAGATCGACACCTCGGGACGGCCCGACGCCTCGGAATGGGAGGCTCTGGCAGAGGCGGTGCTCGCCGCCGGGCGGGGCGGCCCTCCCGCGGGAGTTCCGGACGGTTTCCGCTACCGGATCACGGTGGGCGACCGGACGGTCGACTGCGCGGACCCCCGGCTCACCGAGGAGCAGCGGACCCTGATCTCCCGGGTCCTGAAGGAGGGCGCGTAGCCTCCCGGGTCGGGAAGAAGTACGTCCCCTGGGCCGTGCCCCGCATCAGGTGCGGGGCACGGCCCAGGGGGTTCTGCCTCAGAATCCGAGCTTGCGCAGCTGCTTGGGGTCGCGCTGCCAGTCCTTGGCGACCTTCACGTGCAGGTCGAGGAAGACCGGGGTGCCGAGCAGCGCCTCGATGTGCTTGCGCGACTTCGTGCCGACGTCCTTGAGCCGCTTCCCCTTCGGGCCGATGATGATGCCCTTCTGGCTGGGCCGCTCGATGTAGACGTTCGCGTGGATGTCCAGCAGCGGCTTGTCCGCCGGGCGGTCCTCGCGGGGCAGCATCTCCTCGACGACGACCGCGATGGAGTGCGGCAGCTCGTCCCGTACGCCTTCCAGTGCGGCCTCGCGGATGAGCTCCGCGACCATGACCATCTCGGGCTCGTCGGTGAGGTCGCCCTCCGGGTAGAGCGGCGGGCTCTCGGGCAGCAGCGGAGCGATGAGGTCGGCGAGCAGATCGACCTGGCCTGCCCCTCGGCCGCCACCACCCTTGTCCGAGGGAGTGCGTCCCGCCTCCTGCTCCGCCTTGACCGCGGAGACCGGGATGATCTCGGCCCACTCGAAACCGAGCTCGTCGGCCAGCGCGGAGACGGCGAGCAGCTGCTCGGCGAGCGCCTTGGGCTCGACGAGGTCGGTCTTGGTGATGATGGCGATCTTCGGGGTCTTCTTGATCCCGGCGAGTTCCTTGACGATGAACTTGTCGCCGGGGCCGAGCTTCTGGTCGGCGGGCAGGCAGAAACCGATGACGTCGACCTCGGCCCAGGTGGTCCGCACGACGTCGTTCAGCCGCTCCCCGAGCAGTGTGCGCGGCTTGTGGAGGCCGGGCGTGTCCACCAGGATCAGCTGGGCGTCGTCGCGGTGCACGATGCCCCGCACCGTGTGCCGGGTGGTCTGGGGGCGGTTGGAGGTGATCGCCACCTTCTGACCGACCAGAGCGTTCGTGAGGGTGGACTTGCCCGCGTTGGGGCGGCCCACGAAGCAGGCGAAGCCGGCCCGGTGGGGGGCGGTGTTCTCAGCCTGCTGCGCAGCAGCTTCTGTGTTCGGTCGAGCGCTCATGGCGCCCATTCTCCCCGATCCGCGCGGCGGCGGTGCACAGCAGGGCGCCGCCGCCCCGGATCAGCCCGCGGTCACCGTGGACCGGAGCGCCCCGTCGGGCCCCGCGAGCAGCACGGGGGTGTCCGGACCGCCCAGGTCACGGACGGCGGCGCGGTCGGCGTCGGAGGCGGTCGCGGCCTCGGAGACGACGGCCGCCGCCTCCAGGGAAGTGGCGCCGCCGGCCACCGCCATGGCGACGGCGGTCTGCAGTGCGCTGAGCTTCAGCGACTCCAGGGCCACGGTGCCGGCGGCGTACGTGCGTCCGGTCTCGTCCCGTACCGCCGCGCCCTCCGGTACGGCGTTGCGGGCGCGGACGCTGCGGGCCAGGGTGACGATCTTGCGGTCCTCGGGGCCGAGGTCGATGCTGTCGGTCATGCGCTGAGCATACGAAGTGTGAGGGCGCCCGCCCCGCGACGGGGTCCGTTCACCCCGGCACGGGGTACATCGAGCCGCGCCGGCCCTCGGGAGAGGCCAGCCACTGGAGCTTGGCCTCCGTGCCCGTGTCAGGGAGCGGTGTGTGCAGCACGATCACCAGGTCGGGGCGGGCCGGCACGCGCAGCTGGGTGGATTCCACGGAGAGGGTGCCGACCAGCGGGTGCTGGAGCTCCTTGCGGATCTGGCCGCCCGGGGTGACATCGCGCCGGTCCCAGAGGGCGGCGAACTCGGGGCTGAGTTCTCCGGCCTCGGCGACGACGGCCCGGAACCCGTCGTCCTCGGGTGATTCCGAGCAGGCCGCCCGGTACTGCGCGACGACCTGGTTGGCGATGGTCTCCCAATGCGTCGACCTGGCCCGGTACACCGGGTCGGTGAAGAAGGCGATCATGCAGTTCTGCACGATGCCGGGGCGCATCCCGAGCACCGCCGCCGCCGCGTCGTTGTAGAGCACGATGTTCCAGTAGCGGTCCATGATGTGCGCCGGGAAGGGCATCCAGGCGTCGATGAGCCGGTTCAGGCCCTCACACATGTCCTGGTGGGCCGGGTCCACCTCCAGGGCGGGCGGGTTGAGCCCGGCCAGCACGTAGAGATGGCGGCGCTCCGCACTGCTGAGGCGCAGCACCCGGGCGACGGAGTCCAGCACCTGGGGCGACACGGTGATGTCGCGGCCCTGTTCCAGCCACTGGTACCAGGAGACGCCGACCCCCGCGAGGACCGCGACCTCCTCCCGGCGCAGCCCAGGGGTGCGCCGGCGAGCACCGCCGTCCGGGAGGCCGGCCTCGGCCGGGGTGACCCTGGCCCTGCGGCTCATCAGGAACTCGCGGAGTTCGCCGAGGCGGTGGGCCTTGTCGTCGGTGCCGGTGCCGGTCCGGGGCGTGGTGCTCCGGACCGCGCGGCTGTTCCGGGCCGGTGAAGCCACGTACTCCCCCTGGTGTCCGTACGCGTGCCTGCCTGGTGGTGCGGGCAACAGGATAAGTGCCCGCTCCCCACGGATATTCCGGCGGATCCAGGGTGTGGGACATGGCGATCGAATCCCCGACCCCCGTGTCCGTCGGCCCTGCCGACCCCCTCGTACCGGCACCTCCCCGGCTCTCCGGCAGGGCCCGGCTGGTGCTGTTCGTGCTGTGCGCCGCCCAGTTCATGGTGGCGCTCGACTTCTCCGTGCTGAACGTGGCGCTGCCGGTCCTCGGTGAGGACCTGGGGCTGAGCCGCTCCGGACTGCAGTGGGCGGTGACCGCCTTCGCCCTGCCGTCGGGCGGTTTCCTGCTGCTCTTCGGCCGGATCGCCGATCTCTTCGGCAGGCGGAGGCTGTTCCTCGCCGGTCTCGCCGTCTTCGGGTTGTCCTCGCTGCTGGCGACGCTGGCCTGGGACCCGGTGCCCTTCCTGGCCGGGCGGGCTCTCCAGGGGCTCGGAGCCGCGGTGATCGTGCCGGCCGGGATGTCCCTGCTGACCACGACCTTCCCGGAGGGGCCGCTGCGGGACCGTGCGCTGGGCATCAACGGAACGGTGCTCGCGCTGGGCTTCACGGTCGGGATGGTCGCGGGCGGTGTGCTCACCGACACCCTGGGCTGGCGCTCCACGATGGCGCTGCTGACAGGTGCCGCGCTGATCGTGTTCGTCCTCGCGCCGAAGGTGCTCACGGAGTCGCGCCCGCCTGGCCGGCCGAAGCTCGACGTGCCCGGCGCCGTCACCGTCACCGGTGGTCTGCTCGCGTTGATCCACTCGCTCTCGACGGCGGCCGTGCGCGGCTTCGGGGGCGCGGACGTGCGGATCACCCTGGTGCTGGGGGTGGCCCTGCTGGCCGCGTTCGTGGTCGTCGAGTCCCGCGCCGCGGCACCGCTGGTCTCCCTGCCGATGCTGCGGCGCCGGACGGTCGCCTTCGGGAACCTGGGAGGTCTGGTCACCTTCTCGATGATGAGCACCGTCGTCTTCGTCCTGACCCTCTACCTCCAGGACCTGCTGGGGCTGTCGGCCCTCGGGACGGGTCTCGTCTTCGGTGTCCAGGGCCTGGCCTCGGCCGTCGCCGGGGTCTACGCCCCCAGGGTCGTAGGCCGCTTGGGAGCGCGGCCGACCCTGGTGCTCTCGCTGCTCGGCCAGGGTGTGTTCATCGGGGCGCTGCTCGGCCTGGGCGAGGACTCGGGCGTCCTGCTGGCCACGGTGGCCGTCTCGCTGGCGAGCGCCTTCCATCTGGGCGCCGTCATCGCCTACGGGCTGACGGTGACCTCCGGTGTGCCGGACGAGGAGCAGGGCCTGGCGACGGGCCTCGTCACGACCTCGCAGCAGGTGGGCGTCACGATCGGCATCCCGCTGCTGGGGGTGCTGTCGACCACGCAGGGCTCGATGCTCGACGGCGTACGGCTGGTGGTGGCTGCCGCGGCGGTGGTCCTGGTCGCGACGGGCCTCGTGGTGGCGGCAGGGCTTCGCCGGACCGCCTGACGGCCCGGCGCGGGCCTACGGCCGGTCCAGGCGCAGGCGTTCCGCCTTGGGGAGTCCGGCCACCACCAGGTCGTAGCTGTCCTCCACGAGCTCCCGGACCATCCTGTCCGGGAGCTCGGAGACGGTCACGGTGTTCCAGTGCCGCTTGTTGAGGTGCCAGCCGGGGACGATCGCGGGGTGCTCCTTGCGGAGCCGCAGCGCCTCGTCCGGGTCGCACTTGAGGCTGACCGTCAGCGGCCGGGAGTCGAGCGCGCTGAGGGCGAACATCTTTCCCAGGACCTTGAAGACGGAGGCCTCGGGCCCGAAGGGGAACTCCTCCGCGCTCGCGTTGAACTCCAGGCAGAACGAGCGCAGTTCTCGGGGCTTCATACGGATTCCGCTCCATCCGGTTCCACCAGCACCGTGACGATCTTGTTCCTGCGGCCCGCCGGGGACTCCGCGGTGAGGCGGAGCTTGCGCCCGTCGGGGAGGTCCACGATCGAGGAGGCCCCGGAGATCGGGACCCGCCCGAGCGCCTTCGCCAGCAGTCCGCCGACCGTCTCCACGTCCTCGTCGTCGTACGCGTCGAGGCCGAAGAGCTCCCCGAGGTCACCGATGTCGAGCCGGGCGGTCACCCGGAAGCAGCCGTTCTCCAGCTCCTGGACCGGCGGGAGTTCGCGGTCGTACTCGTCGGTGATCTCGCCGACGATCTCCTCGAGGATGTCCTCGATGGTGACGATGCCGGCCGTGCCGCCGTACTCGTCGATGACGACGGCGACGTGGCTGCGCTCCTGCTGCATCTCGCGCAGCAGGTCACCGGCGTTCTTCGTGTCGGGGACGAACGCGGCGGGGCGCATCGCCGTGGAGACCAGGTCCGCCTCGGCCTCCCGGTTGATGTGCGTCTTGCGGACCAGGTC
The DNA here is from genome assembly GCF_030719215.1 of Streptomyces sp. Alt3. Taxonomy (NCBI): domain Bacteria; kingdom Bacillati; phylum Actinomycetota; class Actinomycetes; order Kitasatosporales; family Streptomycetaceae; genus Streptomyces; species Streptomyces glycanivorans. Next base: position 5,588,496 of record NZ_CP120983.1, on the reverse strand, counting down.
CTTGAGGTAGACGATCCCGACGATGTCGTCCTCGTTCTCCCCGGTGACCGGGATCCGGGAGAAGCCGGAGCGGAGCGCGAGGGTCAGTGCCTGACGTACCGTCTTGTACCGCTCGATGCAGACCAGGTCGGTGCGGGGCACCATGACCTCGCGCACGAGCGTGTCGCCGAGCTCGAAGACGGAGTGCACCATGCGGCGTTCGTCGTCCTCGATGAGCGACTCCTGCTCGGCGAGGTCGACCATCGCGCGCAGCTCGGCCTCGCTGGCGAAGGGGCCCTTGCGGAAGCCCTTGCCCGGGGTCAGCGCGTTGCCGAGGAGGATCAGGAGCTGCGGGACCGGCCCCATGATCCTGGCCAGCGGCAGCAGCACGTACGCCGCGGCCGTGGCGGTGTTCAGCGGGTGCTGGCGGCCGATGGTGCGGGGCGAGACCCCGATGGCGACGTAGCTGACCAGGACCATGACGCCCATGGCCAGGGCCAGCGCCTGCCAGGTCTCGGTGAACTCCTGGAGGCAGGCGTAGGTGACGAGGACGCCGGCCGACATCTCGCAGGCCACCCTCACGAGGAGCGCGACGTTGAGATAACGGGTGGGGTCGGCGGCGACCTGCTCCAGCTTGGCGCTGCCCCGGCGCCCCGCCCGTACGGCCTCGGCCGCACGGAAGCTGGACGTACGCGCGATGCCCGCCTCGGCACAGGCCGCGAGCCAGCCGACGACGATCAGCAGGACCGCACCGGAGATGAGGGGGACGCTCACGAGACGGTGGGGGCGGGGGACGGCCCGGTCAGCCCGCGCTCGCCGCGCCAGCCGTCGACGATCGCCGCCTGGAGACCGAACATCGCGGCCTTCTCGTCCGGCTCCTCGTGGTCGTACCCGAGGAGGTGCAGCACCCCGTGGACGGTGAGGAGCTGGAGCTCCTCGTCCATCGAGTGCTGCGTCTCGGCGTCCTCGCCCTGCTTCTTGGCGACCTCGGGGCAGAGCACGATGTCACCGAGGAGCCCCTGCGGGGGCTCCTCGTCGTCCTTCGCCGGGGGACGGAGCTCGTCCATCGGGAAGGACATGACATCCGTCGGGCCCGGGAGGTCCATCCACTGGATGTGGAGCTGCTCCATGGCTGCGGTGTCCACCACGATCACCGAGAGTTCGGACAGCGGATGGATCCGCATCCGGGCGAGGGCGTAGCGGGCGATGTCGAGGATCGCCTGCTCGTCGACCTCGGTTCCGGACTCGTTGTTGACGTCGATCGACATGGTGCGCTGCGACTACTTCCCGTTGCGGCCGGTACGGCCCTCTGCGTTGTCGTACTTCTCGTACGCGTCGACGATACGGCCGACGAGCTTGTGCCGGACGACATCCTGGGAGGTGAGCCGGGAGAAGTGCACGTCCTCGACGCCGTCCAGGATCTCCTGGACCTGCCGCAGACCGCTCTTCGTGCCGGTCGGGAGGTCGACCTGGGTGACGTCACCGGTGATGACGATCTTCGAGTCGAAGCCGAGACGGGTGAGGAACATCTTCATCTGCTCGGCGCTGGTGTTCTGCGCCTCGTCCAGGATGATGAAGGCGTCGTTCAGGGTCCTACCGCGCATGTAGGCCAGCGGTGCGACCTCGATCGTGCCCGCGGCCATGAGCCGGGGGATCGAGTCGGGGTCGAGCATGTCGTGCAGGGCGTCGTAGAGCGGGCGCAGATACGGGTCGATCTTGTCGAAGAGCGTGCCGGGCAGGAAGCCGAGCCGCTCCCCCGCCTCGACGGCCGGCCTGGTCAGGATGATCCGGCTGACCTGCTTGGACTGCAGGGCCTGGACCGCCTTGGCCATGGCGAGGTAGGTCTTGCCGGTGCCCGCGGGGCCGATACCGAAGACGATGGTGTGCTTGTCGATCGCGTCGACGTACCGCTTCTGGTTGAGCGTCTTGGGGCGGATCGTGCGGCCACGGCTGGAGAGGATGTTCTGGGTGAGCACCTCTGCGGGGGTCTCCGCGCCCTCCCCGTTGCCGTTCCCGCTCGCCCTGAGCATGGCGATCGAGCGTTCCACAGCGTCCTCCGTCATCGGCAGACCGGTGCGCAGCACCAGCACCATCTCGTCGAACAGGCGCTGGATCAGGGCGACGTCCGTCGCGCTTCCAGTCGCGCTGATCTCGTTGCCCCGGACATGGATGTCGACGGCCGGGAACGCCGTTTCGATCACGCGCAGTAGCGAATCGCCCGACCCCAGGAGCATCACCATGGGGTGCGCGGCCGGAATGCTGATCCGGGCCGTCGCCTGCTGCTGTGTGGGTGACTGAGTCATGGGCCGGCCCTCGGGCCTGCGCATACCTCCCGTTGCAGGGCTGTCGCTGCTCGACCGCCTCTGGAGTACCAGCGTACGACTCCCCGCCGACATCGCCGAGAGGTTTTACCCGGTGATCATCCGCCCTTCACTGACGGAACCCGATGGTCGGGACTGCGCGGCGCAGGGGCCAGGCCCTGCTGTCGGCGGGGAGCAGCTCCTCCAGGAAGGCGTAGCGCTCCAGTGCTGCCGGGTCCTGGTCCGCGCAGGTGCGCACCTGCTGCCACCAGGCGGCGACCTCCGCCCATCCGGGTGCGGACAGGGATCCGCCGAACTCCTGCACCGACAGCGCGGCCGTGAGCCCGGCGAAGGCCAGGCGGTCGGCGAGCGGCCAGCCGGCCAGCGTCCCCGTGACGAACCCGGCGACGAAGACGTCGCCCGCCCCTGTGGGGTCGAGTGCCTCCACCTCGATGGCGGGCACCTCGGCCGCCGTCCCCGTCCGCCCGTCCACCGCGTAGGCGCCTTCCGCCCCGAGGGTGACCACCGCGAGGGGGACCCGCTCGGCCAGGGCGTGGGCGGCGGCGCGCGGGCAGTCCGTGCGGGTGTAGCGCATGGCCTCCTCCGCGTTGGGGAGGAAGGCGAGGCAGTGTCCGAGATCGGGAAGGGCGTCCAGGTCCCAGCGGCCGGTCTCGTCCCAGCCCACATCGGCGAAGACCAGCGCGCCGTTCCGGGCGGCCGAGGCGACCCAGGGGTCGCTGCGGCCGGGGGTCAGCGAGGCGATGGCGGCCCGGGCGCGGGGCGGGCAGTGCGGAAACGTGCCGCCCGGCACCTCGGAGGCGGCCGGGGGCGGCGCCTCGTGGCCGTGCGAGACCATCGTGCGTTCGCCCTCGTAGGCCATCGAGACGGTGACGGGTGAGTGCCAGCCGGGCACCGTGTGCGACATGGACAGGTCGATGCCCTCGCCCTGTTCGAGGGCGTCCCAGCAGTACTCGCCGTAGTGGTCGTCGCCGAACGCGGCTGCCAGCGAGGTGCGCAGGCCGAGCCGGGCGAGTGCGGTGGCCATGTTGGCGACGCCTCCGGGACTGGATCCCATCCCTCGCGCCCAGGACTCCGTCCCGCGCACCGGCGCGCTGTCCAGGCCGGTGAAGATGATGTCGAGGAAGACCGTGCCGGTCAGGAAGACGTCGCAGGCCGGGTCCTGCGGTGCGCGCAGCCCGAGCAGCGGGTCGATGCCTGGATTCGTAGTGCTCACCGTGCGCTCCCCGGCCGTGGCAGATCTGAACAGTGCGAGATCCGGCCAGTGTGCCGGATCCGCCCCCGTATCCGGAGGGCCCGCGCCGGGCCGCGCACACTCACTCCCACCTGCATAAACATGCGCAGCTACCCGGCCTGATGACGCATAAACATGTATGTGACCCAGATCACATCGAGCCGACTTTCCGTCGCCAGGGCGCGCTTGATACAAATTGCCCCGCGAGCACCGTTCGGGACGGTTGACGACGGGTGCCGCTCCTCCCGCTTTTCTCGCTCCACCCTCCCCTGCCACACCCCTGTCTTGCCCTCCCCTGCCTTGCCCCGCCTTACCCTCCCCTGCCTTCTTCCGCCTTCTCAGGCATGTCTTCGGGAACGCCCATGTCCTCGCGCCCTCGCGCCGCGTGGCCCCTGGTCGCCGTGTTCACCGCCGGTTACCTCGCCGCCTACCTGCTCCCCACCATCGTCGGCCGTCTCAGCACCTATCTGGGCCTCAGTTCCGCACAGGCCGGTCTGGTCGGCAGCGCCCTGCTGCTCAGCTCGGCCTCGGCCGGCTTCGCGCTGGCCGGACGCGTCGACAGATTCGGGTCGCGGAGACCGGCGCGCGCGGGGCTGCTGCTCGCCGCGCTCGGGTACGGCTGCGCGGCCCTGACCACCTCGATGCCCCTGGTGATCCTGGGAGTCGTCGTCGGCGGATTCGGATCGGGCACGGCGACCGCCGTCGCGGCATCCGGCATCGCCGCGCAGAAGGATCCGCACCGGACCTCGTCACTCGGGCTGCTCAGCGTCTCCGCGACGGCGGGCGCCCTCTATCTGACGATCCCTCACCTGGGTGGCGGTCACCGGCTGCCGTTCGCGTCCATCGCGCTGGTCGCCCTGCTCGTCTGGCCCGCCACCTCCAGGCTCGGCGGCTCCTCGCCGGCCGGCGGGACGTCACCGGTGCAGGGGCGGCTGCCGCACCGGCGGTCCGGACTGGTGCTGGCGGGCGGGATGCTCGTCTGGTCCATGGCGCAGAACGCCCTGTGGGGTGTGAGCAGCCGCATCGGCGCCGTCCAGGTCGGCCTCTCCGAGGTGACCATCGGCGCCGTGTTCGCCGCCGCGCTGGGTGCGGGACTGCTCGGCGTGATGGGGGCGGGCATGCTGGGAGCCCGGCTCGGGCGCGCGGTTCCGATCGGCCTCGGGACGATGATCATCGCCGGGAGCATCGTGCTGAGCTCCTCGGCCGATGACCTGGGATCGTTCGCGACCGGTGAGATCGCGTGGAACACCTTCTACCCGGTGGTCCTGTCGTATCTGATCGGGCTGGCGGCCTCGCTGGACGTGCGCGGCCGCTGGGCGGTCCTCGCGGGCTCGGCCTCGTCCGTCGGCACGGCGTGCGGCCCCCTGCTCGGCAGCGTGCTCTCCGAGCAGGCGGGCTATGCGGTGATGGGCCTGATCCTGGGAGCCGCGACGCTCCTGGTCGCGGCCCCCGTCACCGCGGTTGCTCTGCACACCGGCGGCCGGCCGCTGGTGCCCGGTTCCGTCCGGCGCAGGGGTGGTGCCCCGGCGGCACTGCTCGCGGCCACGACCAACAGCCTGTCCGGCGCGGTGCCCAAGCTGGGTGCGCCGGAACAGGCGGTCACGGAGATCAGCGTGCCCGCGCTACGGCGCAGGCGGCTGGGCCGGAGCGCGTTCCGCACGGCCGGGCCGGCCGGCGGTGCCGGTCAGTCGAACTCGTACGCCTCGACCTCGGAGTAGTAGCGCGCCCTGCGCTCCTCGTCGTGGTCGAGGAAGGCCGCCTCGAAGGAGTTGCGGGCCAGGGTGCGCAGCTGCTCGCGGTCCAGGCCGAGCGCCTCGTGGACGGCGTGGAAGGTGTCTCCGACGTAACCGCCGAAGTAGGCGGGGTCGTCGGAGTTCACCGTGCAGAGGAGCCCCGCGTCCATCATCGACCGCAGCGGATGCTGCTCCAGGACGTCGATGGCGCGCAGCCGTACGTTGGACAGCGGGCAGAGCGTCAGCGGGATCCGCTCGGAGACCAGTCGGTCGACCAGGTCCGGGTCCTCCATGCAGCGCAGACCGTGGTCGATCCGCTCGACGCCGAGGACGTCCAGGGCCTCCCGGATGTACTCCGGCGGGCCCTCCTCGCCCGCGTGGGCGACCTTGCGCAGGCCGAGGGCCGTGGCGGCCGCGTACACCTCGCGGAACTTCGCGGGCGGGTGGCCGACCTCCGCCGAGTCGAGGCCGACGGCGCTGATGCGGTGGACGTACGGCTTCGCGGCCTCCAGGGTCTCCAGCGCCGACTCCGCGGACTTGTCGCGCAGGAAGCACATGATCAGCTGGGTGGAGATGCCGTGCGTCTCCTCGCTGCGGTCCAGCGCCCTGCCGAGCCCCTCGATGACCGTACCGATCGGGACGCCCCGGTCGGTGTGGGCCTGCGGGTCGAAGAAGATCTCCGCGTGCCGGACGCCCTGGGTGGCTGCGCGGGCGAGGTAGGCGTCGGCCAGCTCGGCGAAGTCCTCCTCGGTGCGCAGCACTGCCATCAGGGCGTAGTACAGGTCGAGGAAGGTCTGCAGGTCCTCGAAGAGGTACGCCTTGCGCAGCTCCTCGGTGTCCGCGTAGGGCAGGTCCACGCCGTTGCGCGCGGCCAGTGCGAAGGCCAGCTCGGGTTCGAGGGTTCCTTCGATGTGGAGGTGGAGTTCGGCTTTGGGGAGGTGCACGGGGTTCTCGTTACGTGTGGCGGGTGGGTACCGGGACCCTGATCAGGTCCTGGGCGATGGTCAGTTCACCGTCGAAGCCGGCTGCCCTGACCTGGCGCTCGAAGGCGTCGGGGTCCGTGTAGCGCTGGGAGAAGTGCGTCAGCACGAGGTGCCGTACGCCGGACTCCTTCGCCACCCGGGCCGCCTGGCCGGCGGTGAGGTGACCGTGGTCGGCGGCGAGCCGGCCGTCCTCGTCGAGGAACGTCGACTCGATGACCAGCATGTCGCATTTCTCCGCGAGGGCGAACGCGCCGTCGCAGAGCCGGGTGTCCATGACGAACGCGCAGCGCTGTCCGCGGCGCGTCTCGGAGACCTCGTCCAGGGGGATGCCGCGCAGGACGCCGTCCCGCTGGATCCGTCCGACGTCGGGCCCCGCGATGCCGTGCTCGGCCAGCTTCGCCGGCAGCATGCGCAGCCGGTCGGGCTCGGTGAGCCGGTAGCCGTAGGACTCGACGGGGTGCGAGAGCCGGTGGCTGTCGAGGGTGTACGCGTCGGTGGTGGCGAGGACCCCGTCGGCGGCCACCGGTGCCTCGGTCAGCTCGACCGACTCCCGGTAGGCCGTCGCGTACCGCAGACGGTCGAAGAAGCGCTGCCCGCTCGCCGGGAAGTGCGCGGTGACGGGGTGCGGGACCTGGTCGAGATTGATCCGCTGGATCACGCCCGCCAGGCCCAGCGCGTGGTCGCCGTGGAAGTGGGTGACGCAGATCCGGTTGATGTCGTGCGCGGCGACGCCCGCCCGAAGCATCTGGCGCTGGGTCCCCTCGCCGGGGTCGAAGAGGATGCCCTCCCCGTCCCAGCGCAGCAGGTAGCCGTTGTGGTTGCGGTGGCGGGTCGGCACCTGACTGGCGGTGCCGAGGACCACGAGCTCTCGTACGGACACGGTGGCGGCCTGCTAACCGGGGGGCCACTGCATCCCGCGTCCGCCCAGGACGTGGGCGTGCGCGTGGAACACGGTCTGGCCGGCGCCGGCTCCGGTGTTGAGCACGATGCGGTAACCGGCCTCGGTGATCTTCTCGTCGGCGGCTACCAGGCCCGCCTCGCGCAGCACGTCGGCGGCGGCCTGCGGGTCGCCCGCGGCGAGGGCGGCGGCGTCCGGGTAGTGCGCCTTGGGGATGACCAGGACGTGGGTCGGGGCCTGGGGGTTTATGTCGCGGAAGGCGATGGTCGTCCCGCTCTCGCGGACGATGGTCGCCGGGATGTCCCCAGTAACGATCTTGCAGAACAGGCAGTCGGTCTGCGGCTCACCCGCCATGGCCCGGCCTCCTCGGTCGTTGGGTCCTCGTGATCAGTACACCGGCATGCTATCCGGCCGGGCGGGGCGGGCGGCTGTCAGCTCCAGCGCCCGGTGCGTCCCATCAGCAGGGCCGCAGCCGCGGTCCCCGCGGTCGAGGTGCGCAGCACGCTGGGCCCGAGCCGGTACGCGGGCGCTCCCGCCTCCGCGAAGGCGGCCAGCTCCTGGGGCGACACCCCGCCCTCCGGGCCCACGACCAACACGATCGTCCCGCCTGCGGGGAGTTCGGCGGTGGCGAGCGGTTCGCTGCCGCTGTCCCGGCCCTCGTGCAGGACGCCCGCGAAGTCCGCCGCGGCCAGCAGCACGGCAACCTGTTTGGTCGTCATGACCCCGGCCACCTCGGGGAAGCGCACCCGGCGGGACTGCTTCCCCGCCTCACGCGCGGTGCTGCGCCATTTGGCGAGGGACTTGAGACCTCGGTCGCCCTTCCACTGCGTGATGCAGCGCGCGGCCTGCCAGGGCACGATCGCGTCGACGCCCGTCTCGGTCATCGTCTCCACGGCGAGCTCACCGCGGTCCCCCTTGGGCAGCGCCTGGACGACGGTGACGAAGGGCACGGGCGCGGGCTCGTCGTGGACGCTCTCCAGGCCGGTGACCACGAGCCGGTCCTTGCCCTCGGCCGCCCGTACGACGCCTTCGGCCCAGCGGCCCTGCCCGTCGGTCAGGACGACGTCCTCGCCCGGGTTCAGCCGCTTCACGGACACCGCGTGCCGTCCCTCGGGTCCGTCCAGGACGAACTCCGGGCCGCTGGGCAGCTGTTCGACGACGAAGACCGGTGCCGTCACTGGGCACTCCTCACACTCACTGCCGCACGCGCGGCTTCCGTTTCTGCCGCGAGCAGTTCCACGAGTTCCCCGGCGGGCAGCTCGCGTGCCATCCGGTGGCCCTGACCCGCCCAGAGGGCCATGCCCTGGGCGTCCCCGGCCTTGGCCGCCGCCCCGCGCAGCCCGCTGGTCAGCTGGTGCACCTGCGGGTAGGCGGCGGGGGCGTACGGGCCGTGCTCCCGTACGAACCGGTTAACCAGTCCGCGTGCGGGGCGGCCGGAGAACGCCCGGGTCAGAGCCGTCGTCACGAACAGCGGGTTGGTCAGGGCCTCTTTGTGCAGCGGGTGCGCACCCGACTCCGGGCAGGGCAGGAACGCCGTGCCGAGCTGCGCGGCGTCGGCCCCGGCCGCCAGGACGGCGGTGATCTGGGAGCCGCGCATCAGCCCGCCGGCCGCGATGACCGGCAGGTCGACGGACTCGCGGATCTCGGCGGTCAGGGCGAGCAGTCCGGTGCCCGTGAGGCCGCCCTGGGGATCGTCGCGGTGCGTCGACTGGTGGCCGCCGGCCTCGACGCCCTGGACACAGAGTGCGGCCGCGCCCGACCACGCGGCGTTCCTCGCCTCCTGGGGCGAGGTGACCGTGACGACGGTGAGCGTGCCGGCGGCGGCGAACGCGTCGAGGACCTCGCGGGTGGGGCAGCCGAAGGTGAAGGAGACCACGGGTACGGGGTCGTGCAGCAGGATCGCGACCTTGGCGTCGTACCCGTCGTCCCCGCCGGCGTCCGGGTCGCCCAGGGGGGTCTCGTACCAGGCCGCCTCGCCGGCGAGCTGGTGGCGGTAGACCTCGACGGCTCCCGGGTCGGCGACGAGGGGCTGCGGCATGAAGAGATTGACGCCGAAGGGACGGCCGGTCAGCCTCCTGAGCTGCTTGATCTCGTTGTACATCCCGTCCGCCGTCTTGTAGCCGGCGGCGAGGAACCCCAGCCCTCCGGACTCGGAGACCGCGGCGGCCAGCTCCGGCCGGGAGGCGCCTCCCGCCATAGGTGCCTGCACGATCGGGTACCGGCAGAGAGCGGTGAGGGGCGAGGACATGACCGCATCGTGCCACGTCCGGCGGATCGTGCCGAATCAGCCCTTTCACCCGGACGGGAACACCGCCGCGGACACGGCGACGCCCGCCGGTGCGGAGACCGGCGGGCGTCGTGGTGACAGGGTTCAGCGGCCGTTGAAGGCGTCCTTCAGGCGGGAGAACAGCCCCTGCTGTCCCGGCTGGAACTGGCCCGTGGGCCGCTCCTCGCCTCGCAGCTTGGCCAGCTCCCGCAGCAGGCGCTCCTGCTCGGGGTCCATCTTCGTCGGGGTCATGACCTCGACGTGCACGATCAGGTCACCGCGTCCGCCGCCGCGCAGGTGCGTGATGCCGCGCCCGTGCAGCGGGACCGACTGGCCGGACTGGGTGCCCGGCCGGATGTCGATCTCCTCCAGGCCGTCGAGCGTCTCCAGCGGCACCTGGGTGCCCAGGGCCGCGGCCGTCATCGGGATGGTGACCGTGCAGTGCAGGTCGTCGCCGCGCCGCTGGAACACGGCGTGCGAGACCTCGTGGATCTCGACGTACAGGTCGCCGGCGGGGCCGCCGCCGGGGCCGACCTCGCCCTCTCCCGCGAGCTGGATCCGGGTGCCGTTGTCGACACCTGCGGGGATCTTCACGGTAAGCGTGCGCCGCGAGCGGATGCGGCCGTCACCGGCGCACTCGGGGCACGGGGTCGGCACGACCGTGCCGAAGCCCTGGCACTGCGGGCAGGGGCGCGAGGTCATGACCTGGCCGAGGAACGACCGGGTGACCTGGGAGACCTCGCCGCGGCCGCGGCACATGTCACAGGTCTGCGCGGAGGTGCCGGGTGCCGCGCCCTCGCCGCTGCAGGTCGTACAGACGACGGCCGTGTCGACCTGGATGTCCTTGGTCGTGCCGAAGGCCGCCTCGTTGAGGTCGATCTCCAGCCTGATCATGGCGTCCTGGCCACGCCGGGTCCGCGAACGGGGCCCGCGCTGCGTCGCGTTGCCGAAGAACGCGTCCATGATGTCGCTGAAGTTGCCGAAACCGCCGGCGCCGAAGCCACCGGCCCCACCACCGCCCGACTGGGAGAGCGGATCGCCGCCGAGGTCGTAGACCTGCTTCTTCTGCGGGTCCGACAGCACCTCGTAGGCGGCGTTGATCTCCTTGAACCGCTCCTGGGTCTTCGGATCGGGGTTGACATCCGGGTGCAGCTCGCGCGCGAGTCTGCGGAATGCCTTCTTGATCTCGTCCTGGGAAGCGTCGCGGCGCACGCCGAGTACGGCGTAGTAGTCCGTGGCCACTTACGACTCCGCCAGGATCTGTCCGACGTAACGTGCCACTGCGCGTACCGCTCCCATCGTTCCGGGGTAGTCCATGCGGGTCGGTCCGACCACGCCGAGTTTGGCGACTGCCTCGTCGCCCGAACCGTAGCCGACCGCGACGACGGACGTGGCGTTGAGGCCCTCGTGGGCGTTCTCGTGCCCGATCCGTACGGTCATGCCCGAATCCGTAGCCTCACCCAGCAGCTTCAGCAGCACGACCTGTTCCTCCAGTGCCTCCAGCACCGGACGGATCATCACGGGGAAGTCGTGTCCGAAACGGGTGAGGTTGGAGGTGCCGCCGATGATCAGCCGCTCCTCCGTTTCCTCGACCAGAGTCTCCAGGAGAACGGAGAGCACCGTCGAAACGGTTCCCCGGTCCTCGGTCTCGAAGGACTCCGGAAGATCCTGCACCAGCTGCGGGACGTCCGCGAAGCGGCGTCCGACGACCCGGCTGTTGAGCCGGGCCCGCAGATCCGCCAGTGACGTGTCACCGAACGGTGCAGGGCAATCGATCATACGCTGCTCGACCCGGCCCGTGTCCGTGATCAGCACGAGCATCAGCCGCGCGGGAGCCAGTGAGAGCAGCTCCACGTGCCGGACCGTCGACCGGGTCAGTGAGGGGTACTGCACGACGGCGACCTGCCTGGTCAGCTGCGCGAGCAGCCGGACCGTGCGGCCCACGACGTCGTCGAGGTCGACCGCGCCGTCGAGGAAATTCTGAATGGCCCGGCGCTCCGGCGACGACAGGGGCTTGACGCCCGCGAGCTTGTCGACGAAGAGCCGGTAGCCCTTGTCCGTCGGAATGCGCCCCGCACTCGTGTGCGGCTGGGCGATGAAGCCCTCGTCCTCCAGCACCGCCATGTCGTTGCGGACGGTCGCCGGGGAGACCCCGAGGCTGTGCCGCTCCGTGAGCGCCTTGGAGCCGACGGGCTCCTCGGTGCCGACATAGTCCTGGACGATGGCGCGCAGCACTTCGAGTCTGCGTTCGCTGAGCACCGCGCACACCTCCAGCTGTGGTTCTTCGGCGTCTGCCTGGCACTCTGTGCGTTCGAGTGCCAGCAATCCCCCCGGTCAGTGTACGGGGGCGGGGTGGGGCGTGGGCAAGGGCGACCGGCCACGCCGTCGTGGGACCGTGCAGGTCGTTGCCGATAGCGTCGCTGTATGGATGTCTCTTGGGAAGAGTTCGGCTGGGAGCGGTTGGGCAACGGTATCGGGCGGCGGCGCCTGCCCGTCTGGGACGCGACCGTGACGCTGGTGGCCGGGGCGGACGGCGTGCTGCTCCACGACACGGGTTCGACGCTCCGGGAGGGTGTGGAACTGAGGACCCAGGCGGAGGCCCTGCTGGGCCGGAGGGTGACGCATATCGCACTGAGCCATCCGCACTTCGACCATGTGCTGGGCACGGCCGCGTTCTCCGGGGCGGAGGTCTACGGCGCGGTCGGGACGGCGGATCTCCTGGCGCGGGGGGCCGGGGAGCTGCGGGCGGACGCGATGCGGCACGGGATGAGCGAGGCGGACGCCACGGCCGCCACGGACGCCCTGGTGCCCCCGCGTCACCAGGTGAGCGGCGAGTGGACGCTCGACCTCGGCGACGGGTTCCAGGTGCTGCTGGCCAATGTGGGCCCCGGTCACAGCGGCCACGACCTCGCCGTACTGGTGCCCGGTTCCCCCGTCGTGGTGCTCTGCGGCGATCTGGTCGAGGAGTCGGGCGAACCTCAGGCGGGCCGGGACGCGGTCCCCACGCACTGGCCGGCCGCTCTGGACCGGCTGCTCGAACTGGGCGGCGAGGACGCGCTGTACGTACCGGGGCACGGGGCGGTCGTCGACGCGGCGTTCGTACGGGCGCAGCGTGATCAACTCGCCGCCCGCTTCGGCGTGTCGTGAACGGGCGCCCGTTTATCGTCGTGCCATGCGCAGCTACCAGCCGGACCTGACCCCGCCGTGGAAGAAGTCCGCCCCCGCCCCGGAGGTGCCCGCCGAGCCCGATCTGGTGGTCGAGGAGGTTGTCAGCGGCTTCTGCGGCGCGGTGATCCGGTGCGAGAGGACGGCACAGGGGCCGACGGTCACGCTGGAGGACCGCTTCGGCAAGCACCGGGTCTTCCCCATGGAGCCCCGCGGCTTCCTGCTGGAGGGGAAGGTGGTCACGCTCGTGCGTCCGTCGGCCGGCGGCCCGGTCCGGCCCGCGCGGACCGCCTCCGGTTCGGTGGCGGTCCCCGGGGCGCGGGCACGGGTGGCGCGCGCGGGCCGGATCTATGTGGAGGGGCGGCACGACGCCGAGCTCGTGGAGCGGGTCTGGGGCGACGACCTGCGCATCGAGGGCGTGGTGGTGGAGTACCTGGAGGGTGTGGACGACCTCCCCGCGATCGTGCGGGAGTTCGCACCCGGCCCGGACGCCCGGCTCGGGGTGCTGGTCGACCACCTGGTCCCCGGCTCGAAGGAGTCCCGGATCGCCGCTCAGGTCACCGACGCCGACGTGCTGGTGGTGGGGCATCCGTACATCGACGTGTGGGAGGCCGTGAAGCCGTCGTCCGTGGGCATCCCCGGGTGGCCGGCCGTGCCGCGCGGCCAGGACTGGAAGACCGGCGTGTGCCGCGCGCTGGGCTGGCCGGAGAACACGGGAGCCGCCTGGCAGCACATCCTGTCCAGGGTCGGCTCCTACAAGGACCTGGAACCGCAACTGCTGGGCCGCGTGGAGGAATTGATCGACTTCGTCACCCTTCCTGCCTGATGTCCCGGTAGCGTCGAGGAGGATCCGGTATCGATCCCCGTGAACACCTGCGCCACACACGGACCATCCGTTATTGAGTGATGACGGCAGGGCCGGGCTCAGGGGAAGGCACGGGGCTGATGACGCGCGAAGTGTGGCGGGACAGTGCGGAGAACGAGGCGGCCTCCGCCGTCTTCCACCTCATGCAGCAGCTGATCGACCAGTACCGGGTCAACCGGCCGGTGATGCCTCTGGTCGTCGCGCAGGCCGAGGACGCCTCCGCCGGCCCGGAGACCGACGCCAGGGTCGAGCAGATCGTCCACCAGGTCCACCGTGCGAACCAGCTGCGCCGGGTCCCGGTGAAGCTCCTCGACGGGGGCGGTGACACCCCGTACGAGGCGGCGCTCTCCATGGTCCGCGCCCTCACCGAGCGGCCCTGGGAGACCCGGGGCACCTCGCAGTACAAGCCGTTCGTCTTTCCCCGCTCCCGGCTGCTCGCGGCCATCGAGCAGGCCACCGCGACGGTCGTCGCACAGCCGGGCCGGGGTTCCGCCCGGGAGCGCGACGAACGGATCCTGGAACAGCTGGGCAGCCTGCGCTGGCGGCCGAGCCGGTCGGGGCGCAACAGCTGGTGGGACTCCCTGCGCGCCTCGGTCCGCCCGGAGACCTTCCTGGGGGCCGTCTTCATCGCCGTGCTCAGCGTGCTGCTCGGCGAGATCGGCTGGGTGCTCACCGCCCTGGTGGCCGCCGCGGCCCTGCTCGGCCTGGCGGTCGTACGGCTGATGACGAGGGCGGCGCCGCCGCTGCTCTGGCTGCGCGGGGCCAGCAGATGGCTCGCGACCACGTCGTCCCTCGCCGCGTCGAGCACCGCGTACCCGTCCGACGGCTGGTCGCGCTTCTCCCCCAGCGGTTCGTGGCGGGTGATCCGGGCGCGGGCGGCCGCCGTCGCCGAGCGGGTGGCCGACGCGGCGGCCGGCGACGAGCACGCGCGCCAGTTCCATCTGGAGCTGCGGGTCCAGGCGCTGCTGGAGGACCTGCTGGACAGCTACCGGGCGCACGCCCCGGACTGGCGTCGCGGCAAGCGCACCGTCCCGCCGGTGGTCTTCCTCCCCACGGCCACCCAGGACAACGGCGGCGTCCTGCTGATCAACGCCGTCAACAACGTGCGTTCGCGGCGCAGCGAGGTGGATCCGCTGCTGCTCCTGGCCTCCCTGCCCGCCGACCGGATCATGCGGCACACCCCGCCGCTGCCGCCGGAGCCGCCCGCGAACGCCGGGGCGAGCACGGGGGCCCGCGCACGGTACGAGACCTGGGTCGAGGACCTGAGCGTGGGGCAGGCGCCGGCGGCGGCCGTGACGCTGGCCTGGGTGCTGCGGCTGCCCCTGTCCTCCGAGCAGCTGACCCACGAACACGCCCACCTCCAGCTCGTCACCCACCGCGTACGCCGTACCTGGGCGTGGTGGGTGATGTCGCGGAGGACCGTCACCCTCGTGCTGGTCTGCGCGCTGCTGGGGACCTTCCTGTGGAGCGCGCACTGGAAGGAGACGTACTGCTACGGCCCGCTCGTGGGCCGGAGCACGGACTCGGTCAGACTGGCCGGACCCGGGGGCGCCGACGAGTGCGTGGGGGTGGCGACGGTCCCGCAGGTGCGCTTCGCCGAGGGCAACACCCTCCAGCTCAACGGGGTGGGCAAGGGCGTCACCTTCGAGCGGATCGAGCAGGCGATACGCGAGCAGAACGCCGGCATCCCGCCGGGAGCGCCGCGTGTCACCGTCGTCTACGCGGGCCCGCTGACGGGCACCGACACGAACCGCGAGGACACCCGCAAGGGCCTGGAGGAGCTGACCGGCGTCTACCTGCACCAGCGGTTCGTCAACGACACGGCGAATCGTTCCGTCAAGCTCCGGGTGCTGACGGCCAACGGCGGCCAGGACATGCTGCGGCAGACGACGGCGGTCAAGAAGATCATCGAGGTGGCCCGGCGGGACTCCTCCGTCGTCGGCGTGGTGGGCCTCGGACGCAACACCACGGAGAGCGCGGCGGTCACCGGGCTCCTCCAGCGCGCCGGGCTGCCCGTGGTGGACACCACGAACTCGGGCAGCGACCTGGCCCGTGAGTACCCGAACTACTTCGGTCTGGCCGCCACCGACGAGGAGCAGGCGGACGCCGTCGGGCTCGTCGCCGGCCAGCTGGCGGACCGGCTGGAGGATCCGCAGGCCGTCGTCCTGTCCAGGAAGGTGGGCAACGAGGACAAGGACCGTTACACGACCGAGCAGCGCCGGGTCGGTCTGCGGATGCTGAAGGAGTCGGGCTTCGCCCTGGTCTCCGACACCCGGTACTCCCTGTCGAAGGACGGCAACTCCGCCAATCTCGACGCGCCCCTGCACGCCATCTGCGGGGCGGAGCGCGTGCCCGACGCCCTGTACTTCGCCGGCCGGGTCGAGGACGTCAACACGCTGATGTCCGGCCTCGGGCAGACGGCGGGCTGTTCGGACAAGGCCATCACGGTCTTCACGGGCGACGACCTCACCAAGGCACGGTTCGACGACGCGACGAAGCTCGCGGACAAGGTCACGCTCTACTACGGCGCCCTCGCACCGATGAGCCAGGGCGGGGGCCGGGCGTTCTACGAGGACTCCCGCAAGGCGCTGCAGTCGCTGCTCCCCGAGGGACAGCAGCTGCCCGCCCTGCCGAAGGAGCGCCCGTACGAGGACCGGCTGTTCACCAGCGGGCAGACCGTCATCTCCTACCAGGCGACGGCGGCCCTCTACGCGGCGGCCACCCGCAGCGACAACCCGCAGAGCGCGGCAGAGACCTGGGCGACGCTGTACTCGGTGGCCCTGCACGACATGCCGACCGGGACGATCACCTTCCGGGGGACGATTCCCTACACCGACCAGAGGGTGCACGGCCTGGACGTCGTCGAGGTCACCCGCCCGGGCCCGGACGCCCGGAGCCGCAGCGTGTGCGGCCGGGCCGCGGGTGACCGCACACCGCTCACCCGCGCGGACTGCCGGGTGCCGTAGGGGTGCTCCGGGGGGGGCGGCTGAGGCCTCTCCCGGTGCCGAGCATGCGGGCTCGGCGGGCTCGGCGGCTCGTCGGGCGTCCTGGCCGGCTAGTCCACCAGGTCCCGCACCACGGCGTCGGCCAGCAGCCGGCCGCGGAGGGTGAGGACCGCGCGTCCCTCACCGTACGGTCCGGGCTCCAGCAGCCCGTCGGTCACGGCGCGGGCGGCCGCCGCGAGACCTGCGGGAGCGAGCAGGGACAGCGGGCAGCCCTCGACGAGCCGCAGCTCCAGCAGGATCCGCTCGACCCGCCGGTCCTCGTCCCCGAGCACCTCACGGCCGGCCCCCGGCGAGCGGCCCTCGGCGAGTGCCTGCGCGTAGGCCCCGGGGTGCTTGACGTTCCACCAGCGCACCCCTCCGACATGGCTGTGCGCGCCCGGTCCGGCGCCCCACCAGTCGGCCCCGCGCCAGTACAGCTCGTTGTGCAGGCAGCGGCCCTCGGGCGTACGGGACCAGTTCGACACCTCGTACCAGGAGAAACCCGCGGCCGCCATCGCCTCGTCGGCAATCAGGTAGCGGTCGGCGTGGACGTCGTCGTCCGTCATCGGGACCTCGCCCCGGCGGATGCGGCGGGCGAGCTGGGTCCCCTCCTCCACGATCAGCGCGTACGCCGACACGTGGTCGGGTCCTGCGCCGATCGCCGCGTCCAGGGAGGCCCGCCAGTCGTCGTCGGACTCACCGGGGGTGCCGTAGATCAGGTCGAGGTTGACGTGCTCGAAGCCGGCCGCGCGGGCCTCGGCGACACAGGCCTCGGGCCTGCCGGGCGTGTGGGTGCGGTCCAGGACCTTCAGGACGTGCTGCCGGGCGCTCTGCATGCCGAAGGAGACGCGGTTGAAGCCGCCCTCCCGGAGTGCCGCGAGATAGGCCGGGTCGACGGACTCCGGGTTGGCCTCCGTGGTGATCTCCGCGTCCTCCGCCAGCCCGAACTCCTCACGGATCGCCGCGAGCATCCGGACGAGGTCGGCGGCGGGCAGCAGCGTCGGCGTACCGCCGCCGACGAAGACCGTGCGGACGGGACGGGGGTCGTCGCCGAGCACCTTGCGGGCCTGGCGGACCTCCTCGACGAGATGGGCGGCGTAGTTGTCCCGGGACGCCAGGGCGCCCCCGGAACCACGCAGCTCGGTCGCGGTGTAGGTGTTGAAGTCGCAGTAGCCGCAGCGGGTGGCGCAGTAGGGCACGTGCAGGTAGAAACCGAGCGGACGGCCGGCGGCGCCTTCCAGGGCATGGCGGGGCAGCGCCCCGTCGTCGGGCACGGGCTCACCATCGGGCAGTACGGAAGGCATACCGTCCATTGTCACTCGCCCGCGGAGTCATCCCGCACAGCCGTGTGCCGCCCCCCGTCGACCTGGAGCACCAGCAGGGCCAGGTCGTCGTCGGGCGGGCGCTCGGCGAAGGCGTGGACGGCCTGCTTGATCCGGTCGGCCATCCCGGCGGCGGTAAGCCCCGCGCAGCCCGCCAGGACCCGTGCGAGGCCGTCACCGTCGTCGAACATCAGCCGCCCCGAGCGCCGCTCCGTCACCCCGTCGGTGACGCAGAGGAGGCTGTCGCCGGGTGCCAGGTCGAAACTCTGGCTGTCGTACGCCACGTCCTCGACGACGCCGAGCAGCACCTGCGGCTCGGCGGCCGGGCGTACGGAGCCGTCGGGGCGCAG